>DFCD01000068.1:0-900 GCA_002366885.1 Verrucomicrobia bacterium UBA3063
GGTCAACCGGCCCTCCCTCGACATCTTTTTACCGATTGGCACGATTCCCCCATGCGGATTTTGGCCCTCGACCCGTCCCTCCGTGGCACCGGCTTCGCCGTCCTCGAGGGGACAGCCGAAAAACCGGTGGTCCTGGCCTCCGGCACCATCAAAATCCCCGCCTCCCGCCCCTCCTCCTCCTGTCTGGTGGAGATTCACGACCGCTTGGCGGAGCTGATCCAGGCCCACTCCCCCGAAGCCCTCGCCATCGAGCTGGTCATTTACGTCCAGAACACCCGCACCGCCATCACCCTCGGTGCCGCCCGGGGGGCCGCCCTCCTCGCCGCCGCCCGCGCCGGCCTCACGATCCACGAATATCCTCCCAAACTCGTCAAAAAAGCCTCCACCGGCAAAGGTGGTGCTCGGAAGGAGCAGGTCTCCTTCATGACCCGCGCACTTTTCGGCCTCCGCCATAATCCCGCCCCGGACGAGGCCGATGCCCTCGCCGTCGGTCTCACCCACCTACGCCGATCCGCCTTCTCCGCCCGGACCGTCACGGCAGGCTCGTAGCATGATCTCCTTCGTCGAAGGCACCCTGAGCGAATCCTGGCCCACCCGCGTCGTGATCAGCTGCCAGGGGGTCGGCTACGAGATACAGATTCCCGTGACCACCTATGACCGGCTCCCCAAGGCGGGGGAAAAGGTCCGTCTCCTCACCCATCTTGCCGTTCGCGAGGATGACCACACCCTCTACGGATTCTTCTCCACGGGAGAACGGGACCTCTTCCGCCTTCTTCTTCACCACGTTTCCGGGGTGGGCCCAAAAACCGCCCTTTCCATCCTTGCCGGCACCACCCCGCAGACCGTCCGCGATGCCGTGGCCACGGGCGACACCACCACGCTGGCCAAACTCAAGGGCCT
>DFCD01000068.1:917-2415 GCA_002366885.1 Verrucomicrobia bacterium UBA3063
CGCGACAAACTGCCGGCCCTCGACGCCCTGGCCGGCGGAGCCCCGTCCAAAGCCTCGCCCGCCCCGCTCGCCGGCAATTCCCAGGACGCCCTGCTTGCGCTGCTCGCCCTCGGCTACAAGCCGGCCGAGGCCCAAAAGGCCCTCTCCGGTCTCGACTCCTCTCTACTCTCTGGTGAACTCGTCCGCGAAGCCCTGCGCAAACTGGGCTAGATCCCATCTCCGATCTGCCATCTCCCATCTTCCCTTGGTCCAAGTCTTGGACTCACAAGCTTTTCGCCTGAAAACTATTCGACTTTTTCCGCCTGTTTCGATACTTTGCTCAATTCAACAAGGAACCAAACCAAGGAAAAACTTTATGGCCCTCGAATCCGCAGAACGCACCCGTCACCTCACCCCCTCCGCCACCCTGGCGATCGATGCCCGCGCCAAGACCATGAAGGCCGAGGGCCTCGACGTGGTCGGTTTCGGCGCCGGCGAACCCGATTTTGACACACCCGAGCACATCAAGGCCGCCGCCATGGGCGCCCTCGACGCCGGCTTCACCAAGTACACTCCTTCCTCCGGCATTCCCGAACTGCGTGCCGCCATCTCCGAAAAGCTCAAGGCCGACAACGGCCTGAGCTACGAGCCCTCTCAGGTCATCGTCACCTGCGGCGCCAAGCACGCCTGCTTCAACGCCATCCTCGCTGCCATCAATCCGGGCGACGAGGTCCTCATCCCCGCCCCTTATTGGCTCAGCTATCCGGAAATGGTCCGGGTGGCCGGCGGCGAACCCGTCATCGTCCCGACCTCCGCCGAGAACGGCTACAAGCTCACGCCCGAACTGTTTCGCGAGTACATGAGCCCGCTCACGAAGATGGTCATCCTCAACACCCCCGGCAACCCCACCGGCACCGTCTACTCCGAGAACGAACTGGCCGCGCTCGCCGAGGTCGCCCTGGACGAGGAGATCTACATCCTTTCGGACGAGATCTACGAAAAGCTGGTCTACGACGATGCGAAACACTCCTCCCTGGCCTCCTTCAGCAAGGAGGTTTACAACCTCACCTTCACCGTTAACGGTTTCAGCAAACCCTACGCGATGACCGGTTGGCGTCTCGGCTATGTGGCCGCCCCCGCCCACCTCGCCAAAGCGATCGACTCCATCCAAAGCCACACCACCTCCCATCCCACCTCCTTCGCCCAGAAAGGCGCTTTGGCCGCCTACAAGGGCCCGCAGGACTGCGTGGCGGAAATGAAGAAGGAATACGACAAGCGTCGCCGCCGTTTCTGCGACCTGCTCGCGCTGATCCCGAAGCTCAGCTTTGTGAAGCCGACCGGCGCCTTTTACATCCTCACCAACATCTCGAAAACCGGACTTAGCTCCACCGAATTTGCCGAAAAGCTCCTCGAGAAAGAGCGGGTGGCGGTGGTCCCGGGCAAAGCCTTCGGGAACGACCAGACCGTGCGGCTCTCCTACGCGACTTCCATCGAGCAGATCGAGGAAGGCGCCCGTAGA
>DFCD01000068.1:2520-3558 GCA_002366885.1 Verrucomicrobia bacterium UBA3063
ATTCTTTGGCTGGCAACATTCTTTGGAACGATGGCCTTGTCCCTCTGGGCGGCCTTCCGGGTAAAATCCGCTTACGCGCGGGGCAGCGAAGTGCCTGCCTCCTCCGGTTACACCGGCGCGGAGGCCGCCGCCAAGATCCTCGATGCCGCCGGCATCCACGATGTGGAGATCACCGAACACGACGGCCTGTTGGGCGATCATTACGACCCCATGCACAAGCGGCTTGTTCTCTCGACCCAGAATTTCCACGGTCATTCGGCCGCGGCCCTCGGCGTCGCCGCCCATGAATGCGGCCACGCCATCCAGCACAAGATTGCCTATGCCCCCCTCCAGTGGCGCATGGCCGCCGTGGGCGCCACCACCTTTGCCTCGCAGATCGTCACCTGGCTTCCCTTGCTTGGTCTCTTCACGGGCCTTGGGGGCTTCACCTCGCAGACCTACCTCACCCTGATGGTGGCGGGGTGGGGCGTCATCATGCTTTTCAACCTCATCACCCTGCCGGTGGAGTTTGATGCCTCCCGCCGGGCCCTGCAGATCCTGCCGAAGATGCGTTTCATCGCGCCGGGCAGGGAGACCCAGGCCGTGGATTCGGTCTTACGGGCCGCCGCTTGGACCTACGTGGCCGCGTTTATCACCTCCCTTCTCTATCTTCTCTGGCATTTGCTCCCGCTTCTGGCGGGTCGTCGCAGCGACTGACCAGATTCCCCTTCCCCAAAGGGGTCAGGCCAGGGGGAAATAGGGGTTGCAAAACCGCAACCCGCTTCTTAAGTAAGCCCTAAGGAAAAACGAGTTGATCCGCACAACCACCATCCTCCTGTTTCTCGTAGGACTTGCCAATTTTCCCCTACGGGCGAGCACCAGCACCCCCGGCACCTACTCGGAGACCTACTCTCACCCGCTCCTGAAACAGATCTACGAGATGCACTCCCAGGCCGAGGAAGGAAACAAGGACGCCACCCGCCGTCTGGTGGCCTGGCTGGAGGAACTGACCTCGGAACAACCGGACAACGGAATCCTGCTCGTCTACCTCGGCAGCGC
>DFCD01000068.1:3649-4870 GCA_002366885.1 Verrucomicrobia bacterium UBA3063
GTCCGCTTCATCCGCGCGATCAACAACTATCATCTCCCCACCATTTTTGACCGCCGCAAGATCGCCCGGGAGGACTTCCGCCAGCTCGTCGACCAGCTCGCCAAGAATCCCGAGGTTGTCGACGGCCTGACCTCCCTCGCCATCTACTACTACGCCGGCCTCTGCTTTGCCCAGCTCGAGGAGGAGTCCAACGCCCGCGCCTCCTGGGAAAAAGGCCTCAACCTGAAAATCAACGGCCCCCTCACCGTCAAAATTTCCGACGAACTCAACCGCCTGACGCCGACCGCCGCCGGCCAGTGATCCGGCCTCCCGGCCAAGATTACATTTCCTCCGTCCGGATCCGCCGGCGGGTAAGGGAGCTTGGCCGTTCCATCCGGAGATTCTACAAAAACCGCCCCCTCACCGTCGTCGCCCTGCTCAAGGGCAGCGTTTTTTTTGTCGTGGACCTGTTGCGGCACCTGGAACCCTCGACGGAGGTCGAGTTTTGGACGGTCTCCAGCTACCGCGGCACCCGCTCGACCGGGCGGCTCCACGGCCTGAAATCCTGCCGGGGAAACTTCCGGGGCCGCGATGTCCTGCTGATCGACGACATCCTCGATTCCGGCCTGACCCTGGCCCACACCCGTAGCCACGCGAAACGCCTCGGCGCCCGCCAGGTGGAAGTTTGCGTGCTTCTCAACAAAAAGCGGAAGCGGGTCCGCACGGTCAGCGCCCGCTGGGTCGGCTTCCACATCACCGACCGCTTCGTCATTGGGTACGGTCTCGACATGGACCAGCGCTACCGTGCCCTGCCCTCCATCCGCGCTTTGCCCGAAGGAGTTTGAGGTTTGGTAGGGCCCGACGTCCCGGCGGGCCGTTTTGAAACTACCAAGCTCGCCTTTCTTTTGGTCCGCCCGAAGGCCGGACCCTACCTAGCTGAAACTTCCAATCACTCCGCAATATCCTCGTTCCAAAGCTCCGGCTTCGCCCGGATAAAATCCCCCATCATCCCGATCAGTTCCGGTCGATTGAGGATGACCACCTCCACCCCTTGCGACCTCAGAAATTCCGGCGCTCCGGGAAAATTGACCGCCTCGCCCACCACCACGCGGGGAATTTTAAACTGCACGATGGTGCCGGAGCACATGAAGCAGGGGCACAGCGTCGAGTAGATCACCGTGTCCCGGTAGCTCTTCTGTCTTCCGGCGTTCATCAGGCAGTCCATCTCCCCGTGCAGGATGG
>DFCD01000096.1:0-674 GCA_002366885.1 Verrucomicrobia bacterium UBA3063
GGGGTTTCCAACCGGCACTCTTCGAAAAACTGGCGGCCCACCTGCACCAACGGCTGGGCGCGGGGATGGCCGCTGACCAGGATTCTGCCTTCCGCCGGCAGGCTAAAGCGGTCGTTCCGGAGGTGAAACCAAAGGAACTGCGTCGCCCGGTTTGCGCGATAGAATCCACGAAAACCGGCCTCCAGCAGGAAGCAGCTTCCAGCCGCCGCCCGCACGATATCCGCTCCCACGGGCACGATTTCAAGTTCTCCTTCCTCAACAAATCCGAAAAGGTGAAAGGCCGAGGGGCGTCGCTCCACGAAATAACCCCGCACCGTAGAGGTGATCCCCCCCAGCGCTATACCTGCCCTGCGAAGCTCTTCCTCGCCGGTCAACCCGCAATGAAGAAACTCCTCATGAGTGCCCCAAGGTAAGGTGATGGCTACCTCAGCGGGGTGTTTTCTGTAGCTCCGAATGACCGCCTGCGTGGGCCCGGCGCCATAAAGCAAACAGATGTGCTGGAGGAATGGCTCCGGATGAAAACCTCGGAGAAAGCCCAAAACACCATCCTTCAGACCCGAACGATCCCACGCCCCTTTCGCCAGGCCGATGACTCCGGGAGCCCGTTCCAATCGGCCTGCATTGATGTCGGCAGGCGTGGCCGGAACCATTAGCACCGCCTTGTCACGGACGGC
>DFCD01000096.1:831-2600 GCA_002366885.1 Verrucomicrobia bacterium UBA3063
CGATCCCGGCTGGGAAGCGGAACTTGCCGCGGCCGGATCCACCACCAACCGAACCCGGTAGGTGTAGGAATCTGCCGGGGCGGAAAGTTGGGCCAGCTCGATGGGCCGATCATTTTTGTCGTAGGTCAGCCGCTGGACACAAACCACCGTCCGGCAATCCTTGCCGAAAGCGGCACGTTCGGAGCTTTGGCTCGGGCGGGATTTCACCTCCTCGTCCGCATAGGACGGCTTGAAACCGAAGCGGCGCTGCAGAACCGCGTAAAGGGACTGATCGTCCAACCCCTCGTGCTCGAGACCCGGGACCCGATCGGCAGGCAGGTGGTTGACCATCAAACATGCCGGTTTGCCATCGAGCATGCGCAGACGCTGGAGGGTCACCACTTCCGCCCCGGACTTCAGCCCCAGCCACCGCCGTACCCGCTCGCTTCCTTGACCGGTGCGGATCCGTGTCCATGCGGTTTGGGGATGACCGCCGACCCCCATCATGGAATCGGTCCAACTGGAGACCCCGGTGTGGGCATCCACCACCGTGGGGCGACGGACCACCGTACCCCGCCCCCGGGTTGCCTCGACCAAGCCCAACCGTCCCAACTCCATCATGGCTCGGCGGATCGTGATCATGCTGGAACCGAATCGGGCGGCCAGGTCCCTCTGCCTGGGCACCACGTCGCCCGGCCGGCGCCGGCGCAGTTCCGACTCCAGTTGCGCCATGATTTGGGCATAGCGGGGAGCCGAGGTGGAGAGGGCGGGCCCGGCCGACGGGGTGACCAGGGGTTGCTTTGTTTTCATATAATGTATACATTATAAAAAGGTATAAACAATGCAAGTGAAGAGCCCTTCCCCTGCCCACACCCAAGCACTGGAGGAATCCCTCCAGGCCTGCCCGGTGTTATCAATCCTGCGTCTCCCCGCCCCTGCCGACTTGAGCAAGGCCGCGGAGAGCCTGCAGGCGGGGGGCATCCGCGTGCTTGAAATCACCCTGCCCACCCCCGGTTGCCTGGAAGCCGTCAGCGCACTCCGTCGGCGCTATGCGGGGGCAGAACTGCGCATCGGGGTGGGCACGGTTCTCTCGCAGGAGGAAGCATCGCGGGCGATCGGGGCAGGCGCCGAATTTTTGGTCACCCCTGTTCTGGACGAAGCCACCGTCCGGGAATCGATTCGTCATGGGGTACCCATTCTTCCCGGGGTTTTTACTCCCACGGAGGCTTGGCGTGCCTGGACGATGGGGGCGCCCATCGTGAAGCTTTTCCCTGCCGATTCGCTAAGTTCCTCCGTGGTCCAGGCCTATCGGGCCCCCTTGCCGATGTTGAAAATTTTACCCACCGGCGGGGTCACCCTTGTGAACGTGCGGGAGTGGTTGCAGGCCGGAGCGGTCGGGGTGGGCGTGGGATCCGCCCTGGCCCGGCGGGAGATGATCGAACAAGGGGATTGGTCGAGTTTGACGCGCGAAGCCCGGACTTGGGTCGAGGCCGCCCGGCGCGACCGCTAATTGGCGAAAAAGCGATACTGCGTTTTTTGCCGATACCCCTGTGCGGGCAGGACAACGGGAGAGCCAAACCCGGGCGGCCCACCGGGCATGGGATAGCGCTGACATTCCAGACAAAGACCGGCATGGCGACGATAGGGGCGTCCCGATTTTCCGGTCAGGCTCCCATCCAAAAAGGAGCCCGCATAAAACTGGATTGCCGGTTCCTCCGTCCAAACCTCCATAATTCGCCCTGATTCCGGCTCGGATAATTTCGCCACTCGGCGCAGCCCGGCGGCGGGAC
>DFCD01000138.1:0-386 GCA_002366885.1 Verrucomicrobia bacterium UBA3063
GCATCGATGGAGAAAGTCTCGGCAATCCCCTCCTTGTAGGCGGGGTCGTCGTAGTCCCACCGGGTCTCGAGCTCTTTCAGTTTGATGAAGTTCGGCCGGTCCCCGTACACCTTGTTGGTGGACATGTGGGCGAAGGGGCTCTCCGGGCAGGCCCTCCGGGCGGCTTCCAGCAGGTTGAGGGTGCCGACGGCGTTGACGTCGAAATCGTCAAAGGGACGGGAGGCGGCGAGGTCGTGGCTGGGCTGGGCGGCGGTGTGGACGATGGCCGAAGGCTTAAGCTTGGCGATGAACTGCAGGACCTTTTCACGGTCGCGGATATCCAGTTCGTGGTGTTTGAAGTTCTTATAATCTTTTTCCAACCGCTGCTGGTTCCAGCGGGTGTCGCC
>DFCD01000138.1:417-1336 GCA_002366885.1 Verrucomicrobia bacterium UBA3063
GCCCGCTGGTTGTTGTCGACCCCGTGAACCTCCGCCCCCTGCCCGGCGAAGTAGCTGACCACCTCCGAACCGATCAGACCCGACGATCCAGTGACCAAGAGTTTCATATTAGAGCTTGGTAGGGCCTGACGTCCCGGCAGGCCGTTTTGTTTTTTGAATGATATGACATCGAAATCGGCCCGCCCGGAGGTCGGGCCCTACCTAGTTTCAACCTTTGTATCTGGCGAAATCAAAAGGGTTTCCCGATCGCAAAGACTTTAAAGCCCATTTCCTTCAGTTTCGCGTGGGGGAGGATGTTGCGGCCGTCGAAAAGGAAGGCGGGTTTGTGCATCCCGTCGTGGATTTTTTTGAAGTCGAGGGCCTTAAACTCGTCCCACTCGGTCAGGACAGCCACCGCATGGGCGCCTTGGCAGGCCTCCAGGGCGCTTTTGGCAACGACCAGGTTCGGATCCTTGCCGGAACCGAGGACTTCCCCGCGGATCTGGGCCTCGGGCACGCGCGGGTCGTAAACAACGACCCGGGCGCCCTCGCTGAGGAGGTCGCGGCAGACGGCAATGGCGGCGGTCTCGCGGGTGTCGTTGGTGTCCTTCTTGAAGGCGAAGCCGAGGACGGCGATGTGCTTGCCGGTAACGGTGCTGAACAGGTCGCTGACGATGCGGGCGGAGAAGCGGTGCTTCTGCCAGTCGTTCATCTTCACGACCGATTCCCAGTAGGCGGCGACCTCCGGCAGGCCGAAGTGCTCGCAGAGATAGACGAGGTTGAGGATGTCCTTCTGAAAACAGGAACCGCCGAAGCCGACCGACGCCTTGAGGAACTTCGGCCCGATGCGGGAATCATAGCCGATGGCGCGGGCCACCTCGTCGACGTCGGCCCCGGTGGCCTCGCAGAGGGCGGAGATGGAGTTGATGGAGGAGATGCG
>DFCD01000138.1:1352-9348 GCA_002366885.1 Verrucomicrobia bacterium UBA3063
AGGCGTTGGCGACGAGCTTGGAGAGCTCGGACGACCAGAGGTTGGTGGTGAGGATCCTTTCCCGCGGCACCCAGCGGCCGTAGATCGCGGCCACCTTCTCCACGGCGGCGAGGCCCTCGGGGGTCTGCTCCCCGCCGATGAGGACCCGGTCGGGATTCTCGAGATCGGCCACCGCGGTGCCCTCGGCGAGAAACTCCGGGTTGGAAAGGACCTGGAAGGTGCCGTTCTTCGAGTTGGAGCGGAGGATGGTGAGCATGGCGGAGGCGGTGCGGACGGGGATGGTGCTCTTCTCCACGATGATCTTCGCCCCCTCGGCCACCTCGGCGATCATCCGGGCGGCGGACTCGACGTAGGTGAGGTCGGCCGCGCGACCGGCGCCGACCCCGTGGGTCTTCGTGGGGGTGCCGACGCAGACGAAGATGATGTCGGCCTTCCGCAGCGCACCCTTCACATCGGTGGTGAAGTGCAGGTTTTTGCCGCGGGCCTTTTGGACGACTTCCTCGAGTCCGGGCTCGTAGACCGGCAAAGGTCCCTCGTTCCAGGCGCGGATGCGGGGCTCGCTCATGTCGGTCACGGTGACCTCGATGTCCGGGCACTTGGCGGCGATCATCGCCATGGTGGGACCGCNNGGGTTTGGGCCATCGAAAGATTCAACCAAAAAAGGACGGTTTCGGCTAGGAGCCCGCGGCGATCTGCCGGAGGGCCTCCGCGTAGGCGTTTTTGCCGATCGCGTCCGCGAGGGCGCGGAGCTGGGCGGCATCAATCCAGCCCTTGCGGAAGGCGACCTCCTCGGGCGAGCCGATCAGCATCCCGGTGCGGGTCTGGACCGTCTGGACAAACTGGGCGGCCTGGAGGAGACCCTCGGCCGTGCCGGTGTCGAGCCAGGCGGAGCCGCGCCCGAACCGCTCGCCGTGCAGGGAGCCGTCCTGCAGGTAGCAGCGGCTGAGATCGGTGATCTCCAGCTCGCCGCGGGCGGAGGGCCGGAGGGTCCGGGCAAACTCCACGGCGCGGCCGTCATAAAAGTAGAGGCCGCAGTTGGCCCAATTGGACTTGGGCTGGGCGGGCTTTTCCTCGATGGAGGTCACCTTGTTCTTCGCGTCGAAGGTGAGCACGCCGTAGGCGGTGGGATCGGCCACCTGGTAGCCGAAGATGGTGGCGCCTTTTTCGCGGGAGGCGGCCGAGGCGAGGAGTTTGCCGAGCTCCGCCCCGTAAAAAAAGTTGTCCCCGAGGATCAGGCAGGAGGGCGAGGTGCCGACGAAACCGGCACCGATGTGGTAGGCCTGGGCGAGGCCTCCGGGCTTGGGCTGCTCGGCGTAGGAGAGGGAGAGGCCGAGGGTTTTGCCGTCCCCGAAAAGCTTGGCAAAGAGCGGCAGGTCCTGCGGGGTGGAAATCAGCAGGATCTCCCGGATTCCCGCCAGCATGAGGACGGAAAGCGGGTAATAGACCATCGGCTTGTCGTAGAGGGGGAGCAGTTGCTTGGAGACGGCCCGGGTCAGCGGCCAGAGCCGCGTCCCCGTCCCCCCGGCGAGAATGATGCCTTTCCGGTTCACGCTTCGCGTGAGTTTAAGTGCAAGTTGAAGTTGAAGTCACCCTCGGGCTTCGAACCCCGCACGCTCCAAATGTACTTAAACTTAAACTTCATCTTGAACTAAGCAGCGCATGCTGCCGCCCGTGGCCGTTCCCCCCGATTTTCTCGGGGGAAGACCTTCCTCTCCCCTGCCCTCTGACCTGTTTCGCAACCGGGTTGCGGCCCGTTTCAGCCTTTGCTTCTGCCTCGGCGGGCCTCCTCCGGCACCCCTTCGAGGGGATGCCGCGCCGTGGGCAACACCGTCCCCACCGGCACCTCCGTCTCCGACAACCTTCCGAGAAATTCCAGGAGCACCGCCACCCGCTGCCGGGCCGGCATCACCCGCGTGACCACCGCCTTGAGCCCCGCAAACGCCCCCTCCACCACCTGCACCTCCTCGCCCATGCGGACTTCAGGCGTGATCGTGATCATCTCCTTCTCCCCGGTCGGCACGGCGGCCCGCAGTTCCTGCACCGCCGTATCCGGAATCGGGATGATCTTGTCGCCGAAATGGACGATGGTGCTGACGCCGGCGCAGTACTGGACCCCGCGGTGATGGGTGAGGTAGTCGAACCGCGCGAAGATGTACGACGGAAACAGCGCCTCCACGTACCAGCGTCGCCCGGTGCGGGTGGCCTTCTGGTAGCGGAGGCGGGGACAAAAAACCTCGAGTGCGAAGATTTTGCGCAGGTGGGCGATGGCGATGTGTTCCTGCTTGGGCGCGATCCTCAGGCAGAACCATTTCGGATCGGGCGCGCCGCCCTCCCGGAGCTTGGCCGGCTCGAAGTGGAGGAATTCGTCGCTGGCCAGGGGGACGGGGGGGATGAGATCGGCGTCCATCGGTCAGCCTTTCAGAAACTTGAGGGCGAAGGGAATGATCCGCTGGCCGGTTTTCTGCCAGGTGCGGATGCGGTCGATGCGGTTCCCGTGGATCTTGCGGAGGTTCGGGGTCTCCCCCGCGACGATTTTCTCCAGCCGGGCAAGCTTCCGGGCCCCTTCGTCCAGGCGCGGCCCGATCTTTTCCCGGAGAAAACCCGCGGCCAGATTCCGCAGGCCCAGTTCCGGCTCGTAAAAATCCCTCCGGTCCCCCGCCCGGTAGACCGTCCGCACCGCCTGGCAGTCGCGGAGAAAACGCAGCCCCTGGCTGGCGGATCCCTTGCTCAGACCGAGCCGCGCAATGATCTCATCCATGGCCAGGGGCGCCTCGGCGGAAAACAGCAGGCCGTAAATTTCCCCCACCGATTTCGGCATGCCCACAAGGTCGGCCAACGACACAAAATACTCCACCAGAGCCACTTCCACCGGGGAAAGCCCCGAATGGGAGCCCCCGTTTCGGATCCGTTTGCCGTTCCCCGCAGCGGACTGGGCCATGCTCGACATCCTACCTCATTGGCTCATTTTGTTCAATATTTTTTGAACTTTGCGCGCCGCGGAAAAGGTTTTGGTGGGCCTGACCGCCCGGTAGGGGCGACCAGCTGGCTGGTCGACCGATGGTTCGCTGGGCGATGAAGCCTTCATCCTGCCCATCGGGCGGACAGCCCTTTCAGTACTGCACGCCCTTACCTGGCTTGAATCACTGATTTCCCACGCTCACTTCAACTTGAACTTAAACCTAAACGTAAACGTAAACGAAGAGCCCTACCGCATGGACATCCTCGCTGCCCAGATTTACAAATCCCCATGGCCCTTGATGCTTTCCAACAACCGGATGATCGGCGGGGTATGCGGCGGGCTGGCGGAATGGCTCGGTTGGGATCCCACCCTCGTCCGGATCCTCTATACGCTGGCCACCATCTTCACCGCCTTCTCCGGCGTGATCGTCTCCCTCGCTCTCTGGATCATCATGCCCCGGCGCACGTAGTGCGCCGGCAGTTTAAGTAAAAGTTTAAGTTGAAGTAATTTTCCGTCCGCCGTTTCTTAAACTTAAACTGACAACTAACGAACAGCCGCCAACCGGAACACCGGCTCTTTCCGTTCGGCCAACTCCAGCCAGGCGAAGGAACGCGGGGCCCCCTTGTTGGCGAGCCCTGCGGGGCCGGGATTGAGAAAACGGGTTCCCTCCACCTTTTGATCCCGCGGGACGTGGGTATGGCCGTGAAGAAGATACTCCGTTCCTCCCGGAGCATGCGCCGGCGGGATGTGCACCAGGTGGAACCTGTGCCCGAACCGCTCCAGTTCCAGGCTCATCGGCCAGTCGGGCTGGTTGTCCTGATTCCCCCGGACGACGAAAACCTTGGGGCCCAGATCCCGGATCGCCTGAAGGGTCGCCTTTTCGCAGACGTCACCAAGATGCCAGATTTCATCCGCTTCGCGGATCGCCTCGAGCAGGGAGGGGACGAGGCGGTCGTGGGTGTCCGCGACAACGGCGATGCGCAGCGAGCCGGCCACCTAGCGGACGGGGGCGGCGGAGAGAACCGGCCGGACTTTTCCCGGATGCCTCCGGGCAGACCATTCGATTCCGGCCACAAAGATCGCGGTGAAGAGAAGATCGGAAATCACCGAGGTGCGCAGGAAGGTCCAGGTCGGCGGGAAACCAGGCAACCCGACCGTCAACGCCTGCCACCAGCCCGCCAGGCTCCGGTCGTAAGCCGGGTTGGCCCCCCAGGCAACGGAGTTAGTCAGCAGGTAAAAAATCAGCGAGGAGGCCACCGCCCCTCCGAGCCAGGTCACCCAGGAAACCAGCGAAGAGGCCAGTGCCCCCCCGAGCCAGGTCACCCAGACAGGATGCCCGCCCACCCAACGCCCGAGGGCGGCAATCAGGAGGTAGGATCCGGCCGCCGCCACCGTGTTCACCGTGAAGAAAGACTGGCCGTAATGCAGGTTCAGCACCGCATCGGAAACAAGCAGCGCCGCCAGGGGTCCCGCCCAGTTCCATGGGCTCCGGAAATAAACGGCCCCGCACAGGGCCAAGGCGGCGAGCGGGGCGAAATTCTCCGGCCCCCCCACCCAGGGACGCAGGCAACGGAAGAGCGCCGCCCCGCCAACCAGCAAAATCGCCCATCGCATGGGCCGATCTTGGGGATTCCCTTTTTCGAAATCAACCCGTGACTCGTTTACGATGAAGTTGACATTTACGAAATTTCAAAGGAGCCGCGTCTTCAACGTAATCGTAAACATAAACGAAGCCCAACCTTGACCATCTTGGCCGGTTCCCTCACTCTTCCACTTCATGGGCAAGCAGTACAACAAGGCGATCAAGAAGCGCCGCCGGCTCCGCTATCTCAAGCGGAAAAAGGACGCCAAGAAGACCGGCGCTGCCCCCAAGCCCGCCGCGGGATGAGCCCCGCCGCGCGTCCCGGCCCGGACGCGGCGACCCGTTACCTGCTGGTCGACGGACACAGCGTCCTTCACTCCTGGCCGGAACTTCGCTCCCTTCATTCCCGCCAACCCGCCCAGGCGCGCGGCCGGCTGATCCGCCAGTTGTCCGACCTCCACGATTCCGGCCGCTGGCGGGTGACCCTGGTCTTTGACGGCCGGGCGGGCGGACGGGAGGAGACGCCGGCCGACTCCCTGGCCGTGCTCTATGCCCCCTCGGAAAGGACGGCCGACAGCGTCATCGAGAGGATCGTCGAGGCCCACGCCGGCAAGGCGGAGATCGCCGTGGTCACCGCCGACCATGCCGAGATCATTGCGGTGGAGTCCCTGGGAGCCAGCGGCTTCAGCCCGGACTGGCTCCGGGGAGAATTGGGGGAAGCCGGCCGGGAAACGGCCGAATGGCTCGAAAAGCACCGCCGAAAGAAACTCACATGAATTCGCAGGGATGCCAATAACTGCCGAATAAGCAAATTTTTGCTCCTTGGGAAGGCGTGGCAGGGCTGGAAATCTTGGCTCCAGCACACCTATGACCATTGCCGGCAAAATCAGCATCGGGGGTTCCGTCGCGCTCTCCGTGGCCACCGCCGTCCTGGCCTTCCTTGTCATGCAAACCAAGAACCAGTTTGCCGGCCAACTCCGCTCCGTGGAGGAGTCCCTCCGCGGCGGAAAGTTTCCCGCCCTCGGCCTGCAGTACGGGGGTGACTTCCTCAACGACACCTCCCAGCCGGCCGCCTCCGTCGAGCAGGCCGGAACCAAGTGGAACGCCACCCAGGAGGAGCTGACCAGCACCAAGGGCACCCTCAAGACAACCGAGGACAACCTCACCGACCAGAAGGCGAAAAACCAGCAGCTCACCCTGCAGGCGGACAAACTTTCCAAGGACCTGGAGAGCACCAAAACCGAACTGGATTCAACCAGCGGCAAGCTCAAGACCACCTCCGCGGATCTTCAGGGCCTGCAGGACGAGCTGAAGGGCAAAAAGCCGGTGGAGCTGTTCGACCAGATCGGCACGCTTACGGACGAGGTCAAGACGGTCAAGGGCGAGAACTCGATTCTGCTCAATGACAAAAAGAATCTTGAGAATGACCTGAAAAAAGCCCGCAGCCAGATCGAGGAGATCACCAACCCCGGAAAGTCCCGGGCCACCTCGGTTTCCGGCCGGATCCTTGCGGTCAACCCCACCTGGAATTTCGTCATCGTCGATCTCGGCAAAAACAACCAGGTGGTGGAAGGCGGCCAGATGGTGATTTACCGCGGGGACAAAATGATCGGAAAAATCAAGACGGTCACCGTGGATGCCCAGACCTCCGTTGCCGATGTGTTGCCCGGCACCCCTTCCGGGGCGATTGAAGTAGGCGACCAGGTGGTGTACTAGTTTCGGATGACCCGCCTCCCCCTCCTCCCCTTTTCCCTGGCACTTTTTCTTCTCGCGGTGGTCTTGCTTGGCGGCTGTGCCTCCAGCGGAAGCGGAACCAATCCGGACGGCACCCCGAAGGACGAGCAGAGCGTCAACACCCTGCCATGGAACAAGCCCGCCTCGTGGGAGGGGCAAGGTGCCGTGCCGGGAATGGGCGGCGGGCGTTAGCCAGCTTCATAATTCAAAGGCCGGCTCTTGAGGCGGTCGTTGACGTTTATGTTTACGTTTAGGAAAAAGAAACGTCTCCCCAACCCCTCATAAACGCAACGGTAAACGTAAACGAAGAGTAGATGATTTAAGCTCTTGAGCTGATCAGTCGTTCCGCAATCTGCACCGCGTTCCACGCCGCACCCTTGAGGAGCTGGTCGCCGCTGACGAAGAAAGCCAGGGAGCGGGGATCCCCCGGCACCTCGCGGATCCGCCCCACCAGCACATCCAGTTCCCCGGAAGCGTGCTTGGGCATGGGAAAAAGGTTCTTTGCGGGTTCGTCCACCAACCGGACCCCCTCGGCCTTTGCCAAAAGGGCCTTGGCCTCCCCGACGGAGAGCGGTTTGGCAAAGCGGGCCACCACCGCCTCGGAATGGGCCCGCGGCACCGGCACCCGGACGCAGGTAGGCACCATGCGCAGATCCGGCAGCCCGAAGATCTTCCGGGTCTCCTCAACCATCTTGTTCTCCTCCTCGTTGTAGCCGTTCGGGCCGACGGGACTGTTGTGGGAGAAAAGATTGAAGGCCAGCACATGGGGAAAGACCTCCGCCTGCGGTTCCTTTCCGGCGGCGTGATCCCTCACCTGTTTTTCCAGCTCCGCCATCGCCTTGGCCCCGGCCCCGCTGGCGGACTGGTAGGTTGCCACCACCACGCTTTCCAGGCCGGCGGACCGGTGCAGGGGCGCCAGCGCCACGGCAAGGATGGCGGCCGAACAGTTGGGGTTGGCGATCAGCTTCGGTTTTTTTTGAAGAAGATCCCCGTTCACCTCCGGCACCACCAGGGGCACCCCCGGATCCATCCGGAAGGCGGAGGAGTTGTCGATGACCACCGCGCCGGCTTTCAGGGCCGCGGGGACAAACTCCCTCGACCGGGTGGCCCCGGCGCTGAAAAAGGCGAAATCCACCCCGGCAAAGGCGGCGGACTCCAGTTTGCGGACCTTTTGCTTCCTTCCGGCAAAGACCGTCTCCGTCCCGGCGGAACGCTCGCTCGCCAGCGGCACCAGCTCTCCCACGGGGAATTTCCGCCGCTCCAGCACCCGCAGGATTTCCTGGCCGACCGCCCCGGTCACGCCCACCACCGCCACGTGATATGTTTTCCCGGCCATCAGGAAAGAATGCCCGTTTTGGCCTTAAGTTTAAGCCGGAAGTTGAAGGGGCTTCCCATCGGACAAAACCAAGTCTCCATTTGGCGTAAACCTAATCGTAAACATAAACGGCCGTGTCTCCTTCGAAATCACCGGGAATCCGCGTGTCATGGGATTGACCCTTCCCATCTTTCACCCAAGCTTCCCCCAGTTCTTTCCCCCGGCGGATCCAGGGAAGGCCGTGCGAACCGGCCACAGTTGCGCTGCGGTATCGGGTGACGAATCCCCATGCGAAAGCGGTCAATCCGGATGTCCCGTTTCGGCGGGACGGAAGGGTGAAGGCGGGGAGGAGGCTACCAGCCCGGAGTCCGAATATCTGCCCGCCTGGGCTCATCGATCCCCTTTC
>DFCD01000138.1:9406-9838 GCA_002366885.1 Verrucomicrobia bacterium UBA3063
CGTTTTGGCCGCCCTGCTTTTCCTCGGCATCCCCTCGGGCTGGACGCAGCCCGCCTTGGTTTTCACCGGATCCGGGAGCAATGCCTGCCAGCTGATCCTGAATTTTTCCGGCGGCGAAAGGGTTGTTTTCCACCACCGCTGGAACGGGACCGCCCTCAGCGCGAAAACCCTCCTCGAATCCGTCGTCACCGCAACCGGCGGAGGGTTGGTTGTCTCGGAGGGATACTCCACCCCGTTTGATCCCGCGGTGCTGACCCTGACGAACCCGGCCACCACCGGACTGGTCGTTCATTACCAGGGCTCCTACTCCCATCCTTACCTGAACGGAATCCGCTGGAACGGCCCCGCCGGCCCCGCGGGGGCGGACTACCGTTTCCCGGACGACTGGTGGCACCTCTGGGTGCGGGGCCCCGCCCATGTGGATCAGTCCCT
>DFCD01000138.1:9894-15328 GCA_002366885.1 Verrucomicrobia bacterium UBA3063
TTTTCGGGTTTGGCGGACCTGGGTTTGGCGGACGGCGCGTCGGTCGGCCTGACCTTCGGCACGGCCGACCCTCCCTCCCTGCCGGCGCCTTCCGTGCAATCCGTGGTTCTGTCGTCCGCAGACACCCTGCAGATCGGATTCTCCACCGTTCCCGGGGCCCGCTATCAGCTGGAAACACGGACGGATCTTTCCGGGGCCGCCTGGGCTCCGGTGGGCGACCCCGTCGTGGCCTCCTCTTCCTCGACCACCTTCACCGCGCCGGCCGGTCATCCCTCCGGCCGGGGATTTTTTCGGCTCGCCGTGCTGCCATGAAACGCTCCCCCGGCTTCACCCTTTCCGAGCTCCTCGCCGCGGTTTGCGTTCTCGGGATTCTGCTCACCCTTTGCGCCCCCGCCGCCAAGGCCGTCCGCCGCCAAACCACCCTCGCCGTCTCCTCCTCCGCCCTGCGCCAGCTCTCCATTGCCGCACAAAATTACTTCTCCGAAAGCCAGGGCCAGTTTTTCCGGGCGAGGGAAAACCTCAGCGACGGCACCCAATGGTGGTTCGGATTCGAAAGCCAGGCCGGGCCCAAGACGGAGGGGAAGAGGATTCTCGACAAGTCCCGCGGCCCGCTCGGTCCCTACCTTGCCGATTCCGCGGGACGCGTGCCTGACTTTGCCTTCACCTCCATGGGGGCCAGCTTCAAGCCCAAGTTCGCCAACGGCTATTTCGGTTTCGGGGTGAACACGGAGATGACCGGAGGCCCCTCGGGTCAGGATCCGTCGAAACTCCGCCGCATTAGCCAGCTCGCCCGCCCCGGCCGGACCGCCCTCTTTGCCACCTGCGCCCAGATCAATACCTTTCAAGCTCCCGCTTCCGGCAAAAATCCGATGCTCGAGGAATTTTATTTCTTCAACACCACCGACTGCCGCAACACCGTCCACTTTCGGCACAACCAAAAGGCCATCGTCGCCTTTGCCGACGGCTCCCAGCAGGAGATTCCCGGAGATCCCGCGGAGTTCGACAGGCGGCTTCCCTCCGCCGGCGTCGGCTCCCTCCCGGAAGCCGTCGTCCTCCCCTAGGGCAAAGGTCGGTTGCGGCTCAGTTTCCGGGCGCTCCGCGGCGGCCCCAGTTGGTCATTCGGCTAAGCACCGCCTGCTGGACCGGGGGGGGCACCGGCGAGCCTTGCAGCAGCTCGAGCGCCTTGGTGGGGTCCCGTCGATACACCCCAAAGACAATGCCGGTCACCGCACGCTGCTGGTTGCCGGGGTCCGAGACCATCGCCGCCCATTTCAGCCCGGCGGCAGGATTTTCGCGTCCGATCTGCCGCGCGAGGCTTCCGGCCATCACATCCCGACTCTCCCCGGGAGGCTGGGAGGACACATAGGCCGCGGCACCGCCCAGGTCGCTCTCCGCCCATCCCTTGATCGCCTCATCGATGGCACCGCGTTTGTCGCGCCCGGTATCCAGCCCCGCGGCCCAAGCGGTCGCAGCCTGCGGATCCCGCTTGGACCACTCGTCCGCCACCACCGAGACAAGTCCGCCCCAGCTGTTGGTGTTGCGGTTGGCGGCGGCATAGGTCGCCGCGGCCACGGGGTTTTGGTCGGTCCACTGCCCGAGAAGATCCCGCCGGATATCCCTTCTCAGCCCGTCGCCCAGCCCGAGGGATTCCAGCTGTTTCATGGCTCCCTGCGGATCCTTTTCCGCCCAACCCGCCAGGGCCTCGCGCAGCAGTCCGGCGTTGCCCGTTTCCTCGTAAACCTTCACGGCATAGGCCGCCGCCCCGGCGCCATCCAGCTCCCCCCATCGCTTGAGAATTTTTTCCAGGGCCGCCTTTTTCATCGGACCGTCCGGCAGGGACTCGGCCCACGCCAGCGCCTTCTTCACCTCATCCAGTCCAGCCTTGGCGAAGACATCCTCCAGGGCGCGGTCCCGCTGGCGCGGATTTCCAATGGAGGCCGCTCGGGCCACCGACTCCTCGTTCGCAACCGTTTCCCGGGAACCCACCGATTCCCACGAACTCTCCCGTCCCCTTGCTTCGTCCCCGGAATTCACCCCGCCGGAATCCCCTTTCGCGGAATCCGCTCCTGACGGCGCCGTCATCCTGCCAAGCCCAAAGCCGGCTCCACAGGCGATCACTGCCGTGGCCGCCAAGGGAAGCAGGCCTGACCCCAAGGATGGGACGGGACGGATCTTCATCCTCTCCCAGTGTATGCTCCCAATTCCGGCGTGTCGAACCACCGGCAAAGCCACCTCCCCAGGGCCACTCTTGTCCGGGGTTCCGAACACCCGGCGGGAATGTTCAGCTCAAGCACACCAGGAAAACTATCGCCACCACGGCCCACGGTTCGTCATCCGCGCCAGGGCCGCCTGCTGAACCTGCGCGGAAATGGAGGAACTCTGGAGAAGCAACATCGCCTGGTTGGTGTCCTTGCGGTAAAGGTCCACGATGGCCCCCGCCACCGCCCGCTCCTGGGTCCCGGGGTCGGCCACCATCGCCGCCCATTTCAAGCCGGCCGCCGGATCATCCTGCCCGACTTGCCGCGCCATGGTTCCCGCCATGGTGTCCCGGCTCTCCCCGGCCGGCTGGGCGGAAATAAACGCGGCCGCTCCCTCCAGGTCGGCCTCCGCCCAACCCCGGATCGCCTGAAAAATCGCGCTCCGCTTGTCCATTCCGGAAGGCAGTTCCGCCGCCCAGATAGCCGCCGCTTTCGGATCCCGCTTGGACCACTCATCGGCCACCACCGAGACAAGGCCGCCCCAACTGTTGGTGTTCCGGTTGGCGGTGGCGTAGGCAGACGCCGCGGCAGGGTTTTGGTCTGTCCACTGCCCGACAAGATCGCGCCGGATGTCCCCCTGCAAGCGTTCGTTCAACCCAAGCGAAGCCAGCTGGTTGATCGCCCCCTGCGGATCCTTGCGTGCCCAACCTTCCAGGGCATCCCGCAATAATCCGGGATTTCCGGTCTGCTCATACACCTGCATCCCGTAGGCCGAGGCACCCCGGCCGTCCAATTCCCCCCAACGTTCCAGGATTTTTTCCAGGGCCGCTTTTTTCACCGGGCCGTCCGGGAGGGACTCCGCCCACGCCAGCGCCTTCTTCACCTCGTCCAGCCCCGCCTTGGCGAGGACATCTTCCAGGGCACGGTCCCGGTCCCGGGGATTCGGCACCGCCGCGGCGCGGGTCACATCGGTGGCGGAGGCAGACTTCGTCTCCGTCTCCGTGGACTGCCAAGCAGGCTCGGCTGCGCTTTCCCCCGGATTCCCCGCCCCGGCCACAACACCGGTAGCCTCGGCCGGCCCGGCGGGGGGCGCCGTCATTCTTCCCAAGCCAAACCCTGCCACCAAAGCGATCCCCGATGCCGCCGCCACCGGCAAAACGCCCGACCAAAGTCCGCCGACCAGAGGTGCTTTCATGAAAGAAAGTTACCCCGCAGCAATACCCTGTCCACCGATTCAGGACGGAGCTCTTGGCGGAAAGTTCCCCGCGGCACTCGCGGATTGCCGCTTTAAGCGGTCACCTTAAAACAGCTCTTGCTCCCGGTCGCCCCGCAGCAGTTCTTGAACTTTTTGTTCGGGTCCATCGGGCAAGGATCGTTCCGCCCCAGCTTGGGCCCCGGCCGCTTCATCGGCGCCAGGGCCTCCTCCACCGCGGTCGACTGCCCACCGCCACCTGCGCCCATGCTCATCGGGCCCTCCGCCGGTGCGGCCGCGGGAGCCAGTCCGGGCACTTCCCCCCGGCCGGTCCGCTGCGGCAGGGCCGCCAGGAAATGTTCAAACGCCGAAAGGCTCGAGGCCGAGCGGAACAGGTTCAGCACGACCTCCCCCTTGATCCGTCCCATCAGCTCCTCAAACATCCCGTACGCCTCCCGCTTGTATTCGATCAGCGGATCCTTCTGCCCGTAGGCCCGCAGGTTGATCGAGGTCCGCAGGCCGTCCATCGCGTAGAGATGCTCCTGCCAGAGCCGGTCAATCGCCCCCAGCAACACGTACCGCTCCAGCGCCTTGACCGCGTCCGGATTTTCAAACTTCACCTTGAGCTCGTACGCCTCCCGGACCCGCTGCCGGAGAAGTTCCTTCCACTCCTCCTTCCGCCCGGCTCCGGAGAAATCCTCCTTCTGCAATCCCAGCGGCATCGCCGTGTTGGCCCAATGGACCAGTCCGTCCAGATCCACGGGATCCGCCCCCGCCCGTGCCTCCACCTCGCCCGCGATCCGCTCGTCCACCGTTTCGAACACCTCCTTGCGCGGATCTCCGGTGGTGAGGATGTCCGTCCGCCAGCTGTAGATCACCGTCCGCTGCTGGTTCATCACGTCGTCGTACTGCAGGGTGTGCTTCCGGATCTGGTAGTTGCGCTGCTCCACCCGCTTCTGCGCCGTCTCCACCGAGCGGTTCAGCCACGGATGCTGCAATCCCTCGTTGTCCTCCATCCCCAGCTTGGTCATCAGCCCGGCGATCCGCCGCGAATCCCCGAAGTTCCTCATCAGGTCGTCCTCGAAGGAGATGTAGAACTGGCTGGAGCCCGGATCCCCCTGCCGGGCGCAGCGGCCCCGCAACTGCCGGTCGATCCGGCGCGACTCGTGCCGCTCCGTTCCGATCACATGCAGCCCGCCCAGTTCCGGAACGCCAGGCGACAGTTTGATGTCCGTGCCCCGCCCGGCCATGTTCGTGGCAATCGTCACCGCCCCCCGCTCCCCCGCGCGCGCCACGATCTCCGCCTCCTGCTGGTGGTACTTCGCGTTCAGCACGTTGTGGGGGATGTTGTCCCGCCGGAGCATCCGGCTGATGATCTCGGAGGATTCCACCGAGGCCGTCCCCACCAGCAGCGGTTGCCCCGCCGCGTTCCGCCTCTTGATCTCCTCGATCAGGGCGGCGAGCTTTTCCCGGCGCGTCTTGAAGATCAGGTCGTCCGCGTCCTGCCGCACACAGGCGCGGTTCGTCGGGATCACCACCACGCCCAGCCGGTAGATGTCCTTGAACTCGTTCGCTTCCGTCTCGGCCGTGCCGGTCATGCCCGCCAGCTTTTCATAGAGGCGGAAGTAGTTCTGGATGGTGATCGTCGCCAGGGTCTGCGTCTCGCGGTCGATCTGCACCCCCTCCTTCGCCTCGACCGCCTGGTGCAGGCCGTCGCTCCAGCGCCGGCCCGGCATCAGCCGCCCGGTGTACTCGTCGACGATGATCACCTTGTTTTCCTGCACCACGTAGTGGACGTCCTGCTCGAAGACGCAGTAGGCCCGCAACAGCTGGCTGATGTTGTGGATCCGCTGGCTCGCCTCCTCGTAGTTGGCCTGGGCCGCCTGCTTCTGCCTGAGCTTCTCCTCGGCGGGCAGGGAGGCGTTGGCGTCGATGTCGTGGTTGATGGTGATCAGGTCGGGCACGAGGAAAAAGTTCGGGTCCGCGGGATTGAGGAATTTGCGCCCCATCTCGGAGAGATCGGCCTCGCTGTTGCGCTCGTCGA
>DFCD01000138.1:15339-15626 GCA_002366885.1 Verrucomicrobia bacterium UBA3063
TACATCTCCTCCTTGGTCTTGTAGAGCTCGGTCCGGCGGGTGTCCTGGTACATCTCCAGCTCGGCGTCGTCGATCGCCCGCCGCGTGCCCGGGTCCTCCATGAATTTCAGCAGCAGCTTGTTGCGGGGCGACCCCAGCTTCACCTTGAACAACAACCGTCCCGCGCCCGGAAGATCGCCCGCCTCCACCCTTGCCTTGGCCTGGTTGGCCCAGTCCGTGCACAATCCGTTTTGCTTCCGCACCAGGCCCTCGATCGACGACCGGTACTTGTCGAACTGGTGGGTCGA
>DFCD01000138.1:15723-16381 GCA_002366885.1 Verrucomicrobia bacterium UBA3063
TCCGGCGTCGTCGCCATGCCGTTGTCGCGCAGGTAATCAAAGCCGAATTCGGAGCAGGTTCCGTAGGTGATGTCGCAAGCGTACTGCGCCCGGCGCTCCGCCTGGCTCTGCCCGTGCTGGATGCAACCCACCGTCAGGCCCAGTTCCCGGTACACCTCCCCCATCCACTCCGAGTCTCGCGCCGCCAGGTAGTCGTTCACCGTCACCACGTGCACGCCCTTGCCGGTGAGGGCGTTCAGGTACGTCGGCAGCGTGGCCACGAGGGTTTTTCCCTCTCCTGTGGCCATTTCCGCGATCCGGCCGGAATGGAGCACCATCCCCCCGATCAGCTGGACATCGAAAGGGATCATTTCCCACGCAATTTCCTGGCCGCGCACCCGGATCTTCCTCTTCTGCTCGGTAAAACGCCGGCAGCAGTTTTTCACCACGGCAAAGGCCTCGGGCAGAAGGGTGTCGACACTTTCCCCCTTGGCGATCCGCTCCCGGAACGCGGCGGTTTTCCCCCTTAACTCTTCCATGGATAGAGGGCGGAGACCTTCTTCCAGTCCGTTGATCTCCTGGACAAGGGGCTGCAGCCGGCGGACTTCCCGCTGGTTCTGCGTGCCCAGGATTTTCTTTAAAACCCACCCAATCATGAACTTGTCACCCTACCCGAGCT
>DFCD01000138.1:16416-18382 GCA_002366885.1 Verrucomicrobia bacterium UBA3063
AATCTCCGGGCTTGGGTCTGGTCCCACCCCGAATCGAACGGGGATCCGCGGTTTAGGAAACCGCTGCTCTATCCTTTTGAGCTATGGGACCTTACAACGACTTACAAATTGAGTCGTTTTGCCTTGTCATGAGTTACCTATACTCAAAGGTATCGAAAGCGAAGTAAAAAGTCCCCGCCATGGTTTCTATCTCTCCACCTCATTTCCCTCGGCTTGAAGCCCCATGGAGAGGCCTTAGCTTAGGAATATGACCCTCACATTACCCGATGAGCCTGCTTTAGCTGGTATCCCAGCCGATGAACTTCGGATGGATCTGGCTTGTGGCATGTATCGGGACGGCAAAATCACCGCGGTAACCGCCGCCCATTTGGCCGGAGTCAGCATCGTCCGGTTCCAGGAAGAACTGCGGGATCGTTCCATTCCCCGTGCCTATGACACCGGGGACCTGCAAGAGGATCTCGCCTTTCTGCGGAGCGGGACCGGGGCGTGACCGTTGTTTCGGATACCTCCGTCCTTCTCAATCTGTGCCTGATCGGACAAGAGGAGATCCTCCGCGTCTTTTTTAATCAGGTCTGGGTTCCGATTGAGGTTAAAACCGAATTCGAGCAGCTCGTAAAAAATGATGCCCGCTTTCAAAAACTGATTTGGCCGTCTTGGGCGGAAGTTCACAACCCGATCCAAACGGATCTTCCGGGATTATCGGGTTGGCATTTGGGTCCCGGGGAAAGACATGCCTTGGCGTTGGCCTTGGAACACCATTCCACGATCCTGATCGATGAAAAACTAGGCCGACTGGCCGCCCGGAAACTTGGACTCCGCCCTATCGGTGTGGTTGGTTTGCTGGTGCAGGCCAAATCGAAGAAAATGATCCCATCCCTCAAGCCTCTTTTTGCCCGCCTGAAAAAGGAAGCCGGCTTTTGGGTTTCCACTGAAGTGGAGTTGCAAGCGTTGCGGGAGGTCGGCGAGGGTTAAGCCTGTTTCATTCAAAAGAACATATCCAAGACGCTTATTTCATCGGGCCAGAATGGTTCGCGGGGCAAAGGTCCCTCCCGGCATTTGAATGTGTTTCTCCATTTTGAGTCCGGTCACACGTCGCCGAACTTCGGGGTAACGGCTGGGATCGGGCCAGGTTTGGATCCCAATGGTCCGAAAAAGGCCTGCGGGGGCATCCCAAAGGGCAATGGGACCCGTCCGACCATCTCCCTGATACCAGGCCCCATCCAGCAGAGCTTCGACCGGGATGGTTCCGTGTTTGTCCCTAGGGTGCCACCGCAACAAAATGTTCTGTTTGGCGGCCAAAGCCTTGGCTGGGGTCCGGCTTCTGCCCCCCCGTCTTCCGGTTTGGATGGATACTTTGGCGGCTTGCATCATGGGGAAGCTTATACCAAGGGCGTTGGTAAACAACCTTCTTTTCCTTCGCTGCATCCCGAAGTCGTAATGAGTCGATTCACATACTCGCTTTTATACTTTGGATGAAAAATTGGGTTATTTTGGGTCTAAGAGGTCGGTCTGCGTCACATTTTAAGTCGTTGAGAGTCAACTAGAGTATACGTAAGTGCCTGATTTTGATAGACTTAGTAAACCGCTGCTCTATCCTTTTGAGCTATGGGACCTGGAACCTGAAACCCTACCTGCTTCCCCTGCCCCGCAAAAGCCCTTGCTGCCTGGCCCGTCCCCGATCCCCTAGGACACGCGGGCTTCTTGCCCGAGGCAAATCCGCATGCTCAATTGCCCCTGCATCGCGAGACCGGACCCAACGCAAGGAGGGCCCGGCGCCAACCGGAGGAGGGACTCACGGTGGCTTGGAAAAGGTCGATGACCCTTTCCGATGTGCGACCCGTCAGACCCGGGTCGAACAGAAATCCCCCTCATGGTGCATTGAAAGGATCACCACCATGAGCGAAAAGCCTACGCAACCAAGCCCCCGCCTCGTCCTGGTTCAGCCTCCCGAAGGCACCGGCCTGAT
>DFCD01000138.1:18396-20527 GCA_002366885.1 Verrucomicrobia bacterium UBA3063
TCCGAAAAACCTCCAGATCCTCCGGCCGGAAAAACACCAGCCTGATCTCCTCCACCACCTTCAGCTTGGGCAACTCCCCCCGGATCGCCTCGGAAGCCACTTTTGCTGCCTCCACCGCCGGGTAGCCGAAAATTCCGGTCGAGATGCCGGGAAACGCGACTGTTTTCATCCCCTTCTTGTCCGCCAGGGCCAACGCCGTCCGGTAGCAGGAAGCCAACAGCTCCGCATCCCGCCCGTTTGTTTCTCCGTACCTGGGTCCCACCGTGTGGATCACCCACTTCGCCTTCAGCCTTCCTCCCGGCGTCACCACCGATTGACCGGCCGGCACCGCCTCGATTCCCGTCGTGCGCTTGATCTTGCGGAGGAATCCCTCCATTTCGCCCACCCCGGCCGCCTCAAAAATCGCCCCGCAGACCCCGCCTCCGTTGAGCAGCAAACCGTTTGCGGCGTTCACGATTCCGTCCACCGCCTGCACCGTAATGTCCCCCACCAACGCCGTCACCTTGGCCGCCATTGCCACAAGATTCACCCATCCCCCTTTATCTTCAACGTAAACTTCATCCTCACCCTTTCCCACCCCCCATCGTAAACCTAAACGTAACCGAACCCCTTCCCGCCTGCCCCTTGCCCCTTTTAACTCCTTCGGGCTAACCCCACGGATGTCCTACCCCTTGTCCGATGATTGCTTCATGAAAACCGCCCATATCCTGTCTGCTATCATCTGTCTTCTCTCCGCCTTCCCGGGTCCTGTCCTTGCCGATGACGAGGACGAGAACGAGCTTGCCGATGCCGTTGCCGGCGTGATCAAACCCCGGGGCACCACCATCCTGGCCGGCAACGCCGCCATTTCGGATGACGACATCATCATCAAGGCCGGCAATGCCTACATCACCAAGGACGACATCATCATCAAGGCGGGCTCCGCCTACATCTCCGGCAAACGTGGCACCGTCATCCGTGCCGGCGACGCCTTCATCGGGGACCGCGACACCACCATCAAGGCCGGCAATGCCTATATTGGCGGCCGGGGGGCCTCCATCCGGGCAGGCTCCGCCCTGATCGGACCTAACGAATGAGCATCCACCGGAATCCCCACCCCGAACCCCCAACCCCCGCTTAAGCCTTACGCCTCCATGTACCGCCGGCGCTCCTCGCTTTCCCGGAACCGCTCGGAGGATCTTCCTGCCTTCCTGATTTTTATTTCCGTCTTTCTTTTCCTCTGTGAAATCGCCTGGGACCTGCTCCGCGGGCTTCTCGACCATTTCCTCCGATGAAAGCCGGCCCGATTCTGCTTCTTGCTCTTCTGGCCGGGGTATCCGCGCTGGCAAACAACGATGACGACGACTGGGAAGCCGATCGCTGGCGGGACGTGGAAACCGTCGCCGGCGCCTTTGTTGGCAAGGGGCCCTACTACAAGGGTGGCAACAAGGCCGTGATCACGGACAAAGGCCTCGTCTACTCCACCGGCCGGGGCTCCGTCGTCGCACCCGACGGCTACTACTACCGGAGCGGCAATCTCTGGGTCGGACCCAACGGCAAACTCGCCGGCCAAAGCGGGTCAGGCAACAACCGCTTCCTCTGGGGGAACGACGGGCAAACCGCCATCTCCTCCGGGCGCGGTTTCTTCACCTCCAACGGCTACTCCTGGCCCGCCTACCCGGACCAAACTTACCGCGGCGTGTCCTCTTCCATGCGTCGGCCTTAACATGCACCTTCCATTCCAAAGCCCGCGTAGCTCTTCGCGCCCGCCGAGACAGGGCGACGGAGGACAGAACCACCATGCGCCGCCCATGATTTCACGCTTCACCTTCGCGTTAAGGCTCACGAAAACCTTCCTATCTCCTGCCTGCCATCTCCTGCTTTCTTCGCCTCCCGCTCATCGAGAATCATGAGCCTCGGTGCCGCCATCGTCATCATCCTCTATAAGACTTTCCTCTACGTCGTCGGCTTCTTTTCCGGCCTCGCCCTGGCCATCTGGTTCAAAACCCGCCTTTAGTTGTTTCTTCTCCCACGGCGAAACCAATCCCTCGCCTCGGCTCTTGCTCCTCCGCAATCAACTGCTGGGTGGCCTGAAACACTCCGAATTCCCACGCGTTAGCGCAAATCCACCCCGTCGTGGAACGACTAACCA
>DFCD01000089.1 GCA_002366885.1 Verrucomicrobia bacterium UBA3063
CCCTGGTCGGGAAAAAGGTCCGCGTTCTGGTCGATACCCCCGACACCGCCCGCACCGAGGCCGACTCCCCCGAGGTCGACGGCAGGGTGCTCCTCTCCCGTCCCCTCACCCCCGGGACCTTCGCCGACGTCACCATCACCGGCCACAAAATCTACGACCTCATCGCTTAGGTTTTACTTAAACTTCAACTTAATTCCCCCGCGTAAGCGGTCATCGCTTGCCGCGGGACGCGCTAACAAGAATGGGCGGGGGAAGGTCTGAGGGGGCCAAACGCAAGGGTTAGTTACTTGTTTTAATTTATTTAAACTCGGCTTGCTGTCTTCCCTTCATCTTCATCTTCATCTTAATCTTACCACGTGACAATTCCCGACTGGCTCACCCTTGCCCGCGTGGCCGCCACCTTCGTTCTGCTCATTCTCCTTCAGGCCTGCGCCCACCCCCCAGCCCCGCTCGGAACCGCCTGGCTGGCCCTGGGCCTTTTCGTGGCCGCCGCCCTCACCGACTGGCTGGACGGCCACCTTGCCCGGAAATGGAAGATCGAGTCGGACTTTGGCCGGCTCTTCGATCCCCTCGCCGATAAACTTTTGGTCGTCGTTACTTTTGTCGGTCTACTTGGCGCGGGTCTGCTACCCGTCTGGTTCGTCTCCCTGGTCGTTGCCCGGGAATTTCTCATTACCGGCATTCGTCTGGTCGCCGGTCAAAAAGGCGTGGTCCTCGCCGCGGAAAAAGTCGGAAAGCACAAAACCTTCACCCAGATGGTGACCGCCATCCTCGGCCTTCTTCTCCTCGCCTTTGATTCCGGCAACCAGACCGGCCAGCTCATTCTCGAGGTGGCCGCCTGGATCACCGCCGTGGTCACGGCCGGATCCGGTCTCTGGTACCTCAAGGCCAATTACCCCCTTCTCATCCAGCAGACCGTCCGCAGGGGGACAAAGTGAGCCTCGGCTTCAAAGAGCTGGCCTCGGTTTGCTCCGCCATCGCCGCCGGCAGACAGTCGCTTCTTCTGCGCAAGGCCGGCCTGCGGGAATCCACCGCCGAAAGCGTCTTCGCCAGCCGCTCCTTCTACCTCCTGCCCACCCAATACCATGAGGCACAAAAGGGCGGATCCGCAACCGGCTTCACCATCTCCCTCCACGTCCATGTCCTTCAGTCGGGCGACCTCCTGGAATGGTCCCGGATTGAAAAACTCCTCCCACTGACGGCTTACGACCCGAAAACCATCCGGGAACACTTTGACTCCCGGGACGAAAAACTTCTCCACTTCGCCCATATCCGCGCTTCCCTGCTCGAACCGGCTTGGCACCTGCCTTCCTCTCCCGACTTGGCCGGATGCCGCTCCTGGTTTGACCTGCCCAACCCCCCCCCCGGCATCAGCGAGACCCCGGTCTCCGAGACCGACGTCCTCCGTCAAACCGCCAGGATGCTTTCATGAAGCTGGAGGACAGCATCCTCGACATTCTCGGCAAAGCCCAGAAAGGACAGGGCATCACCGACCGTGACCTCTGCAAAATCGCCCAAATTGGCGTGCCCGAACTGAACGCCATCCGCTCAGGCCGGCGCGAGCCTGCGGCCTTAGACCGCATCTCCCGCGCCCTCGGCCTGCGGCCTGAGCAGATTGCCGACATGGCGAACGAAACCTGGCAAGCCCCCGCCGTCGCCCTGCCCTCCGGCGTGAGGATGTTCACCACCCCCTTCGCTGATCTCAGCGTGAACCACTATCTCATCTGGGATCCTGCCACCCTCAAAGCCGTGGCGGTGGATGCCGGGACGGACGCGGATGCACTCTTCGCCGCCCTTGAGCGCCACAAACTCACCCTCGCGAAAATCGTTCTGACCCACGGCCATGGCGACCACGTCCTTGAGCTGGACCGCATCCGGGAGAAGACCAAGGCACCGGCTTTTGCCCCGGAGGCCGAACCCATCCCCGACTGCAAGCCCACCAAAAACGGGCAGCATTTCAAGGTCGGTGGCCTCACCATCACCGCCCATACCATCCCCGGCCACTCCGCTGGCGGCACGGTTTACGAATTCCGCGGACTGGAAACACCCGTCGCCGCCGTCGGGGACGTCATCTTCGCCGGCTCAGTGGGTGGAATCCGTTCCCGCTGGAAATCCGCCCTCGAATCCATCCGGGCCGGCGTCCTCACCCTTCCGCCGGAGACAATTCTGCTGCCCGGCCACGGCCCGCTCACCACCGTGGCCCATGAGAAGGCGAGGAATCCTTTCTTCCCATGAAAGTCGTGGTCCTGCTTTCCGGCGGGCTGGACTCCGTCACCGTCCTCCACCATATGGCCGCCACGGAACAGGTGGTGGCCGCCCTCAGCTTTGACTACGGCGCCAAACACAACGCCCGCGAACTTCCCTGCGCCGCCGACCAGTGCCGTTCCCTCCGCATCCCCAACCGCGTGGTCCCCCTCACCTTTCTCGCCGAGGCCTTCAAATCCGACCTGCTGAAAAGCGGCGGAAAGATCCCCGATGGTCACTACGAGGAGCAGACCATGAAAAAGACCGTGGTACCATTTCGGAACGGCGTCTTTCTATCCCTTGGCACCGGCTATGCGGAAAGCCTCGGCGCGGAAGCCGTGGCCATCGCCGCCCACGCCGGCGACCACACCATTTACCCGGACTGCCGGGAGGATTTTCTCGGGCCGATGGCCGAGGCGATGAAGAAAGGCACCTATGCCGGCATCCAACTGCTGCGCCCGTTTGTCTCCATGGACAAGACCGCCATTGTCCGCCGTGGCGCGGAGTTAAAGGTCGACTACGCCCGTACCTGGTCCTGCTACAAGGGCGGCCTGCTCCATTGCGGAACCTGCGGAACCTGCATCGAGCGTCGCGAAGCCTTTCTCCTGGCCGGCGTTCCGGATCCGACCCCCTACGTCACCACCCCGCCCCTTCCCCCAAAACCCTCAACCGTTTCCTGATGCGGATCGCGGAGATTTTTCACTCGATCCAAGGCGAGGGCCTGCTCACCGGGGTTCCCTCCGTTTTTGTGCGCACCTCCGGTTGCAACCTCCGCTGCCACTGGTGCGATACTCCCTACGCCTCGTGGAAACCCGAAGGCCCGGAAATGTCGGTGGAACAGATCCTCCGAAAAGTGGAGGAATGGAACTGCTCGCACGTGGTTCTGACCGGCGGCGAGCCCATGATCGCCCCGGATCTCCCAGTGCTAGCCGCTGCCCTAAAAAAGGCCGGCAAACACATCACCATCGAGACTGCAGCCACAGTCCCGCCGGGAGGCATCGCCTGTGACCTCGCTTCCCTGAGCCCCAAGCTCTCCAACTCCACCCCGCCCGCGGAGCGGGATCCGGCGTGGGCCAAAAAACACGAAGACACGCGGCTGCGTCCGGACGTGAGCGCCGAGTGGATTAAAAACTACGCCTTTCAACTCAAGTTCGTGGTGTCATCCGAAGCAGACCTGACAGAAATCAAAGGCCTCTTATCCCGCTTTCCAGCTGTCCCTTTTTACCAGGTTCTCCTCATGCCCGAAGGCATCGACTCCGAAACTCTTGCCTCCCGCGCCTCGTGGCTGGCCGAAATCTGTAAAAGAGAAGGATTCCGCTTCTGCCCCCGTCTACAGATTGAATTATTTGGCCATACGCGAGGCACGTAGGCCGGGCACTGTCTCAATCTTTATCTTTACCCTAATTTTAATCGAAACACGGCCCTGCCGTTTTCAGGCAATCTTCACAACCCGTCCGCCCTGGCTTCCCGCCTCCAACGCGGCCAATTCCAAAATCTGCATCGTTACCTCTTCGGGCTTCTTTCCTCCCTTGTGCATTTCCGTATCAAGGAACGGCGGTTCCACCGCGTTCACCAGCACATCCGTTCCCTTTACCTCGTAGGAGACCGCCTTGGTCAGGGAGTCGAGAGCGCACTTGGAGGCGCAGTAGGCCGAGGCCTTAGGCAGGTGTTTGATCGGGGCACTGATGTTCACGATCCGACCAAAGCCCCGCTGGATCATGCCCGGCAGAATCGCCCGGATCAGGAGATAGGGCCCCCGCACATTTGTGGCCATGATCTTATCCCACTCCTCGATGGGAAGTTCCTGAACCGGCTTCAGACCCGTGATAATCCCGGCGTTGTTGATGAGGATCTCGATTGGGCCGCCCTTGTCCGCCTGTTTTACTCCCTTCTCCACGGACTTCGGATCGGTGACATCCATTTCTACGGCTGTACCCACACCTCCGGCCTTGGTCACCTCTTCGGCGGTTTGCTGAATCCTGTCCTTTCTCCTTCCCGCGCAGATCACCTTCGCCCCCGCATGGCCCGCAGCCACGGCCAAAGCCTTCCCCAACCCAGAGCCCGCCCCAGTGATCAAGATGACTTTATCTTTTAGGTTCATTTTTTCCTAAAATTTTAACCTACCAAAGCTCCGCTCCGCGAGCAGGACCCCAATCAGTCTCCTCGTGTAACTGGTCTTTTCTGATTTTTCGGATCAGTGGCGTGACTTGCGTGAGAGGTTGATCATCGCGTATCGAACGGCAATTAACGAAGAAAGGAGGCGATTCTGGCTTTTTTTTCTTTGCCTTGATGGAAGGGAAGCCTGTTGGAATACCCTTCGTCCTTTTCATGGTTCATGTTTGGGCTTGCCCTTATCCCTGTCAACCAACCACTCCTTGCAATGTGGAAGGTCTTTTTGCCCTTACTTACCGAGCGGCGATTCCACGCTCCTTCCCAGCCAATAATCCGGCTCGCGGGCACAATGGTAGACGGCAAGGATTTGTAATTTTCCCGGTGCTTTCTGATAAACAACGCCATAAGGAAACCGGCGGAGCAGAACCCGGTAAAGGCTTGGCCTCAGTCTTCGCCAAGC
>DFCD01000139.1:0-1959 GCA_002366885.1 Verrucomicrobia bacterium UBA3063
CTGGCGTCGGCGTACCTGGCGTCGCCCTTCGAGGATGCGGCGGTGGTGAGCGTGGACGGGTTCGGGGACTTTGCGAGCACGGCGTGGGCGCAGGGTCGGGGCGGGAGGATGGAGATCCTGGGGAAGGTGTATTTCCCGCACTCGTTGGGGGTGTTGTACACGGCGGTGACACAGTTCCTGGGGTTCCCGCACTACGGGGACGAGTACAAGGTGATGGGATTGGCGCCGTACGGGGAGCCGCGGTTCCTGGAGAAGATGCGGGATCTGGTGCGGCCGGGGCCGGGACCGGGGTATGCGCTGAACCTGAAATATTTCCGGCATGACCGGGAGGCGAACCTGTACCGGTGGGAGGGCGGGGTGCCGGAGCTATCGGACCATTTCAGCCCCGCGCTGGAGGAGCTCTTGGGGCCGAGACGGGGCAAGGGAGAGGAGCTGACGCAGCGGCACAAGGACTTGGCGAGGAGCGCGCAGGCGCTGTATGAGGAAGTGTATTTCCGGATGTTGAACGAGGTGGCGGAGCTGACGGGGGAACGGACGTATCTNNGCGGGGGATGCGGGGGGCGCTGTTGGCGCCGCCCTGCTCGTCGCGCAGCGGCGCGACGAGCGGATTAAGATGAGGATTAAGATTAAGAAAGACCACGGGCTACAGGCTACAGGCCACAGGAGTGCCCCATCTTCCATCTCCGATCTGCCATCTACGGATCGGTGGGTAATGAAGGGAGCCGGGTGGGGTCCGGAGTTCACGGAGGACGAGATTGGGAGGGTGGTGGAGGCGCGGCGGGCGGACATGGAGAGGGAGGGGTGTGTGGTGGAGCGCTATGGGGATGACGGGGAAATGTGCGGGCAGGTGGCGCGGGCGTTGGTGGAGGGGAAGGTGGTTGGGTGGTTCCAGGGGCGGATGGAGTGGGGGCCGCGAGCGCTGGGGCACCGCTCGATCCTGGCGGATCCACGGCGGCACGATGTAAAAGATCTTCTAAACGCGAAAATCAAGCGGCGGGAGAGTTTTCGGCCGTTTGCACCGAGTGTGTTGGGTCGGGTCGTTCCCGATTGGTTTGAGACGGTGGACGAGGTGCCTTTCATGGCGCAGGTGTTTGTGGTGAAGGAGGGACAGAGGTCGCGGATCCCGGCGGTGGTGCATGTGGACGGGACGGCACGGCTGCAGACAGTGCGGCCAGACGAGGACGCGCTCTACCACCGGCTGATCGAGGCGTTTGAGAAGGAGACGGGGGTGCCGATGGTGCTGAACACGTCGTTCAACGAAAACGAGCCGGTGGTGTGCCGACCGGAAGAGGCACTGGACTGTTTTTTGCGGACGAAGATGGATTGGCTGCAGATGGGGAGGACGAGTATCAGGCGGCGAGGGTGATCTGGCCGTTTATGTTTAAGAAGAAGTGAGGAGCTTCCAAACGAGCTAAGGAGAGACCAGGGCCGGAGGTGTGGTTGGTTTCCTCAGGGATTTTCAAGTGAAAGCATGGGGATGGTTGAGGTCTAAGGGTTCGAATTCAGGAAATATTCGGCTACGGTAGAAGGATGAGTAGTGCGGAAAAGCAGGGTTTTTGCCAAAGCAACCGAGGCTTGAATGTTTAAAGACACGGCACTCATCCTTGCGGGTCATGGGTCCACCAAGAACCGGAACTCGAGCCGGTTCACGCGGGAGACGGCGAAGCGGCTGGAAAAGCGGGGGATTTTCCGGGAGGTGAGGGCGGGGTTCTGGAAGGAGAGCCCGTCGTTCCAGGAGGTGTTTGAGGGGCTCGAGGCCAAGGAGGCCATCGTGGTCCCGTGGTTCCTCACGCGGGGGTATTTCGTGGAGAAGGTCCTGGCGGAGCAGTTCGGGAGTACACCGATTCCAGTCAGAGTCGTTGAGCCGATCGGCTCGCGTTCTGAAATTGTCGGGCTGATGCGGGCAAGAGCCCAACGGCTCGCCGAGCGTTCGTTTAGGTTTAGGTTTAGGTTGAAGAG
>DFCD01000139.1:1966-4710 GCA_002366885.1 Verrucomicrobia bacterium UBA3063
AGATGGGAGATGGGGTGAGGCCGGAAGAGACAAGTTTGCTGTTGGCGAGTCACGGAACGCCGCTGCACAAGGGGTCGCGCACGGCGGCGGACAGGCTGGCGGAGGAGCTGGGGAAGGACGGGTACAGGGTTTCCCGGGCGATGTTCCTGGAGGAGGAGCCGAAGATTGCGGATTGGCGGCAGGTGGCGGCATCGGACGGGCCGGTGATGGTGTTGCCCCATTTTCTGGCGGGGGGTCTCCACGGGTCGGAGGACGTGCCGGGCCTGCTGGGAATCCCCAGCGGGAAGGAGGGCTGGTACGAGGTGGGAGGACGAATGGTCGGGTACGGCGCCCCGATCGGGATGCCGGAGGAGATGGAGGAGTTGATCCTTAGGATCCTCGGTTCCTAGGTGTTGAGGTTGACTGTTTACGTTTACGTTGATGTTTACGAGGAGTGTAAGGCGGGAATTGGAAAGAGTTTGTGAACGTGGCTCGATGAAGATTGGGTAGGGCGGCCTCGCCGAGGCCGCCTGCGTTGAATTTCGAAGTTTCCAAGATCCAACGAGGCGGGCAAGGGACTGCCCGCCCTACCAAAGATCGAGTTTTCGAGAACGGGTGATACAAAGATTGAATCCATGGGTCATAACAATGGCACGCATCACCCCTCCCTAGCGGAATCGGTCCGGGGGTTCTTTTCCCCGGCGGGGGCGTTGGCCGGGGCCAAGGGGTATGAATCGCGATCCGGGCAGGCGAGCATGGCGGAGAAGGTGGCGGAGGTGATCGAGGCGAAGCGGCACCTGGTGGTGGAGGCGGGGACGGGTACGGGGAAGAGCCTGGCCTATCTGGTGCCGGCGGCGTATGCCGCAGAGTCTGGTCGCAAGGCGATCGTCAGCACGTACACGATCCACCTGCAGGAGCAGCTGTTCGGGAAGGATGTGCCGATCGTGCAGTCGCTGGTGCCGTTCGAGTTCACCGCGGCGCTGTTGAAGGGTCGGCAAAACTATCTCTGCCCGCACCGGTTGAGGAAGGCGCAGGCGCAGCAGGGGGAGCTGTTTGCCACGGGGCAGGCGGAGCAGCTGAAGGGTTTGCTGGAGTGGGCGGGGAGGACGAGGGACGGGACCTTGTCCGATCTGGATTTCTCGGTGGATGCGGCGGTGTGGGCGCAGGTGTGCAGCGAGGCGTTTGCCTGCACCCCCCGGCACTGCGGGGGCGCGAACGGCTGTTTTTACCAGAAGGCCCGGGGCGCGATCCTGGACGCGAACGTGGTGATCGTGAACCATGCGCTGCTTTTCGGGCTGTTGGCGGGGATGGAGCAGGAGGAGGAGACGCCGGACGAGGGATATCTGTTCCCCAACGATTTCCTGATCCTGGACGAGGCGCACGAGGTGGAGGATGTGGCGGCGAAGGCGCTGGGGCTGGAGGTGAGGCTGGGGTCGCTGCGGTTCCTGCTGCAGCGGCTGGTCCATCCGAGGACGAAGAAGGGGGTGTTGGCGCGGCACCGGGACGGGGCGGCGACGAAGGCGGTGTTGGGGGCGCTGGAGATGGCGGAGGGATTTTTTGAGACCGTGCTGGAGGCGGGGGGGCTGAAGGAGGCGGGGCAGAAGCGGGTGCGGCAGCCGTTGGCGGTGAAGGATGAGCTGGGGCCGAGGTTGATGGACATCCGGGCGCGGCTGCTGAAGCTGGCGGAGGACGCGGACGACGGGGAGGAGAGGAACGAGCTGCGGGACCATGCGAGGAGGCTGGAGGGGACGGCGGTCGGGCTGGGGGAATTCCTGAAGATGAGCCGGGAGGGGCACGCCTACTGGATGGAGCGGCGGGTGCCGGAGGAGGGCCGGGCGTTCAAGGGGGAGATGAGCCTGCAGGCGTCGCCGGTGGAGGTGGCGGACCGGCTGCGGGAGCTGGTGTTCCGGGACGGGTCGACCACGGTGATGACGAGCGCGACGCTGGCGACGGGGCGGGGGCTGGAGTTTTTCTCGGAGCGGACGGGGGCGGAGGGCGCGGAGAAGCTGGTGGTGGAGTCGCCGTTCGACTACGCGAGCCAGATGCGGGTCTACATTCCCCGGGGGATGCCGGAGCCGTCGGCGGGGGCGAAGTTCCAGGAGGCGCTGGAGGGGTGGATCCGGAGGCTGACGGGGATGACGAAGGGGAAGGCTTTTGTCCTGTTCACAAGCCGGGCGATGCTGCGGAAGACGGCGGAGGGGATGGCGGGGTGGTTTGAGGAGCAGGGCTGGAAGCTGCTGGTGCAGGACCGGGGGAACTCGCGGACGAGGCTGCTGCGGGAGTTCAAGGAGGACCTGCACAGCGTGCTGTTCGGGACGGACAGCTTCTGGCAGGGGGTGGACGTGCCGGGGGAGTCCTTATCCAACGTGATTTTGACGAGGCTGCCGTTTGCGGTGCCGGACGAGCCGCTTCTGGAGGCGCGGTGCGAAAGGATCCGGGAGAAGGGTGGGGAGCCGTTCCGGGATTTGCAGTTGCCCGAGGCGGTGCTGAAGTTCCGGCAGGGGGTGGGGCGGCTGATCCGGAGCCGGGAGGACCGGGGCCAGATCGCGGTGCTGGACGGGCGGATTCTGACGAAGAGCTACGGGAAGGCCTTCCTGCAGATGCTGCCGGAATGCGAGGTGGAGATCCTGGAGAACGAAGGAACCGGCGAAGAGGAACAAGGTCATCCTTGAGCCGCCCCAACATCCCGCTGCGGCGATAAGATTGGTTGCATCCCGTTTCCCGGGGATTTATGGAATGCCCATGAGAACATCCCCCCTGATCCT
>DFCD01000139.1:4729-5622 GCA_002366885.1 Verrucomicrobia bacterium UBA3063
ATTCCTCGAGGGCGAAAATCATTCAGTCCAAGGTTGAGCTGATGGAGAACTCAAGCAACAGTGCGATGCAGGTTTCGCAAATCCACGACCAGGCCAGGACAGAACTGCTGGTGATCCTGATCCAGCAAAATGACGAAATCCTCCAAATTTTGCGGGAGATCAAAAACAAGAAGATCAAAGATTTTCTTTTCTAAAAACAGGCGATCCCCCGGACGAACCCTTTCCGGGGCGCGGCCCGGGAGAATCCGGGAGCAAGGGAGTGTTGGGGGGCCTCCGGTTGATGCCGGAATGCGAGGCGGGGATTTTTGGGGAGCGGGACCGGACGGTCAGGGCTTGAGTGGGTGGGAGACGAGGGAATCGGAGAAGCCCGAGCGGATCTGGTTGTCGTTGCTGAGGAGAAGGCGATCCGGTTCGGGTTTTCCCCAAGGCGTGTAGACCAGGCCAAACAGTTTGTCCTGATCCTCGTCCCGTGGCGGCACGCGGAAAAACCAGGAGTAGTTTTCCTGCAAATCGGAGGTGACCCTGCGCGTGGCCCGTGCGGTGACGCAAAAGTCCCCGCGGTAAGGGAGCAGGATCCGGAATTCCCCCTCGGCATCGGTCTTCGACTGGAAGGCCGGCGCGGGCAGGGCGGAAAAAACAATGTTTTCGTACTCCTGGTTGAAACTTTTCAACCGGGATCGGAGGGTTTCCAGATGTTTTTCCGCGGAGGCGGCCTCACCGGACCGGGCGAGGGCTCGGGCGCGCGCTTCTTCGATTTTTTTCTCCACGACCGAGGCCTTTTCCTTGAGGGACGCCGCTTCCTTTTCCAGTACCGCCTGGGCATCCTGAGCGGACTTTTGGGAGGCTTTGGCCTTTTCCTCAAGACGGACGAGCGCGTCCGTCGAGATCCGCTG
>DFCD01000139.1:5736-8754 GCA_002366885.1 Verrucomicrobia bacterium UBA3063
GGCGGGAACCTCCTGGTTCCAGTGGTCGATCTCCCGGCGGATGGCCTCCTGCTCGGCGATGGCTTGGCGGACTTCCTCGCTCTGCCCGGATCTGATCCCCCGTGCCGCCGAAATATTCGACTGGATGGCGTCGAAGCGGGTCCGGATGGAGTCATGCTCGGCAACAAGTTTCCTGACGGCCTCTGTCTCGTTTTTTTGTTGTTGTTCCAGATCGGAGATTTTGGCTTCCTGGGCGGAGATGTTTTTCTGCAGTCCCGCAAGTTCCTCGCGGGCCTTTTTGTCGGCCTGTTCGATGACGGGGGCCAACACCTGGGGGTCATAAAAACCCACATCGACGAGGCCCAACTTGGAGTTGTCCGCATTCTGCAGAACGATAAAGACGTTGCCTTCCACCGGGCGATGTTTCGGTTGGCAAGCCACGACCGCCAGGCAGAGAAAAAGGGCGGCAAGCAAACGGATACTTCGGGCCATATTTTTTAAATTATTTCCCAACGGTTTCCCTGCAAGCGCGCTCTCCGCTGGGGGGAGGGCCACCAAAGGCAAAGTCTAAAGAATTTGGGCAGAGGTGCTTAAGGGAAATTGAGATTTGGCAGGTCAAGCGAGTTTCCCGTAGCATTGGTTATGCCTTGGCTGATCGCCAATCCTGTTTCCGGAGATTGGAAGATTATTGAGAGATTTCCTTTTTTGGTGGGCGGGGGAAATGAGGAATCCCCCTATGATTTTCTTGTTCCCGGCCCCGCCGGGCAGCTTTGTCATCTGGATAAGACGAGAGGCGGCCTGAAGCTGCGTTTTGCCGAATCCTTCCAAGCGGCGGAGGCGGAGCTGAACGGAGGCCGCACGGGCATGGAAACCGTGCTGAAGGATGGGGAGGGCCATGCGCTGGTTTCCGGGACCCGGCTGCTGTTTTTCGCCTTTCTGGAAAACCCGCAGGAATGGGTTGCGCAAAATATCCCCTTTTCCCTTTACCTCCCCGGCAGTTCCGGCCAGGCGGAAGGGCCGTATTCCGCGGCCGAAGTCGCCCGCAAGCTGGGACAATCGGGGAGGGCGGATGCGACCATCTGGCTTGCCGGCGGGGCCAGTTTCCGGGGAAGCCACCTTGCGGCCCTTTTTCATTCCGTGGAGTCCGCCCCGGCCCAAGCGGCGGCCCCCGCCCCCTTGCCGGGCGATGGGGATTTCCACTGTCCCCACTGCGGGGAGCTTTTTGCGGACCGGGATGTGTTGGCGGTGGCCGTCCACGAGGAGCTCCGGGGGGATGACCTGTTGCGCGACCAGATGCTCCGGTTCAAGCCGGAAAAGTTCGACGGCTTTTCGCGTCCGCTGGACGCCTACGGGTATCCGTGCCCGGATTTGGCCTGTCCCCACTGCCATCAGAAGCTGCCTCCCGAATTCCTAAAAAGAGAACCCTTTGTCCTGCGGTGGGGTGATGGAAGTGAAAGGGAGGGGAAGTCCACCGCGATCATCTCCCTGGTGGGCGGCCAGCGGGCCGGCAAGTCCTACTTCCTGGCCGTGCAGGCGGACCGGCTGCCTTCCGTCCTCGCGGAAAAAACCAGCCTCCGCTGGGAAAACCACGATCCGGAAGGAAACATGAACCTGGAAAACTACAAGGACCGGATCCTGGGCGCCCGCAGCCCGGAGGAGGCGGCGATCGAAAAGACGGTCATCGGGGGCATCACCTACCGGGAGGTCCACAAGGGAGGCAGGGAAATCCCCATGCCGGTGCCGTTCCACTACCGGGTCTGCCGCGACGGGAACCGCTACCCGCTCACCTGCACCTTTTACGACAATGCCGGGGAGCATTTCACCCCCACCGAGCCGGTGGAAAAAAACCCCGGTTCCCTCCATGTGGCCCGGGCGGAGGCGATCATGTTCCTCTTCGATCCCCTGCAGAGCCCGAAGTTCGTCCGGGTGATGTCCGATCTGAAGGTGCCCGATCCCCAACTGAACCAGCCGATGCCGGACCTGCAGGAGGTGATCCTGGCGGAGATGAAGACGCGGATCCGCCGGGTGAAAAACCCGGGCCCCTCGGGAAAACTCGAGGTGCCGCTGGCCTTCATCGTGGGCAAGTACGACGCTTGGGGGGAGATGATCAAGGAGGGGGAGCGGGGCGTGGACACGGAAATCCTCAGGGAGGGCCGCCTTTGCCTGGAAACTTTGGCAAAAAACAGCCATTTGGCCAAGGAGGCGGTCAAACACTATGCTCCCGCGATCATCCGGAACGTGGAGGCGCTGGCCTCCAAGGTGATGTTTTTTCCGGTGAGCACCTTCGGCCACCATGCCGTACAGACCGCCAACGGGAAGGGCTTCGCCCCCGATCCCAGGAAAATCAAGCCGGTGCTAATCGAGGCCCCCTTCCTTTGGATTCTCTCGGAACTGCGCCCCGATTTGCTGGCGACCTGCTGACGTGGCGCGGCAACTGATTTTCACCAGTGTGCCCCGGGGATTGGCCCCGGGCTCGTCAGGGTATTGCACGGCCGCGCGCAGCGCGGCCCTGCGTCCTGGACTGGTCCAGAAGCTGGAACAGATGAGCGTCTACGCCCACCGGGTTTCCGCGCCCCATCCGGTGCTGCTGACCCATCGCGTGGTGGAGGTGGGCGGGGAAAAATACCATGTGGTCAGCCGGATCCGGGAGGCGGGCCTGGATTTCACCCAGAGGACCAACTTCATCGCCCATCACCTTGTCCTGGAGCCATCCGAGACGCGTCTCGATTTTTCCCCCGCCGAACTTCTGCTTGGATGGGGGGGTTGGTGCGATGGTTGGGGGGAGGAGCCTGCCGATCTGCAAGATCTGGATGTCCGGGGGCTGGCGGGAACCCTGACGCGGCTCGATCCTCCCTGTGAGCGGTGGCGTGCGGTGACGGGGGACGCAGGGTGGGCGGCCTATCCCCTGGAATTTTCCGGCGGGGTCTGTTGGAAGCACCGATCCCTGGACGAGTACGAGCTACTCGCCCTGATGGGGGAATCCCTGCGGCTACGCGCCGGCGGCCAACCGGAAAGGCTGTGGGGGACGACCTTCACCAC
>DFCD01000139.1:8825-11237 GCA_002366885.1 Verrucomicrobia bacterium UBA3063
CACCAGCTGGAGCCGGAGGGTCTGAGAGGGGAACCGCAGGGCAGGGCAGAGTTGGTGCGCGTGGCGCGGGAAGGGTTCCGGGCGGCCCCCCAACCCGTGCTGACCCACGCACCGGTGCCCGGCAGGCAACCCGTCCAGCCGTCCACGGTGGCGCCGGTCAGGGTCGGTTTGGGGGGAGTGGCGAATCTGAAAAAGCAGGGGCGCCCCCAGGCTTCCCCCGTGCTTCTTGCCGTCCTCGCTTTGGTGGCCCTTTTGTTCGGCGGGTTGATGACCTTGGCGGGAAAAAAAATCTGGGACTGGCGGCAGGAGACCCGGAAAAAGGATGAGGTGACCCGGGCCATCCGCGATTTCTATGGAAATTTGGTCGCCTCGCAGGAAAAAGATCCCGCCGAACTGCTCAGGAACAAACCGGAACTGGGGCAGGGGGAAAGAGCAATCCTGGAAGAAATCGGCAGGCAGTTCCGGAGCCCCAAGCCGAACATCCGCGTTCTGCAGGACAAAATCGACAATTTGGCCGAAAAATTTCCGGGCACAAAAGACACCAAGGAAAGGGAGGACGTGGTCTCCCGAGCTGAAAAGAGGGCGGAGTACGCGGAAAAAAAAGACCGGGTGGAATCGGAAATCAGCGAGTTGCTGAAGAAGCCGCTGGTGGAGGAAAACGGATCCTTGCGGGACATTAAAGGCAATCTGGATCAAATGGAGAAGAAATGGCAGCAGGAGTTTGGTGGAGACAAAACGGAATTCCCCCTTTCCCAAAAGCTGCGCGACTGGATCCTTGAGCTTGATAAGATCGGCAGGATGACCGGGGCCGAGGAAGGGCTTCCGGATCAGATCAAGGAATTTTGGGCAAAGACCGGACAACTCGAGCCGAAGCTCAGCACGGATCAGCGCAAAGAGCTCGAGGGTTTTCTCGCAAAAAAACAGCCGTCGGCACCCACTGCCAGCCCCGGTCCGGGCGAAGCCGCCGCGGCTCCGCAGGCACAGCCCGGGGGTTTTGCCGGAATCCAGGAGTCGATTTTTTTTAAGCAGATGGGAGCGGAGGACGGAGGACTTGGCTCATTCCTCGAAAAAATCGGCAATACACAAAAACCGCTTTACATCCTGATCGGAGACACGCTTTTTCCGGAAGACTGGGCTCGCCCCGAAAAAAAGGTTCCCGTATGGGAAATTGGGGAAAACAAGCCAAAGGAAACGGATTTCGGCAAAATCTTCGTCAAAAAAAGAAGCATCCATCCGGAGCTCGGTGCGGGACCCTATGTGCTGGAATTAGGAGGCACCAACCTGCTCATCAGGGTCTCGAGTCCTATCCAGGTCGGCTTCTCCGGGATTCAGGGCCAAACGGCACAGGAAAGGCTCGCGAACCTGAAAAAGTTTGCGAAAGAAAGGATCCTTGAGGGGGAGGAAGCGTTGCCGTACTTGTGGGAAATCCGGACAAAGCCCTCCACCAACGGTTTGTATTTAAGCCTGTCCTTCGATGACCCCGGTAATGATGAGGAATTTTTTCGCCTGGTGCAAAGCATGGGGACAAGCAGTCCCCAGGCCAAAAAGGCGCGCAAGGAACTGGCGGAAGACCTCCCGATGCTTTCGCAAGAGCAGATAGATCAGGAGCGGAAGGAGAATCCCTGGCTGAATGACTTGTTGAGGGGGGATGGAGCCTCGTCCGTTTTGCAGGCCTGGGACGAGGTATTCGAGGCCATGACTAAGGATAGCTACGAAAACCTAAAAAAGATAGAAGCTGAAATCACAAAGCTGGAAGGATCTGGGGGTCCAAAGAAAGACGGCGGGGGTAAAAATGAGGAGCTGGCGAAGAAGAAAGAGGAGCTTGCGAAGAAGCTTAAATCCCTTTGGAGCGGAACCGACACGAAGAAGGGAATATTTGCCGGAACGTCCCTTAACGACAGTTCCGGGGTTGAAGACGTGTGGGCGGATGCCAACAAGAGGATCAACAGCCTCCGTAAAATCCTTGGTCTAAACAAGCTGCCGGCGTCTTTGCAGAGCCTGGACCATAACGCTTACCAGAATCACCGTTTTGACAGGAAAGAGACGAAAGACAAAACAGACAAAGTGATGAAGGCGTGGAGCTCCAGTCTTCAGGTAGAAAGACTTGTGAAGGAAGTACCCGTTGTCCCTGAGGCAAGGCCGTCCCTAATGGATTGGGTTCGCAACGAAATGCTGGGCCAATCCTTTGAGATTTACCTGATTCGACCAAAAGGCGACGACAAGAGAGAAATCTGCGTCCTGAAGGAGTGACGGGATGAGTCCCAGCAAGATCCAGCGCACTATTCAAGCCGCCCAGCAGGTTCTGGCCGGTTCGCAGGCCGGCGGCGCGGAGACCGCACAGGAGCTGGCCGACATATTCCGGCAGGCTAGACGGCGCCTGGCCCAAGTGGCGGATCTGATCGAGAGGGGGGA
>DFCD01000076.1:0-2473 GCA_002366885.1 Verrucomicrobia bacterium UBA3063
TGGTCCACGAGGGTGGTCTTCCCGTGGTCCACATGCGCAATGATCGCGATGTTCCTGAGTTTTTGGTTCGCCATAAAAATCCCAAACTAGCAGTTTCCGCGGCCAGGGCGAGGCCGGAGTTGGGTTATTTCGGCGTTTCCCCGCGCCGGAAAACCAGCCCATACTCCCGGCAATGAAATCATCGCGTTATTTGATCGTGGTTGTTGCCTTGGCCGCCGTAGCCGGGCTGATGTGGCTCTACAAGGGGAAGGACTGGCTGATCCGTGATGCCATCATCAGCGCCACGGAAAAGGCCACCGGCGTCAGCGTGCACCTGGGGAGCATCCGGGTTGAGCTGACCAAGGGAGACGGGCAACTCAAGGACTTCCGTCTGGGAAATCCCAAAGGGTTCAGCCGGGAAGAGTTGCTGGCAGTCGGCAAGGGAACGGTGGATCTGGAGCTGAAGTCTGTGACCGGCCCGGTCATCCGGATCCAGAAGGTGGATCTTAACGATGTTTCCATCCTCTTTGAGGGGAGCGGCCAGCGCAACAACATGACTGCCCTGAAGGCCCAAGTGAACGAGAGATCCTCCCAACCCGAAAAAGGCAAGGAGACGAAGGAAAAGAAGATGCGAATCGACACCCTGGTGATGAACAACGTGAAACTGGACGTGCGCATGTCGGGAATCGTCAAGGTCGGCAAGCTGGACCTTGGCACCATCCGCATGACCAATCTGGGCGGAACCAGCGGGGCGCCCCCGGCCGACATTGCCGCCGCGATTTCCACCGAAATCACCTCACGGGCCACGACCGCGGTGATGAGGAACATGGCGGAATTGGCCGGCCAGATGGGCCAAGACGTGACCAAGCTGGCGGAGGGATTCGGGGTGCCGGTGCCGGGAGTGGTGGAGGAGGCGGCCGGATTTTTACAAAATCTCTTCAAATAAGCCCCAAGGGGTGAACCCGCTCCGGGATTCCCTTGGTCTGGCTTGCGTGCGGGGCTTGGCCCGCGGCTCGACCCGTCCGGTGCTGGTGGATGCGGGCATGGGGGGAAGAAGAATCCGGGCGGGGGTGTTGCTGGGAGCCGGTCTGGCTCTGGCCCGAAGGCTGAACCGGGAAGTGCCGGAGGGGCGGGTGGGGATTCTGCTTCCACCAGGGGCAGGCGGGGCGATTGCCAATCTGGCCTGTGTGCTGGCGGGCAAGACGCCGGTGAACCTCAATTTCACCTCGGGCCGGGCGGCGGCGGAGTCGGCCGTACGGCAGGCCGGTCTGAAGGCGGTGATCACCGCCAGGGTGATGGAAGAGAAGGTGAAGGAGCATTTTCCCCGGACCGACCGAAAGCTGGATCTGGCGGTTTGGCTCAAGGAGGAGAAAAAAGCCGCGGTCTTCTGGTCTCTGCTGGCCGTGGTGTTGCCGGCGGGCTGGCTGGTGCGGTTGGCCGGTGTGCCGAAAGAGGGAGGAGAGCGGGAAGCGGGACTGCTGTTCACGAGCGGAAGCACCGGGGATCCCAAAGGGGTGGTGCTGACCCACCGGAACATTTTGTCCAATCTGCGGCAGATTGAGGGTGTCCTTGGCGGGCTGAAGTTGGGGTCGTTGCTTGGGTGCCTGCCGCTTTTTCACAGTTTTGGATTCACGGTGACCTTGTGGTGGCCGCTTACGGGTGGACCGCGGGTGGTGACCTACCCGAGTCCGCTGGATCCCCACGCCCTGGGAGAGGTGATCTCCGGGCACCGCGTGGAGCTGCTGGTGACGACGCCGACTTTTTTGCGGACGCTGATGAGGCGCGCCGGGAAAGAGAAGCTGGGGGGATTACGGATGGTGGTGACGGGGGCGGAGAAGTTGGCGGGCTCTTTGCGGCAAGAGTTTGCGGAGAAGATCGGGGTTGAGGTGTACGAGGGGTACGGGATGACGGAGGCGTCGCCGGTGGTTTCGGTGAATGCGCCGGGGGCGGAGAGGGCGGGCTCGGTGGGGAAGCCGGTCGGTGGCATGGAGGTTCGGACCGTGGATGAAATCAGCCGGCAGGTGTTGCCGGCGGGAGAAGCGGGCATTCTCGAGTTCCGGGGGCCCAACATTTTCCCGGGCTATCTCGGCCGACCGGACCTGACGGAGGGAGTGCTCCAGGGGGGATGGTATCACTCGGCCGATTATGGGCGGCTGGACGGGGACGGTTTTCTTTTCATTGAGGGGCGGAGGGCGCGGTTTTCCAAGATCGGCGGGGAAATGGTGCCGCACGGGCTGGTGGAGGAGGAACTGGCCAAGTGGTGCAGACGGACCGGGCGTGGGGCGGGGGGAGTGCTCGAGGTGATGGTGACGGCGGTGGAGGACGAGCGGAAGGGCGAGTCCTTGGTGGTGCTGCATGCGGTGGATCTGGATCCGGCCGAGGCGGAGAAGGCGCTCCGGGAGGCGGAACTGCCCAACCTGTGGATTCCCCGAAAGTTCCGGCGGGTGGAGAAGATTCCGCTGCTGGCGAGCGGGAAGCTGGATCTGGCGGCGGC
>DFCD01000076.1:2611-6691 GCA_002366885.1 Verrucomicrobia bacterium UBA3063
TAACGGGTTTGGCGGAAGAGGAGCTGGGGAAGAAAGGGGAAAACAAGAGACAGGTTCCAGGCGACGGGTTGGCCGACGGGGTGGAGAACGGCCTGCTGGAGACGGCGCGCCCAGCCGAGGCGGGAGGAAAAAGTCCGGTCGAGGGATAGGGAAATCTTCCGGATGCACTCCGGCCAAGGGATGGCTCCGGCTGACCATTCCGCCAAGGGATCGGCGGCGAGGAATGCGCCCTCCACCGCCATGGACATGCCGTTTCCCGTGAGCGGGGGAATCATCGTGAGGGCATCCCCCACGCGGACATCTTGCTGGTCCGCCGCCCGGCGGGGATCGAGGGAGAGGGCGGAGACGCTGGAAAAGGAGGTGTCATCCCAGCGGGCGTCACGGAGTCTTTCGTGCAGGGTGGAGCCCGGGTTTCCCGCCAGCCACTCGTGCCATTGGTGGCCCAGGTTCGGAACGGTTTTCCGGGTGCGAAAAAGGCCGCAGACATTGACCCGGTTTCCCTCGACGGCACAAAGCCCGACATACCCCCGCGGGGTCAGGTGCATCTCCAGTCCGTCCGCGAGCGGTAAATCGAGGGCGTGGGCCTTCAGGCCCAGCCATCGCCAGCCTGCCTCCTGAACGGAGGGCCGGCGCCCGGTGGCGGTTACCCATCCTTCCCCGTTCCGGGGGAGTGATTGGCGGTTTTGCGTGTGGATCCGACCGCCTGCGGAGGAGAACTCATCCGCAAGCAGCTTGTCGAGGCGGTAGCGGGAGAGACAAAGGGCGGGCCGGGGCAGCGGGCGATCGGGCAGCGGATCCTTTCCGCGAAAGACGCGTAATCTTACGGAGGTTCTGGCTCCGGCCCGGGACAAGGTTTCCTCTCCGAGCAGGGAAAAGAGCAGGTCTCTTCCCCGGCCGCTGAGGTATTCCCCGCAGACCCGGTGACGCGGGTAGGTGCCGGCCTCGAAAAGCTCCACAGGAACCCCCATCCGGCGCAGGCGTAAACCAAGGGTCAATCCGGCAAGGCCTCCCCCGACAATCCGAATGGTTTTCATGCGGTCTTGGCCGCGAAAAAAAAGTGGGTGAAGGGCCCGGCGGACATTTCCCGCAGGTGCCAACCGCCGGGGGACGGCCAAAGGCCGCTGATCTCACGGCCGATGAAGCCTGCCTCCACGCTGACGCGGGCATCGTGGCGGGTCACCGGACCGCACCCCAGCAGGTGCAGGGTCCGCACACCCCATCGGGCCAGGGCGTATCGCCGGGGTTCGGCCGCCGCAAAAGCGGCGGTTTTTCCGGCCAGCGCCGAAAACAACCGCCTGATTTCCGGTTCTTCCAAATGATGAAGAAACAGATTGGCGATGGCCGCCTCGACGGGCGGTCCGTCCTCGATCCAGGCGGGGGCGTCGGCCGTCACCACGGTTGGCAACCAGTTGCACCGACGAAGATGTCCGAGGGTGGATTCGGGCACGACCGGCTGGCGATCGACAAAAAAGATCCGGGCGCCGTGGCCGCCCTTGGGGTAGGCCCGCAACAACACGGTGCCGAGAAGGGAACCGTCCCCGGCCCCAAGGTCGGCAAAGGAGACGGGGGGACGAACCGGGTAATTTTCCCGGAACCAGCGGGTCCAGAGGCCGACTTGTCCCAGAATGGGGTGAAGCCGGCGGAGATCCCGACGGCTGGCGATGGCCGCGGGGTCTTCGGGGGGAAGAGTGTCGAGGAGTTCGGGGGAGAGGCGGCGGGCTTTCAACGCCGCACCTCCAGGAAAGTGCCGTAGCTCGAGAAGCCGGCCCCGAATGAGGCCAGCCACCAGATTCCGTCCGGCACGCCGTTGCGAAGGGCGTGGTCGAGGGCAAAAAGGCAGGAGGGGCTGCTCATGTTGCCGTGATGCCGGAGAACGGAGGAGCTGGGTTCGGTGTCTTTTTCCGTCAGACCGAATTCCCGACGGAGGGCGCGGAGCACCTCTCGGCCGCCGGCGTGCCAGATCCAGCCGGAAACCTCGTCCGCCCGGCGGCGATGGGCCGCGCAGGCCCGGTCAAAAACGGTCCGGGCATGACGGGCGGAGAGAGAGGGCACCTCGACGGAGAGAAGATTGCGCAGAAGACCCTGGCGATGATCGAAACGAAGATGCTCCCGGTGTTCCGGGGCGGAATGGCGGGAGGAGCCGGCGAAGCGGACGGATGGACCGGAGGTGGGGGGGGCGGTGCCGAGGAGCGCGGCAGCGGCGCCGTCCCCGAAAAGGCAGGCACTGATGAGGACGCCGGGATCGTCGTCGAGAAAAGACGCAGCGGAACAGATTTCCACGCAGGCGACGAGAATCCGGCGGGCGCGTCCGGAATCGAGCAGGGCGGCGGCCTGATCCAGGGCGGGAAGGGCGGCCCCGCAGCCTTGTCCCACCAAATCCAACAAGCTGGCGGAGGCGGGGAGGCCGAGAATCTCGGCGACATAGCTGGAAAGTCCCGGGCAGAGATAACCCGTGCAGGTGGTCACGAGGAGGGCGTCGATGTTTTCCGGGGAGATCCGGGCCCGGGTGAGCGCCTGACGGGCCGCTTGGCCGGCAAGCTCCGGGGCGTGACGGCGAAACCGCGCCATCATGGCATCGGGTTGAAAAACGAAGGCCTCGTGAACCTCATCGAGGGCCAAATGCCGGCGTTCGATGCCGTTTTTTCCGGAAAGGACCTTGCGGAGGAGGATGCGGGATTTTTCGGTCAGCCCGGCGAAAGTGGGATCCTTCTCGAGGGTTTGCAGCACGTCCGCCTGGGCGAAGGAGCGGGCAGGAACAGCAAGACCGATGGATTGAAGGAACATGGTCAGTTGAATGGGAAGGGGAAACAATGGGAAGCAGGCAGGCCGCTGGATGCGGGAAATGGCGGAACCTCCATTTTGCAGGGAAACGGCCTCAGAGAAGTTTCCGGAGTTGGGCAAGGGTGCGGGTGTTGATCACATCGGCGGCGCGGAGCCATCCCTTGCGGGCGACGGTGACGCCGAGGTCGAGAAAGCGGAGGTGTCCGGTTTGGTGGGCATCCGGATTGATGCAGCAGAGGACGCCGAGGTCGCGGGCGCGGTGCCACCAGCGCCAATCGAGATCGAGCCGCCAGGGGTTGCAGTTCAGTTCGATCCAGGTGCCGGTTTCCGCGGCGGCGGCGAGCACTGCGGGAATATCGACGGGATAGGGTTCCCGCTCGAGCAGGAGACGCCCGGTGGGATGACCGAGGCAGGTGACGAGCGGATTTTCCATCGCGCGGATGAGGCGGTTGGTGTTTTCCTTTTCTTCCGAGCTGAAGCCGGCGTGGATCGAGGCGATCACATAATCCAGTTCGGCCAGGATGGTGTCGGGAAAGTCGAGTTTTCCTCCCTTGAGAATGTCGCATTCCGTGCCGGCCAGAAGGGTGCAGGCCGGCTTTTTCCTGTTGTAGGCCCGGATGGCCCCGATTTGCTCCTGGAGCTTTTTTTCGTTCAGGCCGTTGGCCTGGAAGGAGGAGCGGGAATGGTCGGCGATGCCCAACCACTCCAGGCCGAGGTCAGCCGCGGCTTTTGCCATGGCCTCCAGGGTGTCCTGCCCGTCGCTGGCGACGGTGTGGTTGTGGAGGCAGCCCCGGATCTCCCCGCGGGTGACCAGTTCTGGCACTTTGTTTTTCTCGGCGGCGGAAATTTCGCCCTGATCCTCGCGGATTTCGGGCGGCATGTAGGCGAGGCCAAGGGCCCGATGCAGATCCTTTTCCTCCCTAAGGGGCAGGGCTTTTTTGGAGCCCTCGGGGAACAGGCCCCACTCGCTGAGATGAAGGCCGCGGTCGATGGCGCGCTGACGCAGGGCAATGTTGTGTTCCATGCAGCCCGTGAAGTGGGCGAGGGCGCTGGCCCAGGATTCCGCGGGGACCACGCGCAGGTCGCAGGGAAGGCCGCCGGCAAGGAGCACGCTGGACTTGGTCTCGCCCCGGGCCACGACTTTTTCCACCTGCGGGGCGGTGGTGAAGGCTTTCATCACTTCCGTGGGGCGGGAGGAAGAAACAAGGAGGTCGAGGTCCTTGACCACCTCCTTGCCCCGGCGAAGGCTTCCGCCGATTTCCGCCTTTTGGACGGCCCGGCATTTCCGGAGTTGGGCCA
>DFCD01000165.1 GCA_002366885.1 Verrucomicrobia bacterium UBA3063
CCTGGGCGTTTCGGAGTTCCAGATCCGCCGTTTCACCGAACACGTCCCGCGCGTCCGCGCCCGGGACCTCCCCGCCGCCTTGGCGGAAAGCCGCGAATGCGCCGAACTTCCGATCAGGGAAAATCCCTACGCCTTCGCCATGGAGCTGGCCGGCCGGCTCGACGGCTTCCCCCGCTACCCCAAAATGCACCCTTGCGGGGTGGTACTCTCCGGCCCGCCGATCACCGATCTCACCCCCGTCTTTCCTTCCGCCTCCGGTTGGCCGGCAACCCATCTCGACATGCACGCGGTCGAGAACCTCGGGTTGGTGAAAATGGACATTCTCGGCCAGGCCGGTCTTTCCGTTCTGCGGGATGCCTGCACGTCCCTCCGCAGCCGCGGTCTCCACGCCCGGTTCGGCGTCTCGGCCGAACCCCTCACTCCCAGCCCGCTAGCCCAGCCGCCCTTACCTTCTTCCGCGCTGGATCTGGAGCGGTTGGCTCCGTGGGAGGATCCGGAAGTCTGGAAGATGATCGGCTCTGGAGGTGCCCGCGGTGTTCACCATGTGGAAAGCCCGGCCATGACCACCCTGAACCGGATGTGCCGGACGCGCGACATCGACTGCCTCATCGCCATCGTCTCCGTGATCCGACCCGGTGCCGCCAACGAGCTAAAAAAAGAGGAGTTCGCCCGCCGCTACCAGGGGTTGGCTCCCGTTGCCTGTTTGCATTCCTCACTAGAACCGATCCTCCGCTCCACCTTTGGGTTGATCGCCTATGAGGAGCACGTGCTCCAGATCTGCGAGGCGTTCGCCGGCCTCGATGCCGGCCGGGCCGACGTGCTCCGGCGCAGTCTGATCAAACAAGACATGGCCACCGTGGAAAGGTTGGGACATGAATTCCGCCGTGCCGCCCGCGAAAAGGGCCGGCCGATGGAAGACATCGAAAGGGTTTGGAATCTGCTTCTCGGCTTCCAGGGGTACGCCTTCTGCCGGGCCCACTCCACCGCCTACGGCGTCGAGGCCTACCAAGCCGCGGTCCTCAAGCGCTATCATCCGAAAGAATTCCTTGCCGCCGTTCTCACCCACGGAAAAGGTTTCTATTCACGGTTGGCCTACACGCTGGAGTGCCGGCGGCTGGGAATCGGGATCCTCCCGCCAGACGTCTCCCGTTCCGATTCCCATGTATTTCTTCCGGAATCCGAAGGCATCCGGATGCCGTTGGCCGTGATCCGGGACGTGGGCGATGCCCTGCCAAGACGAATCCTGCGGGAACGCAGCGTCCGGACATTCGATTCCCTGATCGACTTTCTGGATCGGGTCCGCCCGGATGCGGAGGCGATGGCATCCCTGCTCCGCGCGGGGGCGTTGGACGTGTTTCAACCCTCAAGAACGCGGCTGTTTTGGAACTGGCGCCGCCACGGGGCTTCCCATGGAAAGCCGGGCAAAGAGTTGCCGATCCTTTTCCCCAATGACAAAGACCTGCCTGGGCAACTCGAGGAGCCGGGTCGGATCCAAAAACTAAAGGACGAAATGGAACTGCTGGGCTTCACCGCATCCGGCCACCCGCTCGACTTGTATCCGGACATCGATTGGAGCCGATACGTACCCCTGAGGGAACTGGAAAAGCATCCGAACCGATGGGTGCGCACCTGCGGCCTGATCGTGGCCGAGCGATCCCACCGGCAAGCGGACGGCCGACTGATGAAGTTTCTCACCCTCGCCGACCGGACCGGCATGGTGGAAACAGAACTTTTTGCCGATACCTACCGCCGTTGGGGCGCCGTAACGGCCCAACACCCCGTGGTGGCCGTTTCCGGTCGCGTCGACCCCTTCGCCAACGGAAACGGGTTCACGTTGCGGGTGGAAAAGGTCGAAAAACCCTATCTGCATGCTTCCGGCTCATGGAGGGCGGCCCGTGGCCCCTTCAAACCTTCTTCCGCCCTATAGACCCCTCGATTCGATATCCCGTAAACGAAACGAAAAACCCATCCCCGCGTCGGTTAGCCCTTCAACGCTGCCCGCCCATACCTCACCCCCGAAATCCAACCACCGATCACCACCATGGCGCTCAAGCAAAGCGTCCCCGCATGGTGACCCACCACCGGAAGAATCTTCACCCCCTCGGTGACCTCGCCGGCAATCACGAACAGGGTTTGGCAGAACCAAACGGTTCCACCCAAGGCCGCCGCCATCTCCAGTAGTCCGCGGAGCCGTGCTCCGTGGCGAAAAGTTCCGAGGCCCGGAAGGACGGTGGCGTTCAGGCCGAGACAGTTCCGGGCCTTCTCGGTGTCAGCGAGAATTGGGGGTTCCGGGACGGAAGATATGGTCATAGGCGGCCATCGTGGCCAACAGGGTGAGAGGAATGGTGACAAAGAGTCCGATCACCAGACAAAGAACTCCGAGCAGGTTGAGAAACGCGAGCAGGATCAAAAGAATGAAATAGCGGAGCAGATTGGCCCTCACTCCGTGCCAGCTGGTCTTCAGCGCCTCCCAGAAATCCATCGAGCTGCACGCCGCCAGAGGCACGGCCAAAGACCACAGCAGCAGCAAATACAACATGGCGAGGAATCCACCCAAAACCGGCAGGGCCATCGCGGCGGCCAAACCGGGGCGCTGCACCAGTTTCGACCAGTCCATGCCCTCCGCTCCGGCCGCCAGAGCCACCGCTGGAATCAGTCCGAGTAGGAACGGCCCAAACGCGAGCAGGTTGGAAACGGTGGTGGCAAGAAAACAGGGCAAGAAACGAGTTTTCACAATAT
>DFCD01000066.1:0-1792 GCA_002366885.1 Verrucomicrobia bacterium UBA3063
CGGAAGGGGAGGCCTTGTCAGAGTCTGTCTTCCGGGGAAAGGACCAGAAGCACCGGGCCGGGGGTGATATGCCACCAGTGGCCGGTGGCGGAGCGTTCGGCGGGGGTGGTGAAGCGGTATTGGTCGAGCCGGATGCGGAGGTGGACGCCGGGCGCCAGGTTGGGTTGGCCGGCAGCGAGGAGCCGGGTGACGGCGGGGGAGCCGGCACGGAGTTTTTTGAGAAATTCGGCGAACCAGCCGGGGAGTTGGCCGCGTTCGGCGGAGAGTGCGGCGAACCACATCTGCCAGTCGAGTCTGGGTTGAAAGGGGGCGATCTGCGGTGGCAGGCGGCTGGGAGGTCCGGCCTTGTAGCGGAAGAGGAGGGGTTGCCAGTCGATTCCGTCCGGGCTGTGTTCGATGATGAGTTCGGGGCGGCGGGTGGTCATGACGGCAAAGAGGCCATAACCGGAGGCAAGGTGCCAGGGGGCGAAGACTTTTTCCCAGTTGTTAAAGGCGGGGACGAGCGGGCGGGGCAGGATTCTGGCGGTCGCCAGCAGCATCGGAAAAGAAAGGGAGAGCTGGAGGATGGTGGCGGCGGAGCAGAGGTGGCGCCACGGGACGGGGGTCCAGGGGAGGGGAATTTTTTCCGGGCGGAGGGGGCGGGGCCAGTAGCGGTTATCGATGAGGGTGAGGGAGAGGCCGGCGGTGAGGAGGTTGAAGTAGGCGTAGTTGCCGGTCAGGGCGACGAGGAGCATGAGGCCAAGGAAGGAAACACCGGCGACCAAGCGGGCCCGGGGGTGGGGAATCAGAACCGCGAAGGGAATCAGCAGTTCGACAATCAGGGTAACGAGAGTGGTGAAAGATGAAAGGGGGAGTTGATGGGCGAACCAGGAAAGGGGGTTGGGGATGGGCTGGGTGAAGAAGTGATAGGACATGGCGGAGAGGTCGGCCCAGGTGGGGTCGCCGCTGAGAAGTTTAACGAGGCCGGAGCTGAGCATGAGGCGGAAGACGAGGAACCAGACCGCCCAGCGGAGGGGGGCGGGTGGGGCATCGGCGGCGGGGTGGCGTGGGAGCAGGCCCGGCTTCTCCAGGAAGATGACCAGGAAGCCGGCCTCGAGGAGAAGGGTATCCCACTGGAAGGAAAGGAAGTCTTGGCCGATGTTGACGAAAGAAAGCCAGCAGAGCCAGGCGAGGGCGGCAGAAAGCGGTCGAAGGAAGCCGAGGGCAAGGAGTGTGGAGGCAATCAATCCCGCCAAGGCGAGAAAACCGAGGGAGGAATTGCTGGCGCCAAAGATCCAGGTCATGGAGGGGAGCATCCAAGGCATTCCAGGCCCGAGGGTTTTCCAGCCTTCGGAAAGCATGGTTTGGGCCGGGAGAATTCCATCGGTCCCGATCAGGCCGGAAATCTGAAAGGAGAGGGAAAGAAAGGCGAAGAAGTAGGAGAGTCCGGTCAGCCGGGCAAAGAACCAGAAGCCGAGGGAGTAGCTCAAGGGCGTTATTTTGACCGTCCTACTTTCCTAGGAAAGTAGGATGATTTTTATGGGAGGTTGGAAGGGCAGGGCATGGGCCCGCCCCCGAAAAATAAAAAAAGTGAAAAAGGACCGCATCTTTTTCCGGAAACCGAAGTTAACTCCCCTATGAAGACAACCACACAAAACACAGCATACAGATCCCAAGACAAAACCAGCACCACCTCACGCCCTGGCGGGGGCGGGGAACGCCGCGGTTCGGACGTGTCCGACCGGCTTCTGGCGTTCACCTCGACCCTGCTTGGGCTGGCGGGGAGCCTGCCCGAGGACCGGGCGGGCGGACA
>DFCD01000066.1:1911-16601 GCA_002366885.1 Verrucomicrobia bacterium UBA3063
TGATCCGGATCTTCTTTTCCAGCATCCGAACACTGGAGAACAAAGCGGCCGCCTGAGGAAACGGCCGCGCCGCGACGGTCGGTCCGGATCCCCTGAGAAGGGGGAAGAGCCGGGCCGGCCGTCGTCGGCATTGTTCCCATGGAAGAACCCGCCTACGATGGTTTTGTAGGAATCCTATGGGCCTTGTTGCCATCTCCATGCCCCAGCTGGGGGAATCGATCGCCGAGGCGACTCTCATCCGTCTCAAGGTGAGGCCTGGAGACAAGGTGAAGGCTGACCAGGAGGTTGCCGAGGTGGAGACCAGCAAGGCGGTCATGAGCGTGACGACCAGTTACGGGGGCGTATGGAAGGAGTGGAGGGCGAAGGAGGGCAAAAGTTATCCCGTGGGGTATGTTCTTGGCCATGTGGATGCGGTGGGGGCGGTGGCGCCAGAGACGGCCCCAAAAGCCGCGGAGGCCGCAGCCGGAAAAAAACCGGCCAAAGCCATGCCCGCAAAAAAAACCAAGGCTGCAGCGATGGCTGAGGGGGGGAATGGTGCGAACGGAAATGGCGGCGGGGTGTTGCCGACGATCACGGGGTTGCCTGTGCCGGCCAAGGCGGCCGGGGCGAGTTATCTGTCGCCGAGGATGAAGGCGCGAATCAACGAGCTGGGATTGCATGCGGCCGATCTGGCGGGACTGGCCCCGAGCGGGGCAAAGGGACGGGTGACGATTGAGGATTTTGAAAGATTCATCGCCGAGCTGGAAAAGCAGAAGCTGACGCCGGCTTCCTCCATGCGGGTGGCGGTGGCGGACGCGATGCGGAGGAGCTGGACCCGGCCGCTGGCCACGGTTGGGCGCGGGGCCCGGATGGACGCGGTGATGGCGCATCGCAGGCAACATCCCGGCAAGCCTGGGCCGACCCTCTATGCGGCCCGCGCCTTGGGGATCGCGTTGGGGGAGAACAGCGTCCCGGCGGGAAGGTTGGTGGGCAACCGGATCGTTCATCCGAGCTCGATCGACATCGGTTTTGCGGTGGAGGCGGAGGATGGGGTGCTGGTTCCGGTTTTGCGGAAGGTGAACCAGACCCCGTTGGAAAGGATGCTGCCGGTGTATGGACAGCTGATGAACCAGGCCAAGGAGAGAAAACTGCCGGCCGATGCGGTTGGCGGCTCGGTGGCGGTGGTGACGAACTACGGGACCTTTGGACTGGAGTGGGCCACACCGATTCCGTTGCCGGAGCAAAGTCTGGTGCTGGGTCTGGGTGCGGCCAAAAAGGTTCCCGCCTGGGATGAGGGCTCCCAATCTTTCCGGCCGGTCAACGAGGCAAGGCTAACCCTGAGTTTTGACCACCGGGTGATTGACGGTGGGGCGGCGGGCCGGCTTCTGGCCCGTGTGGCCGAGCTTCTCGAATCCCCGGAACTCCTGTAGACCGTTGCTTCCGTGAGGTCGCGCCATTTTTCCCGGTTGAGGAATGTTCCGCTCCCGGAAGGGAACAGGGTTCGGGGAGAATTTTTCACCCACGAAGGGCAGCCATGGTACCGGATCCGGAACTATGACCGGATGCCTTCTTTCTTTTTTTCCGTGGTCAGTGCGGAGGATCATTGGATGTACCTTTGCAGCCAGGGTGGAATCACCGCAGGGCGAGGGGATGCCGACCACGCCCTGTTTCCCTATTATACGGACGACAAAATACGCGATCAGGCCGAAGTCACCGGGGGAAAAACGATCCTGCGGGTGGGCACGGGCCCCAGGGCAAAGGTTTGGGAACCTTTTTGTGCCAGGGGGGAAGGCCGTCACCGTGCCCAACGAAGCCTCGGCAAGAGCGTTTGCGGCAACGAGATCGTTTTTGAGGAGGAAAATCCGGATCTTGGTCTGGTGTTCCGGACGGGCTGGTTCAATAGCCGGAAATTCGGATGGATCCGGCGCAGTTGGCTGAAAAACTCCGGAAGAACCCCGGTCCGGGTGGAGTTTTTGGACGGCATGCAAAACCTGATGCCATCCGGGGTGGGAAGTGAGTTTCAGCTCCGTTTCAGCACCCTTCTGGATGCCTACAAAAGAAGCGAACTTGTTGCCGGCAGCCGTCTGGCCCTATTTCGCCTGAGCGCGGTGCCAGCGGACCGGCCGGAGCCTGCGGAGGCGCTTTCCACCACGGTGGCATGGTCGGTGGCTCCGAAGGTTTCCTCCATCCTGCTTTCCTCCCGCCAACTGGAGGTTTTTCGTTCCGGAAAAAGGGTGGAGGGGGAAAAGGACATCTGCGGTCAGCGGGGTGCGTACTTCCTGTCCGGGAAAACGAGACTGGTGCCGGGTGCGGAAACGGAGTGGATGATCGGGGCCGATGTTTCCCTGAGTGCGGCGGAGGTGGTTCGGCTACGGAATCAGCTACGGCAGCCAAAAAGATTCCGCAGGGAAGTTCTTGAGGATATCCGGAAAGGCACCGTGGAGTTGCGGCGGCTGGTGGGAAGTGCCGACGGATTGCAAATCTCCGCGCTGCCGATGGGGTCGGCCCGCCACTACAGCAATACCCTCTGCAACATCATGCGCGGAGGGGTCTTTCTCCGGGGGGAAACAGTGTGGCGATGGGACCTCGACCGGCTTTTTTCTTCCTCCGCTCCGGCGCTGGCGGCGCGCTGGAAAAGGCGGTCCCGGCTCCTTCCCCCCGAACTTTCTTATCCTGAACTGATCCGCAGGGTGCAGGACTGGGGGGATCCCTGTCTCGAGAGGATATGCCGGGAGTACCTGCCCCTGACCTTCAGCCGGCGTCACGGGGATCCGAGCCGGCCGTGGAACCGGTTCACCATTCCCCGGCGTGACGCGGAGGGCAATCGCATCCTCAATTATGAGGGAAATTGGCGCGACATTTTTCAAAACTGGGAGGGTTTGGCCCAGGCCTTTCCCGGATTCGTCCCGGGCATGATCAGCCGGTTTCTCAACGCCAGCACCGCCGACGGTTACAACCCTTACCGGATCACCCGCGATGGCATTGACTGGGAAGTGCCCGAGCCCCATGACCCCTGGGCCTGCATCGGGTATTGGGGGGATCACCAGATCATCTACCTGCTCAAGCTGCTTGAGCAGTCCGTCCGTCACAACCCCAAAGAACTGGAGAGCCTTCTGGAGCGGGAGATCTTTGCCTACGCCAACGTTCCTTACCGGATCCGGGGCCACCAGCAACTTGTCGCCCATCCCAAGGATACCGTGGTATTCGACCATGATTTGGAAAAAATCATCCGGTCCCGGGTGCGTAGCCGCGGGGCGGAGGGGAAGCTGTTGTGGGACCGGCAGGGAAGGGTGATTCGCGCCAATCTTGCGGAAAAACTGCTGGTGCCCCTGTTGGCCAAGCTTTCGAACTTTGTGCCTGAGGCGGGGATTTGGCTGAACACCCAGCGCCCGGAGTGGAACGATGCCAACAACGCCCTGGTCGGTCAGGGAGCCTCGGTGGTTACCCTGGCATACCTGCGGCGCTATCTGGCTTTTCTGTCGGCCTTTTTCTCCGCCTCTCCACGGGCGGGGCTCGCCCTCTCCCCAGAGCTGTCGGCCTTTTTGCAGGGAGTGGCGGGCGTTTTGGAAAAGAACCGGAGACTTTTGGCCGGGAAAATTTCCGACCGTGACCGGCGGCGGATCCTCGATCTCTTGGGAAAAAGGGGGGAAATTCACCGCCAGACTGTCTACCAAAGGGGTCCTTCTTCCGGAAAAAGAACCCTCTCCAAAGAAAAGGTTTTGCGCTTCCTTTCCCTGGCCATCGCCTGGGTCGACCACAGTCTGAGGCAAAATCGCCGGAAGGACGGCCTGTACCATTCCTACAATCTTCTCTCTTTTGAGGGGGGGAAGGGGATCGCCATCCGGCATCTTTACGAAATGCTGGAGGGCCAAGTGGCCATTCTCAGCTCCGGCTTGCTTTCGCCGGAAGAGGCGATGGGGGTTCTTCGCTCCCTGAGGCGAAGTGCGATGTATCGGCGGGACCAGCACAGCTATCTCCTTTATCCGAACCGCCGGCTTCCGCTTTTTCTGGAGAGGAACAACCTTCCGACTGCCAGTCTCCGTCGCGGAGGGCTTCTCCGCAGGCTTCTCGTCGAGGGCGACCACCAGTTGGTGGAAAAGGACGCTCAGGGCAGAGTGCATTTCCGCCCCGGTCTGGGCAACCAGCGGGAACTGCAACAGGTTCTGGACCGCCTCGCGCAGAACCCGAAATACCGCTCCCTGGTGGAGAGGGACCGGGCGCAGGTCATCGGCCTCTATGAACAAATTTTCGACCATCAATCGTTCACCGGCCGCTCCGGGACCTTTTATGGTTATGAGGGGCTCGGTTGCATCTACTGGCACATGGTTTCCAAGCTGCTCCTGGCGGTGCAGGAACTCTGTTTCCATGCGGAAAGCCGCGGGGCTCCCGCCCGGGTGCACAAGGCCCTGTCGGAGGCCTACTACGATATCCGCCGCGGTTTGGGAGATTCCAAAAGTCCGCAGGAGTACGGGGCATTCCCGATGGATCCGTATTCCCATACTCCCGCCCATGCCGGAGCAAAACAACCGGGCCTGACCGGCCAGGTGAAAGAGGACATCCTTTGCCGCCTTGGCGAGCTGGGAATCCGTCTGGAGGAAGGGAGGATCCGCATCCGCCCCTGCCTGCTTCGCCGGATGGAATTTCATCCCCGGCAGGGCTCCTTCGCCTACTACGACCACGAGGGGCACGAGACAGTCATGGATCTTCCGGAAAAAAGCCTGGCCTTCACCGTCTGCCAGACTCCCTTCGTCTATCAGCTTGGGCGGGAAACTGGCCTAACCGTGTTCTGGCAGGACGGATCCCGGTTCTTTTCAAAAAAACTAAATTTGGACGGTGCGGCTTCCCGCGCGGTGCTGCAAAGGTCGGGCTTGGTGCGGAGGGTGGTGGCAACCCTGAATCCCGCGGATCTCCTCGCAGATACTCCTTGAGGCAGGAGCGGGGCTTTTGATCAGCAAGATTTCCGGCGACGAAAAAACAAGGGAGTGGCGGCAAGGAAAACGAGGGAAAGAGTGGAGGGCTCGGGGACGCCCGCCACGGAAACGGTGAGCGCGTTGGCGGGGACTGTCGGGTCATATTGATTCACATAAGTGCCGCCAAGGTCTGCCAGTGTCATGCCACGGATTTCAGGAGCAACGCCCGAACCCGCCGAGCTAGTACCAATAAATGAACCGGTCATGTTCAGGCTGAACTCTCCATGGGGAAAGTTGTTGATATCAAAGTTGGGGTTTGGTTGGTCCTGAATAAAAACCTGCAAGGTAGCAAGGTTGAGGCTTTTATAAATCCCCATGGTGATCCCGATATCGGAGTACACCGGGTGGGTAATTCCGTTGCGGATGGTATCCCCCGAGGAGGCGTAACCGCTTAGATTAAAATCAAAGTCACTGGCAAAGGAATTGCCCACCGGGGTGTCATACTGGGTGGAAAAATTCCAATATTGATTGATGTAAGTGCTCCCCACGTAATACCCGCCCGAACCAAAGCCATGGGCGGGCACGACACCGGTTAGGGTAAAGGTTCCCGTGGTCGTGCCGGAAAAAGTGCCTTGGTCAAAGTTGAGTTGCAGGTTTGCTGCATTTCCCAAATTCACCAGAGCGACGAAAGCGATCAGTAGCAGAGGCCACATAACTCTATATTGGGATGAAGATGGCATTTTATCTAGAGCGTTATTTTATCACTTTAAAACTATGATGGACAATGACTTAAGCTTTTGAAGCCAGGCGGACGGCGATTTCGGCGGAGAGAAGGACGAGGGGCAGGCCGCCGCCGGGGTGGGTGGTGCCACCGACGAAGTGGAGGTTTTTGAGAAGCGGGGAGCGAATCGGCGGCCGAAGAAAGGACGGAACCATGCCGTGGGAGGCCCAACCGTACAGGGAGCCGCCCACGACGGCGTCGCGGGTCTCAAAATCGGCCGGAGAAAACCACTCTTTGTGGACGATACCCCTGGAAAGGCCGGGCAGAAACTTTTCATCGAGGATCCGGATGATCCGGTCGGCGTAGGCAGGCGACTCCTGGGCCCAATCGATGCTTTGGGTTTCTGCCGGGGCGTTGACCAGCAGGAAGTAGTTGTCGTGATCGGACGGGGCATCGGCCGACTGGGTGCGGGCGCTGAGACAGAGATAGATCGTCGGATTTTCCGCGGGTCTCTTCTCCCGGAACATCTGCCGGAACTCGAGCGGGTAGTTGTCAGAGAAGAAGATGTTGTGATGGTGGAGCGAGGGATCCTTGCCCTTCACTCCCAGGAGAACAACGAAGCCGGAGATGGCCCGTTGGGGCCGGGCCATTCTCTCCGCCCAAGCACGGGCCCGGGGATGCAGAACCATGTCACGGTAGGCTTTGAGCACATCGCCGTTGTGGAAGATCAGGTCCGCGCCGAATTTTCCCCCGTTGGCCAAAGTCACGCTAGTGGCGTCGATGGTGGCCACCTCCGCTTTGGTGCGGATCGCGACGCCGTGTTTCTGGGCCAAAGCGAGCAAGGCTTCGGCCAGTTTCCGGATGCCGCCTTCGATGAACCACCCGCCGAACCGTGCCTGTACGTAAGGAATGACGGCGAAGGTGGCCGGGGTGAGTTCAGGGTCACTGCCATTGTAGGTGGCGAAGCGCTGGAGGAACTGTTGGAGATGCGGATCTTGGTAGAAGCGCCGAGAGGCCGAGGCCAGGGATTGAAAAGGACTCATCGCGGGGAGATGGCGCAAAAGCGGAATCAGGCGCGGATCCAAAACCTTGCGCCAAACCTCAGACGGATCGCTTTCGAGGAATGCGGATGCGGAGAGATTGTAAAGGCCCTCCGCATGACGGAGAAGACGGGCGGAATCGGGTCGCGACCAGAAGAACTCGTTTTCATCGAACTGGTAGCCGTCGGCCCAACGGTAGCGACAGGTGGGCGAAAGAGGCTGCAGGGTCAGGTAATCCTCCCGCCTCTCGCCAAGATCGGCAAAGAGGCGGTCCAGAATCTGCGGCATGGTGAAAAGGGAAGGGCCCAGGTCCCAGCGGAAGCCTCCCGCCCGGCGTTCCGCCACCTTGCCCCCAACGGTGTCATTTTTTTCCAGGAGAACGACCTGTGCGCCCGCTTTCCGCAGCCGAAGGGCGGTGGCCAAGCCTCCAATGCCGCCGCCGACCACGACGGCTCGTTTTCCGGCCAGTCGGCCGTTCATTCCGTCCGTCCTTTCCACAGGTGGATCAGGCAGGAGGAGAAGTCCTCCGGCCTCTGTTGGATGAGAAGATCGAGCTGCTGCGGCTCGAACCATTCCAGTGCAGCCACCTCCGAGGCATCGGGCCGGAAGGGGCCGGCATGGGCGGCGCGGTAAAGCCAGACGAATTCCTGGTCGGTCTCCCGGCAGGCGGGAAAATACCTCACCCGGGCAAGATGGCGGCAGGAGCCGGCGGGGACGCCGATCTCCTCGGGAATTTCGCGGTGCATGGCCTGGTCGTACTCCTCGCCGGCGTTGACGTGCCCGCTGACGCTCGAGGTCCATTTGCCGGGTTCGCGGTCCTTGGAGAGGGAGCGGCGCTGCAGGAGAATCCGGCCGGCGGGATCATGCAGCCAAAGATGGACGGCGCGGTGGAGGAGACGTCGGGCATGAATTTCCGACCGGGGGGCGGAGCCGATCACCCGGTCGGAATCGTCGACGATGTCAAACTTCTCGTCCGTGCCGTTCATAAAGTTGCCACCATTCCGAAGGATCGAGCTCCTCGGCGCGGCGGGCGAGATCAACGGGCAGGACCCGTTTGAGCTGTTTGCGGCGCTGGGAAAAGCCCTTGCGGACAAACGCGTAAAAATTCTCCAAATCCCCGGGAAGGGAGGTCCTCCGGGTGAGGCGGAGAACCGAAGAGTCCACCCGGGGTCTTGGGTAGAAAACCTCCGGCGGGAGGTCGCGCAGCCTTTCCATCCGGAAAACCGTTTGCAGCAGGACGGTGACCGCCCCGTACTCGCAGGTGCGCGGTTCGGCGGCGAAGCGGTCCGCCACCTCCTTTTGGAGGGTGACCACAGCGGTTTCCGGGGGTGGTTGGCGCAGGGTCAGCTGGACGAGGAGCGGGGTGGAGATCGAGTAGGGAAGATTTCCACAAAGGACGGGTCGGGGTGGTTGTCCCGGCAGGGTTTTCAGGGCATCGCCCCCGATCAAACGGAAACGGGGCTCGTTCTTGAATTCCTCGTGCAGAAAGGAGATCAGGCCCTGATCCATCTCGAAGGCCTCCACGGAGTGGCCGGCCGTAAAAAGGGCGCGGGTCAGGGCACCCAGGCCCGGGCCGATTTCCTGGACGGGTTCCGATCCGACCGGTCCGACGGCTTCGGCGATCTTGGCAGCGAGTGTGGGTTCGGCGAGAAAGTTTTGCCCAAGCTGACGGAGGGGACGGAGCCCGCGGGCGGCCAGGATTTCCTTGATCCGGGTGGTGTTCAGAGCTGGCGCCGGAGGATGGCGTGGAGTTCACCCGGATTGAGGATACCGTGCACCTCCTCCGAGCCTTTGCCGTAGGCGGCGGCCCAACCGAATCCGGCGGAGGGCGCCGCTGCTCGTCCGGTGCGCAGGCCGGTGGGATCGGAGCCGGCCTTGCCGGGGCCGTTGTGCCAGGAAAGGGAGGGGAGTCGCGATTTTTTATTTTTACCCGTGGAGGGGGATTCGAGGAACTGGAAGCCGCCGACCGAGAAAGGGCAGTAGACAAGGATCAGGGCGTTTTTTCCCGCATAGCGGCGGGCGGTATCGACGGCGCGATCCAGTTCATGAAGTTGGCGCACGGCCAGTTCGGCCTGATTCTGACCGGCGGCGTTGGCGACCAGGGGATGCTCCACCACCAGAAAGTATCCCAGGAGGTTGTAGGCGAGGGTTTGGATGGCCCTTTCCACTAGATCGGACAACCGCACGGTTCCGGCGCCCGGATCTTCCGTGGCGGCGAGGGGTAGTTCTTGCGGGGCGAACAGGCCGACGATCCGTCGGGTGTTCCATGCGGGGAAGCTTTCCAGCCCGGCGCGGTCGAAAACGATCGTGTAGTCCAGCTTCTCGGCCTCCTTGAGGAGGTCGCGCCGGCCGGCTTTTCTCTCCGTTTCGAACACTTCGAGGCCTCCGCCAAAAATCAGGTCGATGCGGGTGGAGTCGAGCATTTGGTTGGCGATGCTGGCGGATACCGAAGCGTCCGGTTGATGGGCGAAAAAAGCGGCGACTCCCGGCGAGGTGACCGGACCGGACGAGATGATTCCCACAGCGCGGCCCCGCCGTTGTGCCTGATACAAAAGGGTGTCAGCCGGTTTGCCGTCATAGCGGAGGCTGAGGCGGTTGGCCGGGCCAATCTCCCCGGTGGCAAGGAAGGAGGCCAGAGCCGCGGTGTCGCCGGCGAGCTGGTCGGAGGCCTGGGTTTCCACGAAGGCCATCGAGTCTGCCTGGTCGAGCCCGGGAAGGTGGCGGTTGGGGTGGCGGGCCTGGGCGAGAGAAAGAAGCTCCGGGCTTGCGCCGGGCACCAGGAAGACAATGACTGCGTGGGTGCGGGCACGGACGAAATAGCGGACATAGCTGTAGGAAAAGCCGATGAAGGCCACCAAGATGGCCAGGGCGATCAGCTGGGGACGCCAACGTTTCACAAGGGGGTATTGAAGCAGAACCGCCCCCGCGTGCCATCCGGCTAGGAGGAGGTGGCTTGGAGAAATGGCTGGCGGCCGGAAACCTGCTGAAAGAGGTCGGATTTACGCTGGAGGCCGAGGTTGGCCTCTTCCGTGCCCTCGCCACGGGCATGGATCAGACAAACACCCGGCCGGAGTTCCAAGGTTTTCAAAAACAACTTCTGGCGGTGGGAGCGGTCCATGGCATCGGCGATCCGGAGGATACCGGCCAGCCAGCGGAGCGGTTCCCTGCGGCTGGATTCCAGGTTCAGGTAGCGTTGGTGCCGGGAGGAAGGGGCGCTTTTGCGGTGGTAGCGGGCGACGAGGGCGACAAATTCGCGCTCCTTTTGGTTCAGGTTTTGCCAGGGGTGTTCCCGGATGCGGCGGGCAGACTCCTTATGATGGGGCCGTTCCTCGGTGGCAGTCGACCAGCCGGTGTCGTGGAGCAGGGATCCCGCCACAAGGTAATCCAACTCCTTTTGGCCCAGTTTGTGCTCCGGGCGGAGCTCGTCAAAAAGGCGGACGGCCCAGTCGGTGACATGGAGGACGTGTTCCGGCTCCTTTTCCCATCCCCTCATCAGGGCAAGGGCTTCCCTGGCCACCGCGGTTTGCGGAATCATCGGCTGATTTTCCGGACGGGGACTGGGGCCATGTGCCCCAGCCAGACCCCGTAGCGGAGGCCGTGGGTGCTGATCCGCACGCGGGAAAGGCGGAGCCGTCCGATCACCTCGTCGAGGACCAGAAAGGCAGGCAGGGCCACGGTGACGCGGTCTGCCGGCATGCCGGGCAGCTGCGCGATCTCCCGCGCCGACAAGGGGAGCAGGCGCAGGATGAGGCGGACCAGTTCCGGCCGGCGAATGGGGAGATCTTCCAGCCGGCGTGCCTTGACATTTTTTTGGCGCAAAAGGCAGGCGTAGGCGTGGCCGGTGCCCCCGGTGAAGGTGGCCTGGGAAAGGGCGCCGGGGCGGGGGATTTTCGCGAGGGTTTGGGCAATTTTCTGGCGGGCCTTCATCCACTCGTCGGGAGAGGGGGGTTGGCGTGGAAGCAGAGTGTCGCGCACCGCCACGCAGCCGAGATCGAGGCTCCGGATTTTGGGCTTTTTTGGGAAGCGGGAGTCGATGATTTCGAGGCTACCGCCGCCGAGATCAAGGTGGTAGCGCGGTCGGGGCGGGCGGCTGAGGGCGCGGGCGGCCAGTCCGATCAACCGGCCCTCTTCCTGGCCCGAAAGCAGAAGAACGGGCTGGCGGAGAATCTTGGCGGCGGGACGGAGAAAAGTGAGTCGGTTCCGGGCCCGGCGCAGGGTGCCGGTGCCGACCGCGGCCACTTTCTCCGCCCCAAAGGCATTGATTTTTTTCTGAAGGGAGGAGAGGACACGCAGAGCGCGGCGGACGGCGGTGGGTTGGAGTTTTCCGGTGACGGCCACGCCTTCCCCCAGCCGGACAGGGTAGGCCTTTTCATGATGAATGCGGAGGGCGCCCTGCTTTTGCTCGGCGAGGAGCAGCTTGAAAGTGTTGGAGCCGAGATCGAGCACGGCGCCGCGGATTGAGGAGGAGGGCACCCAGAAAGTTAAAGCGCCTCAAAACTTAGTCGGCAAAACCTTTGGCAGGCCTCGACGGAAAGGGTCTGAATAGGTTGAATACACCGATGCTGGATATTGCGCTGATCCGAAAGGATCCCGATGGGGTGCGGCAGAGGCTGCTCACGCGGGGTCAGGGCGCGGCGGATGGGCTGGCCAAGGTGCTGGAGGCAGACGAGGAGCGCCGCAAGCTGATTGGGGAGGTGGAGAAGCTCAAGGCGGAGCGCAACACGATCAGCAAGGAGATCGGGGTGAGGAAGGGCCAAGGCCAACCGGCGGATGAGCTGATGGCCGGGATGAAGGAGAAGTCGGACCGGATCGCGGAACTGGACCGACTGACGGCGGAGGTGGAGGCGCGGCAGGAGACTCTGCTCCTCAACATCCCGAATCTCCCTTGGGAAGATTGCCCCAAGGGGGGAGGGTCGGCGGACAACCCGGTCGTGTCGACGTGGGGGAATCCCAAGAAGTTTGATTTCAAGCCCCTCGACCACGTCACTCTGGGCGAGAAGCTGGGGATCCTGGATTTCACGTCGGCGGCCAAGGTTTCGGGCAGTGGTTTTGCGGTGTATCGCGGGGCGGGGGCGAAGCTGGAGCGGGCCCTGATCCATTGGATGTTGAATTTCCACACGGGTTCGCATGGATACACCGAGGTTTCGCCGCCTTTTCTCGTGCGCGAGGCGAGCATGGTGGGAACCGGGCAGTTGCCGAAGTTCCGCGAGGACATGTATGCGACCGAGGGTGGGGAGCTGTTCCTGGTGCCGACGGCCGAGGTGCCGGTGACCAACCTGCACCGGGAGGAGATTCTGGCGGAGGGTGATTTGCCGAAGAAGTACGCGGCCTACACGCCCTGCTTCCGGCGCGAGGCGGGTAGTGCCGGGAAGGAGACGCGGGGGCTGGCCCGGATGCACCAGTTCGACAAGGTGGAGTTGGTCTGGATCGAACATCCGGACCGGTCGATGCAGGCCCTGGAAACCCTCTGCGGGCATGCCGAGGCGGTGCTGCAGAAACTTGGCCTGCATTACCGGAAGATTGAGCTTTGCACCGGGGACATCGGTTTCGGTGCGGCGCGGTGCTATGATCTGGAGGTGTGGGCGCCGGGGATGGGGCAGTTTTTGGAAGTTTCGTCGTGCAGCAACTTCCGGGATTTTCAGGCGAGGAGAATGGGACTCCGGTTCAAGGGGGCGGATGGGAAGAACCGGGCGTGCCACACGCTGAATGGGTCGGGCACGGCGCTGGCGCGGTTGTTCATCGCCTTGGTGGAGACGTATCAGACGAAGGACGGGAAGATCGAAGTTCCCGAGGCGATCCGGCCGGTGTTTGGCTCTCCCCTTATCGGATAGAAGGTTTCCTTTTGGTCGGCCCAGGCTGGTAGGATGCGGACGTGTTGCAGATGAAGAAATCCCTGCCGGAAGTTCACGGCACTGTGGGGATCCCGCACGGGGCGGGCTTTTGGCGCAAAATGCTGGCGTTCGGCGGGCCGGCCTTTTTGGTCAGCGTTGGCTACATGGATCCGGGAAATTGGGCGACCGACATCGAGGCTGGGGCCCGCTTCGGTTACAGCCTTTTGTGGGTTCTGGTTCTTTCCAACGCGATGGCCCTGCTTTTGCAAAGCCTAGCCGCCCGATTGGGAATCGCCTCGGGTCGCGATCTGGCTCAAGCGTGCCGTGAATTTTTGCCCCATCCGTGGGGAGTCCTTCTTTATGTTCCGTGCCAAATTGCCATTATCGCCTGTGATCTGGCCGAGGTGTTGGGAGGAGCCGTCGGGCTCAACCTGTTGAGCGGCTGGCCGTTGCTGACATGTGCGCTGGTGGTTTCCCTGAATGTTTTTCTGATGTTTCTTCTGCAGGCCCGCGGGATGCGGTGGCTGGAAGCCGGCATCATTTCTTTGGTGGCCACCATCGGGGGGTGTTATGTCATTGAGATCTGGATGGCGCAGCCCGACTGGGGTGGCGTCCTGCGGGGGCTGTTCACCCCCAAGCTTTCCGCCACCCCGGTGGACGGAGGTTCCAGCGCGTTGTATGTGGCGATCGGAATCATCGGAGCCACGGTCATGCCCCATAATCTTTACCTGCACTCCGCCTTGGTCCAGACGCGGGTGGTCACCCCGACCTCGGAGGGAAGAAAAGAAGCGATCCGGTTTAACTTCATTGATTCCGCCGTGGCGCTGAACGGGGCTTTCCTCGTCAACGCCTCGATCCTGATCGTGGCGGCCTCGGTCTTTTTCCGAAACGGGATTCCGGTGGAAGAATTGCAGCAAGCCCATGCCACGCTTCGACCGCTCATGGGAGGGGCGGCCGCCTTTCTTTTCGCCCTGGCCCTGTTGGCCAGCGGGCAAAGTTCCACCCTGACGGGTACCTTGGCCGGCCAGATAGTGATGGAGGGCTTTCTGCATCTGCGCATGGCTCCCTGGATTTCGAGAAGCCTGACCCGAATCCTTGCCCTGATCCCCGCAGTCATCGTGATCTTATGGAAGGGGGATCATGGAACTTACGACCTCCTGATTCTTAGTCAGGTCATCCTGAGTCTGCAGCTTCCGTTTGCCGTCATCCCGCTTGTCTTGTTCACTTCCAATCGGGCCATTATGGGGGAGTTTGCGATTGGCACAAAGACACGCGTTTTGGCGTGGTTGGTTTCTGCGTTGTTGGTGAGCCTGAACCTCTGGCTGCTGGTGGAAACCTTTCTTGGAGCCAAAAGTGGATGAAAGCGGAGCCCCGTCTCTACCGAAAAATTCTGGTACCGCTGGAAGGAACCAGTCATGACTCGAGCATCCTCCATCACGTGCGGGAGTTGGCCAAGAAGCACGGGAGCGAACTGATCCTGATTCATATTGCCGACGGATGGTCCGCACGATTCTTCGGGGCGGAGAGTGATTCGAAGGAAGTGCGTGAGGACCGGGAATATTTGGAGACCTGTGCACAAAAGTTAAAGGAGGAAGGCATTACCGCCACCTGGCGCCTTGGGTATGGGCAACCCGGACCTGAATTGGTGAAAGCGGTCCGCGAGACTGGGTGTGATCTGGTGGCAATGGCCACGCATGGTCATCGGTGGGTGGAGGATGTGCTTTTTGGCAGTGCTTCGAGCGAGGTTCGGCATTCGGTGGAGATTCCTGTTTTGCTTTTGCGCACTGAGCACAAGAAGGTTTGAAAGTCCTCCTGATCGGGGTGGATCTCGCCTGGGGCGAGAAAAAGCATGACGGCGTCTGTTTCTTGGATTGGGACGGGAGGCGGGGAACCGTGTGTGGATTCACCTATCCACAGGGAGACCGCGAGCTACGGGAGGCCGTCTTGGAGAAGAGTCACGGCTACCCGTCCGTTTTCGTCACCGTGGATGCCCCGATCGTCTGTCCCAACCGGACGGGAACGCGGCCGGTCGACCGGTTGACCCACCGGATGTTTCATCGGGAGCATGCGGCCTGCCATCCGGCCAACCTGACCAAGTGTCCGCGCCCGCCCCGGATCGCACGGCACTTGGAAAAACAAGGTTTCAAAATTGGCTGGCAGCCCGCGCCGGGGAAAAAGACCGTGGCGGAGGTCTATCCGCATCCGGCGA
>DFCD01000098.1 GCA_002366885.1 Verrucomicrobia bacterium UBA3063
GCGGGAACGACTGGTTTCCCTGCCGGGTGACAGGCTCACGCCGCACCTGATTGAGCATGACGGCGCTGAAGAGGTTGTTTTTCTAAGTACCTGCAACCGGGTGGAGATCTACGGCGTTTCCGGGCGACGCGGGCCGGACATTGCCGAGGCGTTGGGCCGGGCGATGCCCCAGGGCCTTGGGGAGGTTTGGCGGTCCGCACGGGGAATGTATCTGCATGAAGGCCTGGCCTGCTGGCGGCACCTATCGGAGGTTTCTTCCGGCCTGCGATCTATGGTCATAGGGGAAGCGGAAATCCTCGGACAGGTCCGGGCCGCGTATCATCGTTCCCGGGAGTTGGGAGGAACCGGAAAAGCAATGCATACGCTCTTCCAGTCCGCCCTCCGCGCGGCGCGGGCAGCCAGACAGGCAGCAGGATTCGGACAAGGAGATCCTTCCGTCGGTCGTTGTGCCGCCGAGGTGATGAGCGAGGAATTGGGAGGGCAACAAGTCGGCCCGATCCTAATTCTTGGTGCGGGTCATACGGCCAGGAGTTTCGGGATGGCTGCCCTGGAAAAAGGCTTCGGCAATTTCTGGGTTTCCTCCCGAACGATGGAAAGGGCGGCGGCTCTGGCGGGGGAACTGGGAGGCCACACGGTTTCCTGGAGCAGCTGGGGCGAAGCCGCGCGGGCCTGCGGAATCCTGGCATCAGCCCTGAGCGGGGGGGAGTTGGGGTGGGAAAATGTCCGGCCTGGTACGGGACCAACCGCCCTGGTCGATCTGGGGGTGCCACGAACCCTGACACGGGTCCGGGATTCATATCCGGGGGCCATCTGGCTGGATCTGGAGGTTCTGGCAAAACGGAGCGAGGTCGTGCCGGATTCCTTGCGATCCATTCATCGCGCCGAAGAGGTTTTGCGGGCACACGAACTGTGGTGGGTTGCGAACGAATCCCGGGAACAAACGTCGCGCGGTTGGGGAGGATGAAGATCCGGCTAGGGACAAGGGGAAGCCGGTTGGCCCTCTGGCAGGCTCACCGGGTTGCCGATCTTATCCGCATGGCCAGCCCCGGAACGGGGGTGGAATTGGTGATTATCAGGACCCCTGGAGACGAAAGATCGGAATTTGGAGAGGATCCGCCGGAACAGGTCGGAGAGTTCAGTTCCGCGCTGGAGGGAGGACTTTGCGAGGATGCGATTGATGCAGCCATCCATAGCGCCAAAGATCTTCCCACACAGATCCCCAAAAACCTGATAGTGGCAGCCTACCCGGAAAGAGCCGACCCAAGGGATGCCCTAATCCAAAAGGAGCCAGCAAGCAAAAGTCCGCCCCAAGGGGCGGTAATCGCCACGGGAAGCCCCAGGAGGGAAATGCTTTGGCGGGAGAGGTGGGAGGGGACCACGACGAAGGGAATCCGCGGAAACGTCGACCGGCGAATGCAGAAACTAAAGGAAGACCCTGCTTTGTGGGGAATGATCCTGGCCTGCGCGGGAATCGACCGCTTGGGAGGTATCCCGGGAAAGCTCGTCATGGAAAGGCTGGACGCCGACTGGATGGTCCCCGCGCCAGGGCAAGGCGCCTTGGCAGTGGAATGCAGGAGAGATGATCACAAGGTAATCAGGGTTTTGAGAAAAATTGACAACTCCGCGGTACGGGCCTGCGTCGAGGCGGAAAAGGATTTTTTAAGAAATTGGGGAGGGGGATGCTCCGAGTCACTCGGAGCCCTGGCCACTCTCAGCAGCGAAGGCACGATCCATCTCCGGGCCGCAGCGCCAGACCACCGCGGTCAGGTTCGTCGGGCCCAGATGGAGGGTCCCACGGGTGAAGCCGAGTTGATCGGCGTGCGACTGGCGGAGGAAATGAGACGTGGCTAGGGCAGGAAAGGTCTGGTTGGTCGGCGCGGGTCCCGGCGATCCGGGCCTCCTGACCCTAAAAGCCAGGGCAGCGTTACGAACAGCCGATAGCGTCTTTTTTGACCGTCTGGTGAACCCAGGAATCCTTCTTTGGGCCAAACCTGGGGCTGTTTTTTTTGATGTCGGGAAGGAGCCGGGTGGAAAGAAGACACCTCAAGAGGCGATCCAGAGGCGCCTGATTCTCGCGGCGCGGAACGGCAAGCAGGTGGTCAGACTCAAAGGCGGTGATCCTTTTGTTTTTGGTCGAGGCGGGGAGGAGGCCGAACAGTTGGCCAAGGCAGGAATACCTTTCGAAGTGGTTCCGGGAGTCACGGCCGGAGTGGCTGCCCCGGCCGCGGAAGGAATTCCGGTGACCCATCGGGGACTGAGTACGGAGTTGGTGTTGAAGATCGGGGCACGGGCAGAGGGATCCATCAGCGGGAGAACCCTTGTAGGGTACATGGCGGTTGAGGGTTTGAGGGATTTTCTGGAAACGGCCGCCGTTTACGGTTTTTCCCCCGAGACACCCGCAGCGGTGATCTCGCATGGAACCTGTCGTAATCAGAGGTCGGTCATTTCCACTGTGCGTAATCTTGCGAAGAATACTCGCAAAGCAAGGATAAGGCCACCGGCCATTGTGGTGGTCGGAGAGGTGGTGGGCTTAAAAAAGCGGCTTGGACGACAGGTGCGGGGTCGGCTGAAAGGGCAAAGAGTGATCCTGACGGTCAGCGAATCCCTCTCGTCGGGTTGGCGGAATTTGTTCGAGGAACATGGGGCGGAGGTATGGGAAATGCCCATGACCCGCATCTTTTTCCTGACTCCTCGTGGACATTGGAAAAAGGAAGTCGAAAAGGCGCAATGGATCGTTTTGACGAGCGGGGCTGGTGTTCGTGCACTAACGGGACTCGTTGGCGACGCGCGGAGATTAGCGGGCAAGAAGATTGCCGTGGTCGGCCGATCGACAGCCGAGATTTTAAAAACAATCGGGCTCAGGGCAGATTTCATCGGACCTGGACCGGGGTCGGAAGCCCTGGCCAGAGCCTGGCCAGGGAAAAGGGCAGATCCGATTCTTCACATCACCGGCAACGAGGAGAAAGGAAGCTTTGCTGGAGCCCTAAAGGGGAACGGGTACCGGGTGAAGCCCTTGGTGGCCTATCGAAACGAGGGCCCGCCAAGACTGCTTCGACCGGTGCGGGATGCCCTCGGCAAAGAAGGGGCAGACTGGGTGGTTTTCGCCAGCGGGACAGCGGCTGAGCGGTTTCGTCGCTTGGTGCCGAGGTGGCCGGAGGAACCCAAAGTCGCCGTTATTGGGCCGATGACCTCACAAAAGGCCCGGAAGGCTGGTTGGAAGGTTACGGTCATGGCCAACCAGGTCTCGGCCGCGGGAGTCCTCCAGGCCATCCTCAGCAAGACCCAATGAAGGCAGAGGACAGGATGGATGCAGGTCATGCCGCTCTTGCCGTGGGGGAGATGGCGGAGGCGGCAGAACACTACCGGGAGGCCACGTGTCTGGACCCCGATCTGCCCGATGCGTGGCAGGCGCTGGGAATGGCTCTGGTGAAACTGGAAAGACCCGAGGAAGCGATTGTTGCTTTGGAAAAGCTGGTGCAACTCAAGCCGAAGGACCAGCTCGCTTACAGTAGTCTCTCCCTGGCCCTGGGACGTGCGGGTAAAATTAAGGAGGCGGAGGAAGCCGCCGCAAAAGCGAAAGTGGCGGCATGGGGAGGGGATCCGACCAAGCTTCAGGCCTGAAGATAAAGCTGAAAACCGGTCGTTTACGTGAACGCTTACGTTGAGGAAGGCTTAGAGAAATATCGGCGGGTTTCGGAGGCGATAACACCGCTTAGGAGGAGCAGGGCGGCCAGATTAGGAAGAGCCATGAGACCGTTCATGATGTCACAGAAATTCCAGACAGCGTCGCTTTTCCAAACAGCACCGATGAAGACAGCCGCAATCCAAAGAAGACGATAAGGAAAGACCGAGGTCACCCCGAAAAGATATTCGACGGCCTTTTCGCCGTAGTAACCCCAGCCCAGAATTGTAGAAAATACGAAGGTCAGAAGCCCTCCCACCAAGATAAAGTCGCCAAAAACGCCGATATGGTTGAAGGCGAGATCGCAAAGCTTGGCCTTGTTGAGATCGGGAGTGGTCCAATCTCCAGAACTTACGATGACGAGACCGGTCATCGCACAGACGACCACGGTGTCCCAAAAGGTGCCGGTACCGGAAACGAGTGCCTGCCGAACCGGATCGCTGGTCCGGGCGGCGGCAGCAGCAATGGGGGCGCTACCAAGGCCAGATTCATTGGAAAAGAGGCCGCGGGCGATCCCATAGCGAATGGCTTCGGCGATTCCGGCCCCGACAAAACCCCCCAGCGCGGAATGACCGTTGAAGGCAGAAGAAAAAATCAGGGAAAGAGCCGCGGGAATTCGGTCCATGGAGCCGATTAAAATGACGAGGCAACCCGCCACATAAAAGAGCGCCATAAAGGGAACGAGGAACCCGCAGAAGCGGGCGATCGAACGGATGCCGCCAAGGATGACAGCAGCGGTAAGAGCGGCCATGCCCAGACCCAACCAAAGGCGGACCGAGCCATCGGTGTGGGAGATTCCCAGAACAGCCTTTTTCACGACCACCATTTCCACAATGGCGTTGGACTGGGCCATGTTGCCGATCCCGAAGGCGGCCAAGGCGGTAAACACGGCAAAAAGAATGCCAGCCCAGCGGGCGTTTAAGGCCCGCTCCAAAACGAACATCGGACCTCCGGACATCTCCCCGCGGCTGTTGATTACGCGGAATTTTACCGCAAGCAACGCTTCGGAATATTTGGTGGCGATTCCAAACACACCGGTCAACCACATCCAAAAAACCGCTCCCGGCCCGCCCAGCATGACGGCCCCCGCCACTCCATAAATATTACCGGTGCCGATAGTTGCCGCCAAGGCAGTCATCAGTGCCCCGAACTGGCTGATATCGCCGGGGGCACCGGGATCCCTGGCTACGGAGAGACGGAGAGCGGTACCGAGATGCTTTTGGATAAAACCGGTTCTCCAAGTAAGAAAAAGGTGCGTCCCCAAGAGCAATGCCACCAGCCAGGGACCCCAAACCAAGGAAGCGACACGAGAGAGAAGGGAATCGATCATGTTTGGCTGTCAGCGACCACCGGACAGCCTCGCCGTTTTGCGCACTTTTTCACGCAGAAACAACGAGGGGGCCCCTTGGGATGCCGCCCTCTGGTACTGAAGGCCCGCCTCCTTGTTCCGACCCAAAACCAAAAGGATGTCACCGTAATGTTCCAAAAGCACCGGCTCGTCCGGAAGCGTGCCCAGAGCTTCGGCTAAAATTGGTTCCGCGGATGCAATATCTCCCGACTTAAATAAAATCCAGGCAAGTGTATCCAGGTAGGCGGGATTGCCAGGGTCAAGCTCCAGAGCCCGGTCGA
>DFCD01000078.1 GCA_002366885.1 Verrucomicrobia bacterium UBA3063
GGTTGTGGGTTTGAACGGGTCGCTGGTGAGGATTTCGCCGATGGTGGTGTCCTGATCCGAATTGGGTTTGATCAGGCGGCGGGTGTTGTCGACGCTGCCCAAGGCGAGGGAGGCGCAGCAACCAAAGATGCCCAGATCGGGATCACTGGTCATGGTGCCAAGGTTCACCACCTTCACGTCTTTCCGGGTCACCAGCTTCGAGTAGTAGGACCAGTAGGGGGTGCGGTCGGCAGAACCGCCCGACTTCGGCGAAGGCAATCCGTCCATCAGGGCAGGCTGGAACTTGAGATCGCCGTAGATCAGTTCCCCCATCGTGGGATTGAAGTAGGGTGCGGTGTCCGGATCCCAACCCAGGCCGGGGGTATCGGAGGTGGCCCCGGCGATCACCGCCCGGGTTTGGGGTTTTCCTTTACCCGTGGATACCGGAAATCCGGATCGGGTCAGATCCCGTTCCAGCTTGTCCCAGACGATGATGGATTCCGGTTTTACGCCGGCATCGATCAGACTGCCGGTCACGGCATCGACCACCTCGGAGGCGGTGCTGGTGCGGGCATCGCCCAAGGCGGCGATCTTCACGGCAACGGTGTCATCGGGGGAGACGCCCAGATCCTTCCACGCATCCGCCGGCTTGTCCTTGCCGGTGAGAGTGGTGAGGAGCGAGGCCACGGCCTTTTTGACCGCCTCGGGCTTGGGATCGTAGTTATTGAGAAGGTTGGGGTTCTCGAGGTAAGCGACGCGGGATTTCGAGCCGGAATCCTGGGCAAAGAGGCAGGCGCTGAGAGCGAGGATAGAGAAGATGGGATATAGGATCGAGATGGGCCGGCAGGGGGAAGGCGAGGGGTGCAGGGCGGGCGGGTTCACGGAGTTATTAAGATGGGGGAAAGGGGTTTGGTGGGCAACTGGCGGGAAACGGTTTGTTTCCCCGGCAACAGCTTGGAAAACAGGGGGATGGGATTTTCCGCCGACACCGTCGAAAGGGTTCGCCGTGCCAGCGACCTTGTGGAGGTGGCCGGCACCTACGTCCAGCTCCGGCGGGTGGGGGTGAATTTTCGTGGGTTAAGTCCCTTCAAAAAAGAGAAGACCCCCTCCTTCTACGTCCATCCGGACAAGCAGTTTTTCAAATGTTTCAGTTCCGGCACGGGGGGCGACGTGTTCCGATTTGTGATGATGATGGAAGGGCTGGATTTTCCGGCGGCGGTCCGCCGGTTGGCCGAGCGGGCCGGGGTTCCTATCGAGGAGGAAAAGGGGGCGGGCGGGGGTGGCACCGGCGGCGGCGGAGCGGAGCGGGAACGCTTAAGGCAGATCCACGCCTCCCTCGCGCTTCATTGGCGGGACCTGCTCCTCCATGATCCTGCGGCCGAATCGGCCCGTGCCTATCTAAAGGAGCGGGACATCCCGCACGAATGGATCCCGAGATTTGGTTTGGGGTATGCCCCGGCGGCATGGACGGCCACGCTCGACTGGGGAAAGAAGAATGGATTCAGCGAGGAGGAGATGATCGCCTCCGGCGTGGCGCTGAAGGCGCAGACCGGACGGGTCTATGACCGATTCCGTAACCGTCTGATGTTTGCCATCCATGACGAGGGTGGCCGGGTGATCGCCTTCAGCGGACGCGTGTTGGCCGGAGCCGCGCCGGACGAGCCGAAATATGTGAATTCTCCCGAGACCATGATCTTCAAAAAAGGAAAGGTGCTGTTCGGTTTTGACCGGGCCCGGCGGGCCATGGCCGAGACGGGCCGGGCGATCGTCTGCGAGGGGCAACTCGATGTGTTGCGGGCGCAGGCGGCCGGTTTTGCCGAGGCGGTGGCCCCGCTGGGCACCGGCTTCACGGAGGATCACGCCAAACTGATCGGACGTTTCGCCAAGGAGATTGTCATCTGTCTGGATGCCGATGCCGCCGGGGACCGCGCCGCCGGCCGTCTTGGCGGCGTGCTCGTCGAGGAGGGGCAGGGGTGGGGAGGGATCGCGAAGGCGGAACTGGGAGTGAAGGTGGTCCGCTTGCCCCGCGGGGATGATCCCGATTCGCTCATCCGCAAAGGCGGTGCCGATGCCTTCCGGACCAAACTGGAAGAGGCGGTCGACTTCCTTGATTTCTTCGTGGATTGGCAGTCGAAGCAGGAGGGTGACAGTCCGGCAGGAAAGCGAAAAGTGGTGGAGGCGGTGGCGGCGTTGCTCGGGAAAGTGGATAATGCCGTCAGCCGCACGGCTTTGGTCACCCAAGCTGCGATGAAACTCGGATTGGGGGAGGCGCTGGTGCAGGCCGAGGTGGAAAAGACCCGGAAACAGGTGCACCTGCGCGGGGATCGTGCGGCCGCGGAAGCCAAGACCTCGACCCCCATCGGCCAGGCTCTGGAAGTTCATCCCGTCGTCCGGGAACTGCTCTTGCTCGTCTTGGGTGCGCCTTCAAGATTGCCGGAGGTCGAGCGGCGCGTGGATGAGGTTTGGCTGAAGAATCTCGCCGGAGAGGAACTTTATTTGAAGATTCGCGATCTCTATCGGGACGATGCCTGGACCGGCTTGGCCGATCTTCTGCCCCATCTCAACGGGCTGGAGCAGGACTTTGTCACCGGGTTGGAGGCGGGTGTCTGGGAAAAACACCCCGAGAACGACTGGGACGGGGCCTTGGAACGGTTGGCCTGGAGAATGGAAGGTGACTTTTTGAGGCGGGAAGCCGAGACGCTGACGGCACGTTTGAAATCCTTGAATCAGGGGGATCCGCATGTGGCCGAAGTGCTTCGCCAGCAAGGGGAACTGCTCAAGAAAAGGGCGCGTTTGACACACGGGGCCGTCAAAGCTAATTCTTAACGTTTATGTTTGATTCCTTTTTCGTTGATTTGGAGTGGGTTTCAGCGTGAAGAAAGTCGCCAAAAGCAAAGCCCCCAAGGCACCCAAACTTGCTGCCAGCCGGGCGAAAATCGCGGCTCCTGCGGATGGCGAGGCCGGTCCGGGAGAGGAACCTTCCGAAGCGGAATTGATGGCGGTGGAGCAGGAGGCCTCGGAGTCGACCAACGGCTCGGTCGATCCCAATGCCAACGGCATCACCAATCTCGCCCAAACCCCCGAAAAACAGGAAAAGCTGCGCGAGCTGATCAAGCTGGCCCGGGAGCAGGGCTACCTGACGTTCGACGACCTGCACGAGGCCCTGCCGGAGACTGTGAACCAGGCCGAGCAGGTCGAGGGGGTTCTCGTTTTTCTGCGCACGTTCGAGATCGACGTCATCGAGGCCAGCGAGGTCGACCGGTATAAAAAACCGGCCCGGGATGAGGAGACCGGCGAGCCGGTGGTCGAGGACAAGGCGGAGAAGCTCGACATCCTCGATGATCCCGTCCGGATGTACTTGCGGCAAATGGGGCAGGTTCCCCTGCTCACGCGGGAGCAGGAGGTGGAGATTTCCAAGCGGATTGAGGAAGCGGAGATCGGCGCGGTCCAGCACCTGCATAAATTCGGTTTCATCGCCAAGGAGTACGTCTCTCTCGGGGAGAAACTGCTGAACTCCCGCGAGCGTTTTGACCGCGTCATCCAGGACAAAAAGATCGAGGGCCGCGAAAAATATATGGCGGCCCTCAAGGGGCTTGTCCGCCAACTGCATCAGACGCAGGAGAAGGCGCACAAGGCCTACGGTCGCCTGATGGAGGCCCGTTCCGGCATTGCCCGGCAGCGCGCCGGCAACGAGCTGAAGAAGCTCCAGGAAGCGATGGAAAAACTTTTCGTGA
>DFCD01000012.1:0-6433 GCA_002366885.1 Verrucomicrobia bacterium UBA3063
TGGATCTTGATGATGGGCTGGATGGCGGAGTGGGCGTGCTCGAGGGCGGCCTTGAAGTCGGCCTCGGGGAGTTCCTTGCCGGCGCCTTCGATCATGAGGACCTCGTGCTCGGTGCCGACGTAGACGAGGTCGAGATCGCTCTCGGCGAGCTCGGGGTGGGTGGGGTTGACGATGAACTTGCCGCCGACGCGGGCGACGCGGACGCCGGCGATGGGGCCGGCCCAAGGGATATCGGAGACCATCAGGGCGGCGGAGGCGCCGTTGATGGCGAGGATATCGGGATCATTCAGGCCGTCGGTGCTGAGGAGGATGGCGATGACCTGGGTGTCGTAGAAGTAGCCCTTGGGGAAGAGGGGGCGGAGGGGGCGATCGACCATGCGGCAGGTGAGGATTTCCTTTTCGGTCGGGCGGCCTTCGCGGCGGAAATAGCTGCCGGGGATGCGGCCGGCGGCAGCGGCCTTTTCCTTGTATTCGACGGTGAGGGGAAAGAAGTCCTGGCCTTCCTTGACCTTGGTGGCGGAGACGGCGGTGACGAGGATGATGGTTTCGCCCATGGTGACGAGGGCGGCGCCGTCGGCCAGTTTGGCGTACTTGCCGGATTCAATGTGGAGGTCGCGATCGCCAACGCGGGCGGTGAGGGTGGTGGGTTTGCTCATAGGATTTGGATGCCGCAGGAAGATCCGCCGCAACGAGGAAAGGTTACGGGCAGGGGAGGGAGAATCCGGAGCCGGTCGAAGGCGGCTTTCAGAGGACACAGCGAAGGCCGGTGAGCCTGCGGGGTGTCATCTGCCCAGCCGTGGGCCGACAGAGGGTTCCCTTTTCTTGGGGACTTGGGGGTGGGGTGTTGGGGTGGGTTATTTCCTCAGGTTGAGTTTCTCAAGAAGGGAGCGATAGCGCTTTGGCTCGGTGCGGTGAAGGTAGTCGAGGAGGCGGCGGCGGCGGCTGACCATGGCGAGGAGGCCGCGGCGGGAGGCGAAGTCCTTGACGGACTTCTGGAGGTGGGCGGAAAGGTGGTTGATGCGGTCCGTGAGGATGGCGACTTGGACGTCCGAGGAGCCGGTGTCTTTCTCATGCAGGCGGTGGCCGGCGATGATCTTACTTTTCGTGGCGGTAGGCATAAGGTAAGGGATTATCGTATGAGAAATCGCCTTGAAGTCAAAGCTTTAAGAATTTCGAAATTCGAATTGGGAAATTCGGAAAAAGCGAAGATCGGAGATCGCAGATGGAAGACGGGGAGGTTCCTGTCTCCGATCTCCCAACTCCCATCCCCGGCAAGGCGGATGGCCGGGTGCTGGATGGCTGTTTTGCTGGTGGCGGTGGGCATGGCCGCGGCGCAAGAGGGGGGATGGAAGGAGGATCTGAAGCGGATGGGGTTTGACGAGGTGCCCATTGGGGAGATGGAGAAAGGGGAGATTGTGGGGCAGAAATGGATCGTGGGGGGTGCCCGGCCGGGATTTTTGGGGGCGAAGGCGTTTTTCCTTTCCCCGGCAAGTCCGGAAAAGACGGCGCGGGTGGTTCTGGAGTTTGACCCGACCCGGGGAAAAGACCTGGCGTGGACGGACGAGGGATCGGTGAAGCTGTATCATGCCTTTCAGCGGCCGGGCGATGCCGGGACCTGGAGCCGTTTCCGTGCGGCCTTGGGCCGTCCGCCCTTCGACCTTTTGTTGCAGGTGGAGGGGCGCAAAGAGGGCAAAATCCATCTCCACGCAGAGGAGTTGGCCAAGGTTTCTTCGGGAAAAATCGACGGATGGGTCCGGATTTTGGAGGAAAAAATGCAGACCTACCATCGCGGGGGGTGGAAGGAGAATGCCGGGGTTCCGTCCGGCCCGGACATGCGTCTGGATTTTGACGAAGAGCTGAGGGATGTGCTTAAGGAAAACGGTCCGGTTCGCGACGAGTTCCGGAGGGTTTTGACCGCGCTGGCCTACGGCGGGCAGGACAAAAAGGAACCGGTGGAGGTTCGTGACTATTGGCAGTTGATGGAAGTGGACAAGGCACCCGCGGTTGCCCTCGGGTGTGCCGTGATGAAGCAGGGTGCGGGAGGCCGCTACGAGGTGGCCGACATGCACTACTTTGCCTCCAACGGGTATTATGGGGCCATCAGTCTGTATGGGATTTGGCCCTATGGGGACGGCAAGTCGTTGGTCTGCAGGATTGACGCGGTGGAGACGGATCCGGAACAGCTTGCTCAGGCCACCGCCCGGATGATCGGGGAGGCTCTCTTCATGAAGGAGGTCAAAGCCGGTTGTCAGACGATCCTGAGCCGCCTTAAGGGCTCCTAACGCATTCTTGGATTTGGCTTGGATTTTGGGGCTAAGTTCCCTAAGCATAGAGCTCTTTTGAGAACAAAAGAAATACATAAAGTATTACTCATAAGCATTTTCAATGCTTTTTGGGTGTTGCCTTCCTTTGGCCAAGAACCAGGGACTGGGCCGGTAAGCGTGGAAGGCGAAGTGGAGGATCCTTTGGCGCCTGTGCGGGAGCGACTTGGACCGGGGCGATCAGCATTGGGTCCAGACCGGAGTTATGCGAAGGAGGAATGGAGCATCGAGATGGGGTTGGACTACGGTTATGTCGGTTCGGCCAGTTTGAAACAGGGGCTGGGCACCGTGACGGAGCAGGCCGCGGAGATCGGTATTGTGGCCAGCCGGCGGCTGGATGACGGGTTGGTCGGGATCGTGGGTGGTGACTGGCAGACTTTTTCCTTCGGCTACAATGGCGCAAACATTCCTTTGCCCGACAATCTGACGACCCTGAACGCGATCTTCGGATGTGACATCGAGATCGAACCTTCCGAATGGTACATGCGGATCCAGCTGGAGCCGGGTGTGTACGGGACCTGGCAGAGTCTGGGCTGGCATCAGGTCAACATCCCCGGGGTGGCGGCGTTCACGAACATCGTGGATGAGGATTTTCAGTGGTTCATCGCCCTGCGGGCGGACGTCTTCCAGTTTTTTCCGGTCATTCCCATTCCCGGAATCCGCTGGCAGTTCGCCGAAAACTGGCTGCTGAACGGAAGCGCCCCCAAGCCAACCATCGACTGGAAAGCCACGGATGATGTGACCGTCTTTGTTGGCGGGGACATCCTCAACGCCAATGTGCGGCTCGCCGACAGCAATCCGGAAACGCTGGGAAACCGAAGCCTGGCCGGCGCTCTTCTGAATTATTTTGAGGCCCGCGCGGGAGTCGGGGTCAGCTGGAAAGTTCATCCCAATCTCTCCCTCCAGGCGGAAGGCGGTTCCGTGGTCTGGCGAAACTATGATTTCACCCGCATTAATGATCACGTGAAGAGCACGATGGCCCCGTATTTCCAGTTGGCCATTCGCGGGCAGTTCTGAGCCCGTCGATGCGCTGGCCCGAGCGGGCGGCGAACGCGTTTCCCCTTTGGATCGGGCTGGCGGCCGTGCTGGCGTGGTTCCGGCCCGACTGGTTTGCCTGGTTCCGGGGCGGTTGGGTGGTCGGGGCGCTGGGAGTGGCGATGCTGGGAATGGGGCTGACCCTGACGTGGGAAGACCTGTTTCGGGCGGTGCGCATGCCGGGGCAGGTGGTGCTGGGTTTTCTCCTGCAGTACACGGTGATGCCTTTTCTGGGATGGGTGGCTGCCCGCTGGATGGATCTACCCCCGGCACTGGCGGCAGGAGTGGTTTTGGTGGGATGCTGTCCGGGGGGGACGGCCTCCAACGTGGTGAGTTATCTCGCACGGGCCGATGTGCCGCTTTCGGTATTGATGACGGCCGCCTCGACCCTGGCGGCGGCGGTAATGACGCCATGGCTGACGGCATGGCTGGCGGGACGCTATGTGGAGGTGGATGAATGGGGGCTGGCTTTTTCCACTTTGCAGGTGGTGGTGCTGCCGGTGCTCGCGGGAGTGGTCTTGAGGAGCAGGGCGGGGAACGCAACGGAACGCCTGCTGGTCTGGTCTCCGCTGGTGGCGGTGGTCGCGATCGCCATGATTGTCGCGGCGATCCTGGCACAGAACGCCCCGGGGTTACGGGAGGCGGGGGGGAGGCTGGTGGCCGCGGTGTTGTTGCTCCATGCGGGGGGATTTGCCCTGGGATGGGGTCTCAGCAGGCTGGCCCGGCAGAACGAGAAGACGGCGCGGACGATTTCCATCGAGGTGGGGATGCAGAATTCGGGTCTGGGAGTGGTGCTGGCCCAACGGCATTTTCCCGACCCGCTGAGCGCGTTGCCGGCAGCCATCAGCAGCGTGGTGCATTCCCTGATCGGCAGCCTGTTGGCCGGGCTTTGGCGCTGGCGGGATGGTTGTCTCTCCCGGGGAAGGTTCTAACATCCCATCCATGAGGATCTCCCGCTGGGTGGTCGCATGGATATTGGCCCTGCCGCTTCTCGGCATTGCGGAAGAGGAGATCGCCGATCCCGAGCAGGGAGGGCGAAGGAACATCACGCTGGGGGCGATGTTTCGGGAGGAATTCGCCCAGCAGGAGGGGGCCAAGGAGCTGAAAAACGGCCTCCTCTACCGGGTGGAGGAGACCGGCGCGGGAAAGACCCCGAAACTGAGCGACCGGGTGAAGGTGTGGTATGAGGGCCGGCGGGTGGACGGGCAGATTTTTGACCAGACGGCGGAAAATGAGAGCCGGGAGTTTCGCATCAACCGCGACGTGATTCCCGGCTGGCAGGAGGTACTGCCTTTGATGCGGGAGGGAGACAAATGGGAAGTGGTGATTCCCCCCGAGCTTGCCTACGGGGCGAAGGGACATCCGTTTGGAAAAATCGGGCCCAACGAGACTTTGGTTTTCAAGATCAAGCTGGTTCAGGTGCTGGAGCCACGGGAAAAAATTCCCGCCCCCGAGTCCCCCTGATCAGAGGATCAGCATCGCATCACCGTAGCTGTAGAACCGGTATTTCTCCCGGATGGCGTGCTCATAGGCACGCAGGGCCAGTTCTGTGCCGGCGAAAGCCGCCACGAGCAGCAGCAGGGTGGAGTGGGGGAGATGAAAATTGGTGAGAAGACCACCGACCCTTTGGAAGCCGTAGGGCGGGTAAATGTAGACGGAGGTGGTGCCGGTGTGGGGCCGGAGGTGCGGGGCCGATTCCAGGACGCGAGCGGAGGTGGTGCCCACCGCGATGACGCGGCCGGCGGCGGAGATTTTTTCCTCGAGGCCGGGAGCGATTTCGTAGCGTTCCTCGTGCATGGGGTGATCATGGAAATCGGCGGTTTTGATGGGGCGAAAAGTTCCCAAGCCAACATGAAGGGTGACAAAGGCGTGGTTGAGTTGGCGCAAAAGTTCCGGTGTGAAATGGAGTCCGGCAGTGGGGGCGGCGACGGAGCCGGGGTTTTTCGCGTAGATGGTCTGGTAGGAGGCGATGTCCCCGCGATCGAAATCCGGCTGCCCCTGGGATTTTCGGGTTTTGAGAATGTAGGGGGGAAGCGGGGGGCGGCCGAAGGCATCGAGATCAAGTTTTCCCCCAAGAGATCGCAGGACGAGTTGGCCGCCGGGGATGGTTTTTTCGACGCGGAGGAGGGGGGTTTCGGAGGGAGGTTCTTCGAGGGGGTCCGGAAAAAGGTCCGTTCCTGGGGCGAGGCGTTTGGCCGGGGTGCCCAGGGCGGTCCACCAGCCGGGGCTGGTTTCCTCGAGAAGCAAAAGCTCCGTCCGGTTCCGGGAGCAAATCAGGCGGGCGGGGATGACCCTTGAGTCATTCAAAACCAGGAGGTCACGGGGAGAGAGGATGGCGGGCAGATCGCGGATTTGGCGGTCTTCCCACCGGCCGGTGTCCCGGTTGACCAGAAGAAGGCGGGCCGAGTCCCTCGGGTTGGCCGGATGTGTGGCAATCAGGTCGGGAGGAAGAACATAGGAAAGGAGGTCGCCGAGGGGCGAGGGGGAGCTTCCCGTTTGACAGGAGGTTTCGCTTAAGCGATCTTTCATGAATGCAAACCTTCTTCCGTAAGCTCCACAAACTCAAGGCAAACTCCTTCACGTTGGTGGAGTTGCTGGTGGTGATCAGCATCATCGGCCTGTTGGCCGGTTTGGCGGTGCCCGCCATCCAAGGCGGCCTCGACAAGGCGAAACAGGGGGTGGATGTTTCCAACGCCCGGCAGCTCGGCATCATGTTTTTCACCGAGGCCAACGACAACAACGGCGTTTACCGGGTGAATTCCGATCTGACGAACACCTCCCCGGCGGCGAATTTTCTCACCATCATCCAGGGCATGGTCAGCAACGGGATCATCACCACGCCGAAGATCCTCTCGGGTCAGGGGGCCGCACCGGCCGCCTCGACCAATGCCATCAAGGCGGCGAACATCGCCTTCGGATACGTGCCCAATCTCAACACCTCCGATGACGGCAACACGCCCCTGATCCTCACGAAGGGGCCGACGACACTTGCCCAGAGCAACATCACCCTTCAGGACACCTTTCCCTGGAAGAAAAAAGGCCTGGTTGTGTACCGTCTTGGAAATTCCGCGGAGTTC
>DFCD01000012.1:6452-17334 GCA_002366885.1 Verrucomicrobia bacterium UBA3063
ACCAACTCCAACCCCGTCCTTCAGCCCTAAGCGCGAAGCTTGGTTTCAGCCCGCCCGGCGGCGGGCATCCTCCAGCTGGGCAATCAGCTCGCTGTACTGCTGCCATCTTTGGCCCGGGGATTTTTGCAGACACCGGTCGATCGTAAAAACGGTTTGTTCGTTGGCATCCGGGCAGAGGCTCCTCAAGGACGGCGGGCGGTCCATCAAATGGCGACGCGCCACCTCCTCGGCCGTATCCGCCTCAAACGGAGCCCGTCCGGCCAGGGCATGAAAGAGGGTGGCGCCGAGGGAGTACATGTCGCTGCGCACGTCCTCTTCCTGGCGATTTAATCTCTCCGGAGAGACATAATAGGGGGTTCCCCAGATTTCATCCTGTTGGCCCAGGGCAGATTGCGCCCCGGCTGCCAGGCCGAAATCCGCCAGCTTGGGGATGTTGCCACGGCCGAAGAGAATGTTGCCGGGCTTGATATCCCGATGGATGAGGTTGGTCTGCGCATGGGCGAACTGGAGCGCGGAGGCGATGCCGATGCCGATCTCCAGGACATCGCGTTCGGGGATCCGGCCGGGCTTCTCCATTCGTTGCTCCAGGCTGGGTTGATCCAGGTGTTCCATGACCAGGTAAAGACGACCGTCCTGTTCCCCGAGGGTGTAGACCCGGATGATATTGGGGTGGGCCAGGGAGGCGGTCGCCTCGACCTCATCCAGGAATTTCTGGGCGAACGAGGAATCCCTGCCCAGGTCCTCCCGGAGGATCTTGAGGGCCACCTGCCGGTTCAGGCCGGTATCACGGGCGGCATACACCGTTCCCATGCCTCCCTGGCCGAGTTTCTTCTCCAGCTGGTAGTTTCCGAAAAAGGTTTTTTCCGGGGGCACGGTCTCGGCCATGGCAGAATCATGGAACAAGCGGCGGGGGAAGGCCAGTCGACGGCTTGATTTGGGAGGGGAAAGGTCCTAGGCCAAAAGGATGCCGATCAGCGTTGTGACGGGGGGGGCCGGTTTCCTGGGCTCCCACCTCACCGACCGTCTCTTGCGGGAGGGCCACCAGGTGCTGGCCATCGACAACCTGATCACCGGCAACGAGCGGAATCTGGGTCATCTGGGTGGCAACGGAAAATTCCGTTTCCTCCGCCATGATGTCACCCAATTCATTGCCGTGGAGGGGCCGGTGGATTACGTGTTTCATTTTGCCTCGCCGGCCAGCCCGATCGACTATCTCGAGCTGCCGATCCAAACCCTGAAGGTGGGTTCCTTAGGAACCCACAACGCCTTGGGGTTGGCCAAGGCCAAGGGGGCGAAATTCCTGCTCGCGTCCACCAGCGAGTGTTACGGCGATCCGCTTGTCCATCCCCAGAAAGAGGATTACTGGGGCAACGTGAACCCGATCGGGCCCCGGGGGGTGTATGACGAGGCCAAGCGATTTGCCGAGGCCATGACGATGGCTTATCACCGCTACCACAAGGTGGACACCAAGATCGTGCGGATCTTCAACACCTACGGTCCGCGGATGCGTTTACGGGATGGCCGGGTGGTGCCGGCATTCATCGGTCAGGCCCTCAAGGGGGAACCCCTGACGGTGTTTGGGGATGGCAAACAGACGCGCAGCTTTTGTTATGTCAGCGACCTGATCGACGGCATTTACCGTTTGTCCCAGGCGGACTTCCACGAACCGGTCAACATCGGCAACCCGATGGAACTGACGATCCTGGAGTTCGCCGAACGGATCCGCAGACTAACCGGGACCAAAAGCGAGATCGTCCGGAAACCGCTGCCCGTGGACGACCCCAAGCAGCGTCAACCGGACATCACCCGGGCGAAAAAAATCCTCGGATGGGAACCGAAGGTCGCCCTGGAGGACGGGCTCCGCGAAACCTTGCTTTGGTTTCAGAATCACCTGGAAGCACCGCGCTCCCCATGAGAGCCGGCCGGCTGGCGGCAGCGTTGCTGGCGGGGCCGTGGCTCTGCGCGGGTCTTTTTTCGCAGCAAACCAACCCGGCCAGCGATTCCCGGGAGGAGGAGGCAAGGAACCGCAGCGCCATCCTTTTCGCCAACGTGGTTGAGTTGATCCGGGAGGAATATCTGGATCCCGAGAAAGCCGATTACGACAAAATGACCCACGCGGCCCTGCGGGGGCTGCTTTCCTCGCTCGATCCCCACAGCCAGTTTTTGGACGCTGAAAATTACGCGATGATCCGGACGGAGACGGAGGGGCAGTTCGGCGGTTTGGGGATTTCCGTCGGGATGACGGACAACCTGCTGACGGTCAATGTTCCCCTGCAGGGAGGACCGGCTTTCCGGGCCGGCCTGCTTCCGGGCGACCGGATTCTCAAGATCGATGGGCAGGGCACCCAGAAACTCACCCTCCCCGAGGCCATCCGGAAAATGAGGGGGCGGCCGGGTGCCCCCATCAAGCTGACGCTTTACCGCCCCTCCGAAGAGCGGACCCTGGAGGTTTCCCTGGTCCGGGAGATGATTCAGGTGCCGACCCTGGTGGATGTCGGGTTGTTGCCGGAAAGCCGGACGGGCGGGGAAAAAATCGGCTACCTGAGAATCATCCAGTTCGGGGAAAAAACCGCCGCCGAGTTTGACCAGGCCTTGGAACGGCTCACCCGGGAGGGGGCGGGCGCACTGGTAATCGACCTTCGCGACAATCCCGGAGGTCTTGTCGACGCCGCCGTCGAGGTGGTGGGTCGCTTTGTCGCCCCCGGCACCCTGGCGGTTTCCACGGAAGGCAGATCCGGTCCCGCCGGGAGCACGAAATACCTCACCCGGGAGACGAGCCAACGGGTTCGTTGGCCGACGGTGGTGCTGGTCAATGGAAACAGCGCCAGCGCGGCGGAAATCGTCGCGGGGGCCCTGCAGGACCTGGGAAAAGCCCTGATCATCGGCGAGACCACCTTTGGCAAGGGGTCCGTGCAAACCGTCCAGCCCCTGGCGGGATCCGTGACTCCCGCCGTGGCCGTACGCCTGACCACGGCGCACTACACCACCCCCTCGCGAAGAAAAATCCACGGCGTTGGCATCGAGCCCGACATCGTCGCCCGTATGACTCCCGCCGAGGAAAGAACCCTTTACCAAAGCCGGACACCCGGCCTGCGCAAGGCGGCCGAGGCCGATTCCGAGGTGGTGGACGAACCGCTCGACCGGGCCGTGGATGTCCTGCGCGGATGGAAAGTGGTGGCCCGGCGGACCGCCGCCGCCCGTTGATCGTGCGGGCGCTCGGTATCGAAACTTCCTGCGACGAAACCGCGGTTGCCCTGGTGGAGGCGGATGCCTCGGGCCTGAGGCTGGTCAACCAGCGGTTGGCCACCCGCCCCGAGGAGAGTTCGGCACTGGGCGGGATCGTCCCGGAACTCACCGTCCGGCAGCACCTGGAACTGTTGCCGGGGATCACCCGGGCTGTGATGGCAGAGGGACCTTTGGAGGCGGTGGGGGCGACGGCGGGACCCGGTCTCGCCCCGGCCCTTCTGGTGGGATTGGCTTTCGGAAAGTCGTTGGCTTGGGCCCGCCATTCCTCCTTCCATGCGATCAACCACCTCGAAGGACACATCTTCAGTCCGTTTGTGTCGCGGGGAAAATGGCCGGAGTACCCGCATCTCGCGCTGATCGCCAGCGGCGGGCACACCCTGCTGGTGGATGCCCCCGATTCCACCGGGCGCTCCGTACTGGGGAGCACGCGGGACGATGCCGCCGGCGAAGCTTTTGACAAACTCGCGAGAATGGTGGGGCTCGGTTATCCGGGAGGACCGGAAATCGAGAAAGAGGCGGCGCGGGGCGAAGTGGGAAAGATCAAATTACCCCGCCCGATGAAAGGTTCGGAAGAGGGAGACTTCAGTTTCAGCGGGCTGAAAAACGCGGCCCGACTTCTTCTTGAAAAAGACCCGGGCCTTGCCGAACCGGGGCTCCCGCGCGCCCATTTTTGTGCGGAGGCCCAGGCGGCGATTGCCGAATGCCTGGCCGACCGGTGCCGGCTGGCTTTGCGGCGAAAGGGGAGAAAGCTCCTGACGGTCAGCGGCGGGGTGAGCGCCAACCGGATGGTCTCCAGGGCCCTGGAGGAGGCGGCCCGCGCGGAGGGCGCCTGTCTGATGGCTCCCGTCCAAGGGTGGAACACCGACAACGCCGCGATGATTGCCGCGGTCACCGCCCGGAGACATCTGGATGGGGCGGGTTCGGACTGGGAAACGGATGTCGATCCGCGGTGGTCCGTGGCTTCAGGCCAAAAGGCCGCTTAACCAGCCGGGAATCTCCCAGCGCGACGCTCCATCTTCCAGCCTCGCCACCGGAAGCCGAAGGAGTTGCTCCAGAATCGCGGGATTGGTGCGGACAGCCTCATCCTCCGGCGCCCGATGAAAATTCATGACGATGCCGGGAACCTCCAGTCCGGAGGCCCGGATGGAATCGACCGTGAGAAGGGTGTGATTGAGGGTGCCGAGGCCGGCGCGGCAGACCACCAGCACCGGCAGTCCCAGCTCCCGCGCCCATTCCCGGACCGTTCGTTTCGAATCCAGCGGCACCCGCCAACCGCCCACGCCCTCCACCAAAAAAGGTCCCGGGTGGGTGGAGGACATTTCCCGCCAGTGGGAAAGGAGGAGATCCCAGGGAAAGGGGCGGTTTTCCAGAGTGGCCGCGGTGTGCGGCGCCAAGGGAGAAGCGAAATGGATGGGGTTGATTTTCGCCATGGGCAGCGCGCCGCCCATGGCTTCCGAAAACTCGGTGGCATCGGCGCGGTCCCCGCAGGCGACCGGCTTCAGGGCGATGGCCGGAAGATGCTTTTGCCGGAGCGACCGGGTCAGCAGCGCCGTCAGGCGGGTTTTTCCGACTCCCGTGTCGGTGCCGGTGATAAAAACACCCTTCATGCGGGAATCTCGCCGGTGAGCGCCCGGTGCAGTGCCGTCACCATCCGTTCCAGTTCGTCAGGGGTGGTCGAGTAGGGGGGCATGAGGACAAGCACATCGCCGATGGGGCGGGTGAGCAGGCCGAACTCTCTGGCAGCCTGGCAAACCCTTGCCCCGCGCCTTTCGGAGGGGGAAAAGGCCCGGCGCGTCGACCTTTCGGCGACGATTTCGACGGCGAGGATGGCTCCTTCCTGGCGGACATCCCCCACATGCGGGTGACTCCAAAACGTCCGGGACAGTTGACGCAGGTTTTCGGTTAAGTCTTCCCGCCGTTTTTGCTCCCCGGGATCCTGCAAAAGGGCAAGGCTGGCCCGGGCCACGGCGCAGCCCAGGGCGTTGGCGGTGTAGCTGTGACCGTGAAAAAAGGTGTTTTCCACCGGCCCGTCAAAAGCCCGGAAAATCTCCTCGGTGGCCAGCGTGGCGGCGAGGGGAAGATATCCGCCGGAAAGACCCTTGGCCAAAGCGAGGACATCGGCGGTGACTCCCTCATCGTGGGCGGACAGGGCGGGACCGGTGCGGCCAAAGGCGGTGAGCACCTCGTCCAGAAGGACCTTGGCCCCGACCTTGCGTGCGGCGGCGCAGGTTCTTTTCGCGTAGCCCTCCGGATGCATGACCATGCCGGCCGCACCCTGGACCCTTGGTTCCAGGACCCATGCGGCGAGTTTTTCCCCCGCCCGGGAAATTTCCTCCTCGGCCTGGGCGGCGCATTCGAAGCCGCACTGCCGATAGGAGCGGGCATCGGCAGTTTCCGGTTTGGCGCGGTTGAACCGGCAGCGGTAGCAAAAAGGGGTCATCACCCGGCGGGACGGAAAGAGGAGGGGTTGGTAGTGGCGGTGGAAAAGGTCGCTTTTGCCGAGGCTCATGGCTCCGACGGTGTCTCCATGATAAGCGCCTTCGGGGGAGATAAATTCTGTCCGCTGAGGATGGCCCGTTTGGGCAAACGATTGGACGATCATTTTCAGCCCCGCCTCCATGGCGGTGGAGCCGTCGTCGGAAAAGAAAACACGGCTTAATTTCCCCGGATTTTTCCCGTCCCGGACGTAGGCAAGAAGTTCCTCCGCCAGCCGGGCGGCCGGCTCATGGGTTAGGCCGAGGAACGAGGAATGGGCGATTTTACCGAGCTGGCCGCGGATGGCCTCGTCCAGCCGGGGATGACGGTGGCCATGGAGATTGGTCCAGATGGAGGAGTTGCCGTCGAGATAGCGCCGCCCCCCGGCATCCACCAGCCAGGAGCCTTCTCCGGCGACGATGGAAACGGGATGGAAGGAGGGATCCATCCAAACCGAATTCGGGGTGAAGGGGTGCCAGAGGTGTTTCCGGTCCAGCCGGATGGTTTCGTCTGAGTTCACTCCGCAGGGAACCGCGCCAACTCTTGCGCCAGTCTCCCCACCTCGGCCGGGGAGTGCCGGGCGGAGAGGCTGATCCGCAGGCGGGCGGTTCCCTCCGGGACGGTGGGGGGGCGGATCGCGGCGACTTCCAGACCGAGGGAACGAAGATGGTTGCGGGCGCGAACGGTGAGATCGTTGGACTTCAGGATCCAAGGCTGAATCGGCCCCTGGCGGGGCGCGGGATGGAGGGAGGCATAAAGGAGGATGTTCCTCCGCAGATTTTCCCGAAGGCGGTTGCCTTCGGCGGATCCAAGGACGGCGAGGGCCTCCGTGGCGGCAGCCATGGCGGCCGGGGCCGGGGCGGTTCCATAGAGGAAGGTCCGGGCCTCGTTGAGAAAATGGTCGATGATCTCCGCGGAGGCGGCGACAAAGCCCCCGGAGGATCCCAGGGATTTGCCCAGGGTTCCCATGTGGATGTCGATCCGGTGCGCGCAACCCCGTTCCGCCGCCCAGCCGGCTCCTTCCGGTCCGACCACACCGTTGGCGTGGGCTTCGTCCAGCAAAAGCCATGCCCCAAACCTTTCCTTAAGCTCCACCAGAAATTCGAGTTCCGCGAAATCGCCATCCATCGAGTGAAGGGATTCGGCGATCAGGAGAATCTTTCCCTGGGAATTCAGTTTCCGGCTCGAAACGAGGGCCTCCTCCAGGCTTTCCCGGCTATTCCGGAGAAACAAGCGGAGCCGGGCCCCGGAAAGCCTGGCTCCATCGAACAGACAGGCGTGGGCGTTTCGTTCCAGCAGGACCGTGTCCTTGGGGCCGACCAGGCAGGGGATGACCCCGAGGGGTGTCTGGTAACCGGAGGAAAAAACCAGGGCGGCCTCGGTGCCTTTCCATCCGGCCAGTGCCTTTTCCAGCCCGGCGTGTTCCCGGCAGGATCCGGCCAGGTGGCGGGCGGCGCGTGCTCCGGTGCCGGCATCGCGAATGGCACGAACGGCGGCTTCGGTCACACGGGGGTGCCGGGAGAGTCCGAGGTAGTCATTGTCGGCAAAGGAGAGGCTGGCCTGTTCGGCAGGCAGGGATCGTTGTGTGCCTTGCGCCACCCGGATCTCCTTTTTCTCCCTGGCTTGTGCGGTCAGCGAGCCCGACATCCTTGCTATCGTGCCGAGGGCGTGGCAGCGGGACGAGTGGAAAACCTAAATTCGCTCGGGGCGATGCAGGCGGCCGGCCACGCTGATGATTTCGGCAGAACCGGTCGAGGTAAGGATGGCGGTGGCGGGATCCGCAGAGGGATCCACTTTCCAGCCCACCCAGTCGGCCTCTGCTCCCGGCTGCAGGCTTCCCAGGATTCCTTCCTGTCCCAGGGCTTTGGCCGGAAGGGTGGTCAGCATCGGCCAGATTTCCGCATAGGGAACCTGAGGATGGTCCTGGTGGAAAGTGCGGGCTTCGAGCCGGAGGTCGAAGCAGCGGTTGTCCGAGCTGGCCGGGCTGTCGGTGCCGAGGACGACGGGAAGACGGTGTTGGCGGAATCTCTGCAGGGGGAAAGGTTGCCGGCCAAACCAGGCGTGGGAGGTGGGGCAGTGGACGGCAACGCAGTCCCGCGCCGAGAGGATCGGAAAATCCGTTTCCGCAGGGTGGTTTCCATGGGCGACCAGGGAAGCGGGAGGCATACTTTCCAACCGTTCGGAAAGCTTTCCGTGGGCCCAGGATTGGGGCAGGAGTTGCCGCAGGGGACCGCCGCCGGAACGGAACAGCTCCTCCTCCTCGGGGGATTCCGCCCAATGGGTGGTGAATGGCAGGTGCAGTTCCGAGGCAAGGCGGGCGCATTCCCGATAGAGCCCGGGCGAGGCCGAATAGGGTGCGTGGGGGGACAGGGCGGCCTTCCAATCGGCTCCCGGATGGCGGGAAAGCCAGGCGGCAAGGCGTTCCATCTGCCGTGCCGGTCCCGGATCTCCGTGCAGATCCATGAACTCCAGGGCCCACCAGATCCGCGGCAGGGTGCCGGCCAAGCCGGCCAGGGCGGCGGGGTCGGAGAGGATGGTGAGGACCGTGGTGGTTCCGGTTTCGGCGGCTTTGCGGCTGGACTCCAGGATCGAGGAGGTGCGGGCGGTGGAGTGAAGCCCCGGAAGCAGGGAGAGAATTTGACGCAGCCACCCGGCAAAGGGCAGGGCGTGGGGGATTTTCCCATGGAGGGGGGCGAGCTCGAGATGGGCGTGGAGGTTGAGGAATCCGGCCGCGAGGGTGATGCCGGGCAGTTCGAGGATTTCCTCGTCGTTTTTAGGGCGGAGGTTGGCACCGGCCTCCAGGATCCTGCGGCCGGAGACCCGCAAACGCCCGGGGCGGAGGACGCGATCCGGTGCGGAGACCAGAGCGTCGGCGAGGATCAGCATGGGGTTCAGCGGCCGCTTGCGCCGGACTTGGTGCGGGCGAGCATCTCGTCGAGAGCGGGCTTGAGCGGGCGCCGGACATCGGGATCCATCCGGTCAATGAAAAGGATGCCGATGAGGTGGTCGACTTCATGCTGGATGGCGCGGGCGAGCAGGCCGCCGGCGGCGAGGCTCATCTTTTTTCCCTCAAGGTCGAGATAGTCCATCTGGATCCTCAGGCTGCGGCGGACGGATCCGCTCAGGCCGGGAAAACTCAGGCAGCCCTCGTCGGCATCCTCGCGTTTCCGGGTGAGAGTGAGCACGGGATTGCAGAAAAAGAGCGGCATGTGTTTTTTCCAGTCGACCGGTTTGCCTCCGAATTCCAGGGAGGAGGGCCGCTTCTCCACCTTGCGAAGGTCAATCACGGCGATCTGCAGGGAAATGCCCACCTGGGGTGCGGCGAGACCGACGCCTTCCGCCTCGTTCATGGTGGTCTCGAGAACGGCTGCCAGCTCGTCAAGCTTGGGGTCAGGAGGCCGGACCGCCAGGGCGGGCTGGCGGAGAACCGGATCGCCGTAGAGGCGGATGGGGAGGGGGGTGGCTTTTTTCAGGGGCCGGGGTTGGCGCTGCCGATCTTGGAGGTGCGGACGGAGATGGGCACGCCGGCGTCCTCACACGCGTCAAAGAATTTGAAAAAGACCGAGATCGGGGTGGTCTCGTCGAAATTCAGGATGACACTCTTCACCCCGCGCTCCTTGAGGGCTTTGGCGAGATCGGCGCGGAAGGAATCGGATTTCGGGTCGAGATTGAGGGGTTGGTCGCCGAGGTAGAGGGGAAAACGGTCGGTGTCGTAAATCCGGGCGTACTCCTCCGCCTTGGAGGACTTCATGGTGAGTTCCGGGGGCGTCTTGGCTTCCTCGACGGACTCGGTGCCCTTTTCCGATTTCGGCGGGGTGACATCGACCTTGGCGACCTTCTTTTTAAAGGAGGTGGTGACGATGAAGAAAATGAGGAGCATGCAGAGGATGTCGATCAACGGAATGACGTTGATCTCCACGCGGCGGCGGCGGGAGGGGTGGAACTTCATCTCGGGACGGCCCGGGGCGGGATCAGGCGGGCACTTCCTCCGTGTAGAGTTTCTTGAGGAGAAGCATGGAGAGGTCCTCCAGTTCCACCGCGAGGACCTCGATCTTTTTGCTGAAGAAGGTGAAGGGGAAAAGCATGACAATGGCCGTGCCGATCCCGAGGACGGTGGTGTGCAGGGCTTCGGCGATGCCCGCGGAGATCTTTTCCGGATCCGCGTTGGAGGATCCGACGGCGGCAAAGATGGTGATCAGGCCGGAAACGGTTCCCACGAGGCCGAGGAGCGGGGAGGCGCCGACAAAAATTTCCAGATAAACGAGGCCCCGCTCCAGGCGTGCCACCTCGGTGCGGGCGGCGGTTTCCAGCACCTCGACATTTTCCGAGCGGGGAAGGGAGGCGTGTTCGAGGCAGCTGTTGACGAGGCGGGCAAGGGCGGAGTCGTTGCGGACGCAGAGGCGGGTGAGGGCCTCGGTGTTGCCTCCGGGGCGGAGGGCGCGGATGGCATCGACGATGTCCCTGGGGGTGACCCGGTTCCGGTGGAGGCGGAGGAAGATCAGGGTGCTGAGGAAGATGCCCGTGGTCAGGGCGGTGATCAGGGGGAAAAGGATGAGAATAAGGACGAACGGGGAGACGTTCAGTTTGAGGAAGTGCTCGAGAAAGGGGAGGGTGTTCATAGGGAAAAGGGTAGGGATGGGAGAGGGATTGGCGAGTCCGGATGAATTTCAGTAGATGCGGAAGGCCAGTTGCCAGGTGAAGCCGTTGGGTTTTTCCTTGAGGAGGGCCGCGGGAAAGGGGCCGATGAGGTTGCTGGATTGCTGGATGGAATCCGAGCTGATCACGGAAAGCATGGAGTTGGGGTTGCCCTGGATCACGTCGAGGCCGGTGATGCTGCCGTCCGGGTTGACCTCGAACCGGATGACAACGCGGTCGACCCCGACCTGGGCCATGCGCTGCTGGATCTGAAGGTTCCAGCGGGAACCGATGGCGAGGTAGAGCTTGTGCTGGTATCGACCCAGTGCCGTGCCCATGGATGCAAAAGAGGCGTCTTGGCCCATTGAGGCACCCCCAGATACAGCGCTTCGATCACGGAAAATATCCGGGGGTGGAGCCATGGCCGATGAGGAGTCGGAGGCGTTGGAGGCGGCTTGGGCGGCGGAGGGTGGCGAATCGTTCTGATTTTGGGTTTGGTCCTCTTTTGTGTCGGGAGTGTCGTCTA
>DFCD01000120.1:0-696 GCA_002366885.1 Verrucomicrobia bacterium UBA3063
CGCCATGCTCGAACGGGGCTGAAGCCCTCCGGCTACTTCGCGTCGCCGTCTTCCGCAGCCGGACCAAAACCCCAGAGGGAAAAGTCCAGATCGTTCTCCCGCCGCATCTGGAATTCCGGCGGCTGGCCTTCCACCCAGAGGTTGCGGATTTTGGTCATCCTTGGGGACTGGATCAATAAGGCCGGCCCGTACTTTCCCTTCCCCATCACCATTTCCTCCCCGTTCGTCCCCTCAAAAAGGACCACATTTTCCTGCTCCGTTTTCCGGCCGGGCAGATCACCGAACTCCTCTTTCCAAACTTCCCGGGCCCGCTCCTCGGTCCAGGGCTTGCTTCCGCTGAAGTAACGGATCTGCAGGCACTCGCCGGAGAGAAAAAGGTACTGCGCCTGCCGGCCGGCCGTGGCCTTGTCCTCCGCCACCGCCAGCACGAAGGTACGGTTGTAGAGCAGGGTTTCCCGCACCACCGCCAGATTTTTGAGGATTTTCAGATCGGCCAGCGACTTTCCCAGCTCCGCCATGCCAAAGGCGCTTCCCAGCATCCACATCCCCACCAAGAGCAGAATTCTCCGCATCCCCTTTTATGTTCCCATTAAGGCAACTCGTCGATTCGGATTCCCTCTCTTTCTACTTAAACATAAAAATATTCCCTATGTGCGCCCCCCTTTGTCAGGAAGCCGTCGCCCGCCATTTCAGCCG
>DFCD01000120.1:746-1011 GCA_002366885.1 Verrucomicrobia bacterium UBA3063
GCCTGCCTGCCTCTGCCCGCCCGCTCGGAGGAATCCAAAAATGTCACCTTTTCCAGGATCGTGGACCTGACCCATCGCCTCTCCCCGGAGTTCCCCACCTTCACCGGCCAAGCCCAGTTCAGCATCGCGGACAAAAACATGGGGCCGCGCCCTAAGGGCTACCACGCGTACACCTGGACCTTGGCCGAACACACCGGGACTCATATGGACGCCCCCCTTCATTTCGGCGGAAAGTTGTCGGCTGACCAACTGGACATCGCCGATC
>DFCD01000120.1:1111-3145 GCA_002366885.1 Verrucomicrobia bacterium UBA3063
CCGCTCGCCGTCATCGATATCCGCGCCAAAGCCGGGTCGGACGCGGACGCCCGTCTCACCCCCCAGGACATCCGCGCGTGGGAAAAGATCCACGGCCCCCTGCCCGCGGGCGGGATCGTCGCCATGTNNCATGTTCACCGGGTGGGAAGAATACGTTACATCAGACAGGTTCCGCAACGCCGATGCCAAGGGCGTGATGCATTTTCCCGGGTTTCACGAGGAGACGCCCGATTTCCTGCTGAAGGAGAGACAAATCAAGGGCATCTGTGTCGACACCCTCAGCCTCGATTACGGCCCGACCGCCGATTTCCCCGTGCACTGCCGTTGGCTGGGAGCAGGTCGCTGGGGCATGGAGTGTGTTGCCCGCCTCGGATCTCTCCCGCCCACCGGCGCCACCCTCATCGCGGCCGGGCCCATGATTGCGGGCAGTTCCGGTGGGCCGTCCCGGGTCCTGGCCCTGATTTGAATTTTCAGGGGGAAGACGAAAATCTCACCCCCTTGCCAACACGGCAAAGTGCCGGCCGGTCTGCCCTTTCTCCCGGCGATAGGAAAAAAAACGCTCCGGGTCGCTCGCCGTGCAGAGGCCGCTGTCCACGATCTCCCCCAGACCCTCGGCTTTCATCTGCCGTAAAATTTCCGCGGCAAAATCCACATCGTAGTGTGGCGGCCGGATGCATGGGCCCAGCAATCCCAGCATCTCGGCGGGGTCTGCCCCAAAATCCTTTTTCATGGCCCGGATGGTTGCCGGCACGATCCCCAGCTCGCTCCCCTTTCTTCCACTGTGCACCAATCCGATGGCTCCCGTTTTTTTGCAGTGCAGCCAGACCGGACCGCAATCCGCCACCCGCACCACCAGCGTCAGGTTGCTTTCCCCGCTGATTAACGCATCGGCCCCGGGAACCACTTTTCCCCCGTCCGCCCGACCGACCCTGGCCACGCCGGCCCCGTGCACCTGTTCAGCGGAAACCATCACCAACGGAAAACCAACCGCCTTTAGCCGTTCCGGAAGGTCCCGGTTTTGGGGAGAAACCTCCTCCCGCAAGGTGAAGAAATGCGGAAGCCTACGGCCGGTGAGTTCCGGAAATCGGAGAAGCCTCACGGGCCCGGCAGAGGCCGCACACCGGTTGAGGCCTGCATGCTCACCGGCGTTTTGGGAGCCGGCAGCGAAGCCGAGGGCTTGGGCACGGACGGAGGATCTTTGGGGCCGAGAGGCGATGCCGTGGCCCGCTCCAAGAGGGCAAGGGCCACATTATAATCGTATCTTCCCTGCAGTTCGTTGTACCGGGCCTGGGTGAGATTTGACTGGGCATTAATGATATCCAGCTGGATCCCGGCTCCCACGTTGAAGCGGGCCTCGGCCAGACGAAGGCTCTCCCGCGCCTGCTCCACGTTTTTCTGCTGGGAGATGACCAGCTCCTGGGCCTCCTCCATTTTCACCACCGCATCGCGGACTTCGCTTTCCACCAATCGCCGCTTTTCTTCCACCGCCACCTCCGCCGCCGCATATTGGGCCTTCAACTGCTCGAGCCGTCCGGTCGTCTGCATACCGTCAAACAACGTCCAAGTTCCGGTAATGTTGGCCACCGGTCCGTCCAAAGATTGGGTAAAGCTGGAGCTGGAGGGATTCTGGATAACGTCGTAACCGCCCGAGCCGACAATCTTGGGAATAAAAGCGTCTGCCTTGGCCGCCTTGATCAGCTCTTGCTGGACCCTGAGCTCATCTTTCGTGGCACGCAGATCGGGACGGTTGTTCACGGCATTAATCAGGGAGGTGTCCAAATTCACAGAGATGGGCTGATACGGCAGGTCCCCGACCACCTCCACCGGAGGCATCCAGTCGTCAGGCTGCTCGATCGGATAATCCATGGCCAGGATCCGCGCCAACTGGACCTCGGCCACGCGCTTGTTGTTCCGGGCCCGAATCAACTGTGGCATGGTGTTGGCTAATTCCACATCGGCGGTCAGCACATTGAACTTGGTCACCGTACCAGCCTTGAATTTTTTCTGCTGAAGGGAAAGTTGCTGTTCCCGCAA
>DFCD01000120.1:3274-3599 GCA_002366885.1 Verrucomicrobia bacterium UBA3063
CCGGAATTCACCAGAACCCCGGATAGGGACTTGTTTTGGTACTCAAAAAGGCCGTTGGCGGTGACCTTGGGCAAGAGTTGCGCCCGAACTTCAATGGCAACTCCCTCTTTTCTTTTTACCTCCTCCTTGGCGCGGCGAATCTCCGTGTTCTGCTCCAGGGCCAACGCCACACACTGCGCCAAATCCATCTTTCTGGACCGGAATTCCGGAACGCTCCCCCCGGCCGGGGGTAGGGAAACCTGCGGGGTTTCCCCGGTTTCCTGGGCCCCGACGCCCGAAACAAAAAAGACCAGCGGAAAAAGAAGGCTAGGAACGCGGAAGTTCA
>DFCD01000100.1:0-12967 GCA_002366885.1 Verrucomicrobia bacterium UBA3063
TGGGAAACCCCCAAGCTTCTTCCTGAAACCGCCTGGGCCTCCCTGCTGGAAGAGGTGGAGAAGCGCTACCACCGCCGCCGCGCCCGCCATGAGGACCTGCTCCTCGTCCGCTCGGTTGCGGCCCAAGCCCCGAAACTTCCTTAGCACTCCCCTACCCGCACCCCTGGAGGATACCCCTTGCGGAGCCTCCACCCTCAACCAACAGTCTCCTTGCCCTTTGCCGTTTTTTCCCTTAGGCTTTCGAACTTATGCCAACCCTTGCCGTCATCAGGACAGGTGGAAAACAGTACAAGGTTCGCGAAGGCGATACCCTTGTGGTGGAACGCCTTGCGGGCGAGCCCGGCTCCTCCACCGAGATTTCCGACGTTCTTCTTCTTGCCCATGACTCCAAGGTCCAGGTGGGCAAACCCGTGGTCTCCGGCGCCAAGGTCGTTGCCGAGGTGCTGGCCCAAGATCGCGCCCCCAAGGTTGTCGCTTACAAGTACCGCCGCCGGGAAGGTTATCATCGCAAGGTCGGGCACCGTCAGTCCCGCACCCGCATCAAAATCAAGGCCATTCAGGGTGGCCGCTAACCGGGGAGTCCGCCATGGCACATAAAAAAGGTCAGGGATCCACACGCAACGGCCGGGACAGCCACAGCCAGCGGCTCGGCGTGAAACGCTTCGGTGGCCAGCTCGTGCCCGCCGGTTCCATCCTCGTACGGCAGCGCGGCACCAAATTCCACGCCGGCTCCAACGTCGGCATGGGCCGGGATCACACGCTATTCGCCCTTTCCGACGGACACGTCCGCTTTGATCGCGGCAACCGGCGCATCCACATCGATCCCTCGCCCGCCGCGGCCGCCTAACCCCGGCAACGCGCGGGGATGGCCGCGCTTCCCGTGAGCCGAACCGGCGATCTCCTCCGCATCCGCGGCGCCCGCCAGCACAATCTCGCCGGACTCAATCTCGACATCCCCAAGCACCGCCTCGTCGTCCTCACCGGCCCCTCCGGCTCCGGAAAATCCTCCCTCGCCTTCGACACCGTCTACGCCGAGGGACAGCGCCGCTACCTCGAAAGTCTTTCGGCCCACGCCCGTCTTCATCTGGAACGCCTGCCGGCCCCCGCCGTGGACTCCATCGAGGGCCTTTCCCCCACCCTTGCCGTCGAGCAGCGCCACTCCGGCGGCTCCGGCCGCTCCACCCTGGCCACCTCAACGGAAATCCACGATCACCTTCGCGTTCTCTTCGCGACCAACGGCACGCCCCACGATCCCCAAACCGGAAGGCCCCTGCTGGCCTCCTCGCCGCAGCAAATCGTCGACCGCCTGCTCCGCGACCACGCCGGCGCCTTCGCCGTCCTGCTGGCTCCCCTCGCCTCCGCCGATCCGGTCCGATGGAAAAAGGAGGGCTTTCTCCGCGCCCGACAACAGGGCAAGTGGGTCGACATCTCCTCCGCAAACGGGGAGGAGGCCCTGGAACTGGTCATCGACCGGCTGCAACTGCAGGAGTCCAGCCGCGCCCGCCTGGCAGACTCCCTGGATCTGGCCCTGCGCTTGGGCCAAGGACGCGTTCTGCTCACCTTCACCTCCCCGGATTTTTCCCAGGCTTCCGGAATCCCGGATCTTCCCCTTTCTTCCGAAGCCATGGACCACCAGACGGGTTACCGGGCACCCCACCTCACCCCGCGCCATTTCTCCTTCAACAGCCCCGAGGGCGCCTGTCCTGACTGCTCCGGCCTCGGCGTCCGGCTCGCTCCCGACCCCTCCAAGGTTGTTCCCCGCCCGGAACTCTCCTTGGACAAGGGCGCCATCGCCCCTTGGAACCGCGCCCATCCCCGCATCCGCTCCTACTACCGTGCTCTCGCCCGCGATCTCGCCCGTCACCTCGGCGTCGATCCGTCCGCCCCATGGTCCCAATGGCCGGCCACCGCACGGGATTTTTTTCTCCGCGGATCCAACGGCAAGGCAGTCACGCTCCAGACCACCCGCCAAGGACGTCTTGTCCGCGAAAAGAAACCTTTTGAGGGGATTCTCCCGGAGCTCGACCGCGGCATGGCTGCGGCCGTTTCGGAATCCGCCCGCAACCGCATCCGGCGTTTTTTCAGCCCCGGCACCTGCCCCAGCTGCCGCGGCCAGCGCCTCCACCCCGATGCACTCCTTGTCACGCTGGGTGGACCTCCCGGAAAAGGCCACAGCATCGCCTCCTTTTGCCAGCTCTCCGTCTCCGCGGCGCGGAAGTTTCTGGAACAGCTCCCCAAGCCCCCCGGTTCCTCCGCCCACGCCTTTGACCCCCTCCGCCAGGCGGTTCTCCATCGCCTCGCTTTTCTTGAAAAACTCGGGCTCGGTTACCTCACCCTCGATCGCCCCATGGACACCCTCTCTGGAGGCGAGGCCCGCCGTGCCCGCCTGGCCACCCAACTCGGCGGAGGACTTACCGGCGTCCTCTATGTGCTCGACGAGCCCAGCATCGGTCTTCACCCCGTCGACCACTCCCGCCTCCTCGATCTCCTCGGCGACCTCCGCGATCTCGGCAACTCGCTTTTGGTGGTGGAGCACGACGAGGAAACCCTCCGCCGGGCGGATCACCTGGTCGAACTTGGTCCCGGCGCCGGGGCCGACGGCGGGAAACTGGTGGCCCAAGGCACCCCGACGGAAATCGCCGCACGGGAAGACTCCCTGACAGGCGCATTTCTTTCCGGTCGCCGCAGGATTTCCTTTCCTCCCCGCCGTTCCCAGCCGATCGGCCGGCTGATCCTGCGCGGTGCGTCCGCCCATAACCTCAAGGGGGTCGACCTGGAAATCCCGCTGGGCTCCTTCAGCTGCATCACCGGGGTGAGTGGCTCGGGGAAAAGCACCCTGATTTTCGACACCCTCGCCCCGGCCCTGCAGCGCCAGCTGCAGGGCCCCTCCGCGGCACCGGAACCGGGCTCGTTTTCATCCCTGGAAGGTGTCGACCAACTCACCCGCGCCCTGGTGATCGACCAGACCCCTCTGGCCCGTCTCTCCCGCTCCAACCCGCTCACCATCCTCGGCGTCTTCGACGAACTCCGAAAATTGTTCGCCGCCCTTCCGGCCTCCCGAGCCCGCGGATTCGGCCCGTCCCGCTTCAGCTTCAACGTCCGTGGCGGACGCTGTGAAACCTGCGGGGGCCACGGGGAAGTGGCCGTCCAGCTTCAGCTTCTTCCGGAAGCGGTCGCCCCCTGCCCCACCTGCGCCGGTCGTCGCTACAACCGGGAGACTCTTGCCATCACCTACCGGGGCCATTCCATCGCCGACGTGCTCGACCTTTCCGTCGACAGGGCTTGGCAGCTTTTCCGGGCCATTCCCACCCTCTCCTCCGCTTTGGAAGCCCTCGGCAAAGTCGGCCTCGGCTATCTCCCCATCGGCCAACCCGCCGACCGCCTATCCGGTGGCGAGGCCCAGCGCGTCCGCCTCGCCACCGCCTTGGCCTCCCGCACCCGCGGCCCTTCGCTTTACCTTCTCGACGAGCCCACCACCGGGCTTCACCTCGCGGAGGTCGAGCGGCTTCTTTCAGTTTTCTTCGCCTTGTGCGATTCTGGCCATACCCTCGTCGTCGTGGAGCACCACCCCGATGTCATTCGCCACGCCGATTATCTGGTCGACCTGGGACCCGGCGGTGGTGAAGCCGGTGGACGCATCGTCACCCGCGGAACCCCGGCCGAAGTCGCCCGCTGTAGCCAAAGCGCCACCGGCAAGATGCTGCGGGACCAAAGCCGGTGAGAATCCTTCTTTTTCTCCTCATCCTGATCTCGGCCCCCTTCTCGCGGCTGCCGGCCGCGGAGCTTCCCAAGGATCTCCGTGTCGCCGAGGAGATGATCCGCGATGGCCTGGGTCGCGATGCCGCCATTCGCATCCGCAGTTGGCTCCAGAAAAACCAAGGTTTCCACCCGGAGGCACAGCTGCTGCTTGCCGAGGCTCTTCTCGCCGATAACCGCCCCTCCGAGGCCCTCGCCAACCTGCCAAAAGTCTCTCCGCCCGATCTGGAAGCCCGCGCTCTGCTGGTCCGCGCAACTTCCCTGAACCAGGCGGGCCGCTGGAAGGAGGCCCTGGAGGTATGGGAGCGCCTGGATCTCTCCACCCTTCCGGAAAACCAGGCCAACCGGGCACGCCTCGGGTTCGCCCTGGCCCAGCTCAAGGAAAACCAAAGGGACTCCGGTCAAAAAAAGCTCCGTGAACTGATCGACCGCAACGACCCCTCTTCCTCGGATAACGCCCGCCTCCTTCTGGTCAAGACCCTCCTCGCCGAGGGGAAACAGGAAGAGGCGGAAAGGCAGTTGGCTGCTGTCCGGGAATCCCCGTCACCTCCGATCCGCACCGAGGGGCTCTACTGGCAGGCCGAAATCACCTCAGCCCGGGGAAAACACGAGGAGGCCCGCCGCCAGTTCCAGGCCCTGGTGGAGGATGCGGACGGAGCCGGTCGGGATGTCCTCGCACGGGCCTGGATTGCCATCGGCAGGATCGACCGTGCCCGCGGCAAACCCGGCGATGCCGCCACCGCGCTGGAAAAAGCCCTCGACCAGGGGGGCGACCCGGAAACCTTTCTGGCCGCCGCCCGGGAATACCTGGCCGCCGCCCAAGCCTCCCAATCCCTGCCAACCGCCGCGCTCCGTCTACGCGACGCCGTCCGTGAAAGGGAAAATGACGACGACAAGCGGGGACGATTTTCCCCCGCCCTCCTCCTGTTGGGATCCGCCACCCTGGAGGCCGGGAACGCCGAGGCCGCCGCCGCCGACCTCGATAACCTCATCCAAAATTACCCCTTCTCCCCCGCAGGCAACGAGGCGCGCCTCATCCTCGCCGAGGCTCTGGCAAAACAGGGGCAGCAGGGGGCCGCCCGGGAACAGCTTCGCAATTTGCTGAAGAAGGACGGATTGCCTGCGGAAATATCCTTTGCCGCGCATTTCGCCCTGGGCGACCTGCTTCTTGCCGAGGGCAAGGCGGGGGAGGCGGCCGCTGCTTATCAGTCCGCCCTTCGCTCCGCCTCCACCCCGAAGGCGGCCGAGGATGCCCTTTACAATGCGGCCCTGGCCTGCGCCCGGATTCCCGATCCCGCGGAATTTTCCCGGATCGAAAAGACATTTTCGGAAAGATTTCCGCAAAGCGCGCGCCGGGCCTCCCTCGCCCTCGAACGGGGACGAATGCTGGAATCCAAGGGCGATTCCACCGCCAGCCGTTCGGCCCTGCAGGAGGTTGGCCGTTTGCCGGGTTCCGACTCCCTCCAGGCCGAAGCCGTCCTCCGCCGGGCCAATTCCCTGCTGCGGGGCGGCAACTTCGCCGAGGCCGCCCTCGCTTTTGGCGAGTTTGAAAAGCAGTTCCCCGCGTCGCCCTTCCTCCCCCAGGCCCTCGCCTCGGGCATCGAGGCCCGCCTCCGCGCCCGCGAACTCACCGGCACCCAGGCCCGGGCGGAGTTGGCCAAAATCCTCAGCCGTTTCCCCGACAGCACCCTCGCCCCCGCCCTTTCCTTCCAGATCGCACAAACCCATTTCGAGGAAAAAAACCACGGGGAAGCCCTCACCGCCTTCCGGGAAATGGCCCAGAAGTTTCCCCAGGATCCCCTGGCCGACAACGCGCTCTACTACGCCGGCCTGAGCGCACTCGCCCTCGGTAATCCCGAGGAGGCGATCCGGCTGTTCCGCTCCCTTCCCGAAAACTCAGCCCTGCGGACCGATGCGCGTCTAGCTGAGATCGACGCCTGCCGCGCCGCCGGGGACTATGCCGGCGGCCTGCTCATTGCCAATTCCCTGCTCGCCAATCGCGCACCGAACCAACGCCCCTGGGTGGAAATCAGCAAGCGCCGCCTCGCCTGTGAATTTGCCCTCGGCAACACCGACCGGGGCAGCTTGGAACGGGCGGTGGTCACCGCGGAGTCCCTGCTGAAGAGCCCGGCCGCCGATGCCGCCGACAAAAACGAGGCCGGCTTCATCCGGGGAAGATCCCTCGAACAACTCGGCCGCGAGGATGAAGCCCTGCAGGCTTACCTCGACGTCCTCTACGGCAGGCTCGGCGCCAACCCTGACTCGTCCCAGCCGGAATACCTCTGGTTCGCCCGTGCCGGAGCGGAAGCCGCCAAAATCCAGGAAAAACGGGGCGATTTTAAGGGAGCCCTCGCCATTTACAGGATCCTCGAAAACGCCGGTGGCCCGAACCAGGCCGCCTTCGCCCGTAAAATCAACGACCTCCGCAACCGCCACTTCCTCTGGTCCGAACAGTAACCCCTGCCCATTTTTCCCCCGGTTTTCCCTGGGGAGAAACGAGCGGAACACATCCCGTCCTGTTGACATCCCCTTTCCAGGAAATAACTTTTGCATCTTATCCAGGTGATTTTTCCAGCCTAAAAACATGAAAGCCAAGCACTCCCACAATCCCGGAAATCCCGGATCCGCCCCGGACGACCCGCAAATCGTCCTGCCCGATGGTCGCCCCGCCGCCAGCGACGAGGCTCCGGAAGCGCAGCCGGATGCCGGCGCGGAAATCAACGCCCTCAAGGAACAACTTCTCCGCGTCCGTGCCGATTTTGAAAATTCCCGCAAGCGTTTGACCAGGGAGAAGGAGGAGTCCCTGAAGTATGCCAACCAGTCGATCCTCTCCGATCTTCTACCCCTGCTCGATCACCTCGAGTTGGGACTTCAGGCCGCCACTTCCGCCAAGGACGTCGCCTCGGTCATTTCCGGCCTCCGCCTGATCCAGAGTCAATTCGAGCGTTTCCTCACTGACCATGGGGTCACCGCCATCGAGGCCCTCGGCAAACCCTTCGATCCCCACCTCCATGAGGCCATCGGCACCGAACCCGCCCCGGGAAAGCCGGAAGGAACCGTCCTGCACCAGAGGCGTCGCGGCTTCAAACTGGGCGACCGCCTCCTCCGCCCGGCCAGCGTCGTCACCGTGGCCCCGCCCGGCCCGGCCGCCCCGGACGCCTGATCCGTGGCCTCCAAAAGGGACTACTACGAGGTGCTCGGGGTTGCCCGCACCGCCACCGCCGAGGAAATTAAAAAGGCCTACCGGAAACTTGCGCTCCAGCATCACCCCGACAAACACAAGGGGGACAAAAAGGCGGAGGAAAAATTCAAGGAAATCGGGGAGGCCTACGAGGCCCTGTCCGACCCGCAGAAAAGGGATGCCTACGACCGCTTTGGCCACCGTGCCTTTGCCCCGGGAGGCGGCATGGCGGGCGGGGGTTTTCACGATCCGTTCGACCTCTTTCGCGAGGCCTTCGGCTCCAGCGGCCTCGGAGGCACAATTTTCGGGGATATTTTCGAGGATGCCTTCGGCGGCGGGGGAAGGGGCCGGGGTCGCGGTGGACGTTCCAACCAGGGGGCCGACCTCCGCTACGACCTCGAGATCGATTTTCTTGAGGCGGTGCGCGGATGTGAAAAGGAAATCACCATCCGCCGTCCCGCTCCCTGTTCCCATTGTGACGGAACCGGCGCCGCTTCGGGCTCCAAGGCCGCCCCCTGCGCCACCTGCCGGGGCCAGGGACAGGTGGCCATCAACCGGGGTTTCTTTTCCATCGCCCAGCCGTGCCCAAAATGCGGTGGAACCGGTCAGACCATCGAACATCCCTGCAAACACTGCCACGGCGAAGGGCGAGCCGAACAAAACACCCGCATCAAATTGAAAATTCCCGCGGGGGTCGACACGGGCTCACGCCTCCGCTCGCCCGGACAGGGAGAGTCAGGTACCCGCGGCGGGACATCCGGCGACCTGTATGTGGTCCTTTCCGTGCGTAGCCATCCCGTTTTTGAACGCCAGGAGGACGATCTTTATTGCGAGGTGCCCGTCTCGTTTGCCCAGCTTGCCCTCGGCGCGGATATCCGTGTTCCCGGCCTGGACGGGGAGTTGCACGTGAAAATTCCTGCGGGAACCTCCTCGGACAAGGTCTTCCGCCTCCGCGGCCAGGGCGTCCCCTTGCTCTCCGGCCGAGGCCGTGGCGATCTTCACGTGCGCATCCGCGTGGAGATCCCCAAAAATCTGAATTCCGCACAGAAACAGGCCCTGGAGAATTTCTTCCGGCTTTGCGACGAGTCCACTCACCCCGAGCACAGCTCCTTTCTCGAAAAAGCCCGCAAGCTTTTCCAGGGTTAACCCGTGCCCGGCCATCGCTTCTACCAGCCCGAAATCGCCTCCGGGTGGCTTTCCCCCGAGGAATCCCATCACGCCCTCCATGTCCTCCGCCTTCGTTCCGGTGACTCCGCCGCCGTTTTTGACGGCAGGGGCACGGAAGCCCGTGTCCGCCTGACCTCCACCGGGAACGAAAACGTCGGCTTTGAGGTTCTTTCCATCACCAGAAACCCTCCCCCCTCCTGCAGGATCCGCTTCGGTCAGGCCCTGATCAAACCCGCCGGAATGGAACTGCTCATCCAAAAACTCACCGAGTTGGGAGTATCGGAAATCTGGCCGATTTCCTCGGAGCGGTCGGTCTCCCGGCCCGAGGGCGAAAAGCGGATTTCCTCCCGCTGGCAGTCCATCGCCCTTGCCGCCTGCAAGCAGTCCGGGCAGAACTGGCTCCCCAGGATCCCAGAAGCCGTTTCCCTGGACTCCTTTCTGGCGGCCCCGGAACCGGCCCCGGCAGTGGCGCGGATCATCGGGTCCCTGCAGCCCGAGGCCCGTCCCCTTTCCTCTCTCGTGGCTGATGCCAAGCAACAGGCGGCCGTCTCCGCTTTTGACGTGCTGATTGGGCCCGAGGGGGATTTTACCCCGGCGGAAACCGGTCGCGCCCGCGCTTCGGGGTTCCGCCCCGCCTCCCTCGGACCGCTCGTCCTTCGCTCGGAAACCGCATCGATCTTTGTGGCCGCCGCGCTTCACTACGAACTGAACCTCCCGCATTGAAGCCCCTGCTTGTCTGCACCGACTTCGACGGCACCCTCACCACCGAGGATCCTTCCGCGCCCCTCGCCCCGGGATTTTTCGACTGGCTGCAATCCGCACGGAAAATGGGAACCGTCTCCTGGGCCGTGGCCACCGGACGCTCCTGGGAGGGACTGCGGGAAGCCCTGGGAGGACACCATGCCCCCCTCTTTCCCGAATGGATCGTCACCGTGGAAAGGGAGATCCACCGTGTGAAGGACAAGGAAGCCTATCCCCTCGAGGAGTGGAACCGCACCTGCACCGAGGCTCACGAGGCTCTTTTCGGTCGCCATGGCGCCATTCTGGAACGGATCGAGAAGGAGGTGGGGTCCCACGAGGATGTCACCGTGATTCCCGATGTCGGCGCCATCGGGCTCGTCGTGGAAACCCCGGACGGAATCGCCCATGCCGAAAAAATGGTGCAGGAGATCCTCAAAGACCGTCCCGAGATTCTGACCGTCCGCAACGGCCCCTACTTCCGCTTCGCCCACGCCGATTACCACAAGGGCTCCTGCCTGGGCCACGTCCAGACCCTGCTGGATCTCGGGCCCGGTTCCACCTTCGTCGCCGGTGACAACCTCAACGACCTTTCCATGCTGACCCGCCGGTACGGGCACTACCTCGCCTGCCCCTCCAACTCCCACCCGGAAGTGCTCGCCCAGGTCGGAAGGGAGGGCGGTTACCTCGCCCAGTCCCCCGGCGGCACCGGCATCGCCGAGGCCCTGAACTTCTTTTTCCCTCGTGGCTAGGTCCTCCGCTCGGGCCTTCCCTGACTTCTATCTACCAAATACTCCCAGCCCCGATCTCCCCTCTTTCATCTACCAACTTTCAATCCGTCTTTTGAGGCTATAAAGTTCCCCTTTATGCCCCGCCGGACCGATATCCACTCGATCCTGATCATCGGATCCGGCCCCATCATCATCGGTCAGGCCTGCGAATTCGATTACTCCGGCGTCCAGGCCTGCAAGGCACTCCGGGAGGAGGGCTACCGCGTCATCCTCGTGAACAGCAACCCGGCCACCATCATGACCGATCCCGAGTTCGCCGACCGCACCTACATCGAGCCAATCACCCCGGAGGTGGTCGAACATATCCTCGCCCGGGAAAAGCCGGACGCCCTGCTCCCCACCCTCGGCGGCCAGACCGCCCTCAACACCGCCATGGCCCTGCACGCCTCCGGCGCACTCACCCGCCACAACGTCAGGCTGATTGGCGCCCAGGTGGAGGCCATCCGCAAGGGCGAGGACCGCCAGTTGTTCAAGGATTGCATGGAAAAAATCGGCCTGGAGTGCGCCCGGTCCGTCACCGCCCACACCATCGACGAGGCCCGCACCGCCATGGCCAGGATCGGCACCTTTCCCCTTATCATCCGCCCCGCCTTCACCCTCGGCGGCACCGGCGGCGGCATCGCCTACAACCGGGAGGAGTTCGAGGCCATCGCCGCCAAGGGCCTCGACGCCTCCCCCACCTCGGAAATTCTCGTCGAGGAGTCCCTGCTTGGCTGGAAGGAGTACGAGATGGAGGTGATGCGCGACCGGGCCGACAACTGCGTCATCATCTGCTCCATCGAGAATTTCGATCCCATGGGCGTCCACACCGGCGACAGTATCACCATCGCCCCCGCCCAGACCCTCACCGACAGGGAATTCCAGCGCATGCGGGACGCCTCCTTTGCCGTCATCCGGGAGATCGGCGTCGAGACCGGCGGATCCAACATTCAGTTCGCCATCTGCCCGAAAACCGGCCGGATGGTCGTGATCGAGATGAATCCCCGCGTCTCCCGCTCCTCCGCCCTCGCCTCCAAGGCGACCGGGTTCCCCATCGCCAAGATCGCCGCCAAGCTGGCCGTCGGTTACACCCTCGACGAGCTGAAGAACGACATCACCCGGGAAACCCCCGCTTCTTTTGAACCGACCCTCGACTATGTCGTCACCAAGATCCCCCGCTTCACTTTCGAGAAGTTTCCCGGTGCCGAGCCCGTCCTGACCACTTCCATGAAAAGCGTCGGCGAGGCCATGGGCATCGGCCGCACCTTCCGCGAATCCTTTATGAAGGCCCTCCGCTCCCTTGATCTCAAGGGGAAAGAGGGCCGGCTTGATCTCGGCTCCCGCACCCCGCCCGTCCCCGAAGACGAGTTGACCAACCTGCTCCGGACACCCCATCCGGCCCGGCTCTGGTATCTCAGCCATGCCTTCAACCGGGGCTGGACCGTGGAAAAGATCCACCAGATCACCGCCATCGACCCCTGGTTTCTCGACAATGTTCGCGAGATCACCGAGATCGCCCGCAACCTCGAGAAGGAATCCTGGCTCGGCAACCCGGCCGGTCTCGCCCTCCTCCACGAGGCCCGCTCGGCCGGCTTGTCCGACCTCGACCTCGCCCGCCTCCTCCCCGGCCCAGAAGGCGAACTCCTCACCCGGGCACGGACCGTGCGGGCCTGGCGGGAAAAACAGGGCCTGCTCCCCACCTACCGCCTTGTCGACACCTGCGCTGCGGAGTTTGAGGCCCATACCCCCTACTACTACTCCACCCACGATGCCGACGACGACGAATCCCGCCCCACCAGCAAACCGAAGATCCTCATCCTCGGCGGGGGCCCCAACCGGATCGGTCAGGGCATCGAGTTCGATTACTGCTGCGTGCACGCCAGCTTCGCCCTGCGCGAGGACGGCTTCGAAAGCATCATGGTTAACTCCAACCCCGAAACCGTCTCCACCGATTACGACACCTCCGACAAACTGTATTTCGAGCCCCTCACCGCCGAGGACGTCATCCACATCTACCGGGCAGAGAACAAGGACGACCTCGTCCGTGGCGTCATCCTGCAGTTCGGTGGCCAGACCCCCCTGAACCTCGCCTCGGAACTGCAGTCCGCCGGCCTGCGCATCCTCGGCACCCCGGTGGAAGCCATCGAGCGCGCCGAGGACCGGAAACTTTTTTCAGCACTTCTCGACAAACTCGGCCTCCGCCAACCACCCAACGGCACCGCCACCAACGCTGAGGAAGCCGTCGCCATCGCCCAAAAGATTGGGTTTCCGCTTCTTCTCCGCCCTTCCTTTGTCCTCGGCGGCCGGGCCATGCGTATCGTCTACTCGCAGGAGGAGGTGCGCAACTACATGCACGAGTGCACCGAGGTCGCCCCGGGTCGCCCCGTCCTGCTCGACCGGTTCCTCGAGGACGCCACCGAGGTGGATGTCGACTGTGTCGCCGACGGCCAGGACGCGGTCATTGGCGCGGTCATGGAACACATTGAACAGGCCGGCGTCCATTCCGGTGACAGCGCCTGTGTCATTCCCAGCTATTCCCTGCCCCCCAAGGTCATCGACGAGATCCGTTCCGCCACCCTTGCGCTCGCCCGGGAACTGGGAGTGCGGGGACTGATGAATATCCAGTTCGCCGTCCAGAAAGGCACGGTCTACGTGCTCGAGGTAAATCCCCGGGCCTCACGCACCGTTCCCTTCGTTAGCAAGGCGATCGGCAAGCCCCTCGCCAAGATCGCCGCGCGGGTAATGTCCGGGAAGACCCTGCGCGAACTGGGCTTCACCTCGGAGATCGTCCCCTCGCACTTCTCCGTCAAGGAGGCCGTCTTTCCCTTCGCGCGGTTCCCCGGCACTGATATCCTCCTCGGCCCGGAAATGAAATCGACCGGCGAGGTCATGGGCATCGACAAGTCCTTCGGCCTCGCCTACGCCAAGAGTCAGATGGCGGCCCAACCGGGCCTACCCCTCTCCGGAACCATTTTCCTGAGCGTCCGCGACAGCGACAAAGCCTCCGCCGTCCGTCTGGGCAAGGGCTTGCACGAACTGGGCTTCCGCATCGTCTCCAGCAAAGGCACCGCCCGCCAGTTGGCCGATGCCGGTATTCCCGTCACCCCCCTTCTCAAACTCTCCGAGGGGCGCCCCAACGTGGTCGACCTGATGAAAAACCGGGAAATCACCCTGGTGATCAACACGCCAGCCGGGGCCGTCGCCCGCAGCGAGGAGGTCCAGATCCGCACCTGCGCCCTGGCCCAGCGGATCCCCGTCATGACCACCATCGCCGCCGCCGAGGCCAGCCTCGAGGGCATCCGCTCCCTCCGCCAACATGGTCTCTCCGTCCGCGCCCTCCAAGACTACCACTCCT
>DFCD01000100.1:13026-18959 GCA_002366885.1 Verrucomicrobia bacterium UBA3063
TGATTCGCAATCTTATCTTCGACTGGTCCGGCACCCTCGTCGACGACCTTACCCCCGTTCTGGAGGCCACCAACCGGGTCTTTGCCGCCCACGGCAAACCCCCTTTTGATCGCCAGACTTTCCGGGAAAAGTTCTACCTGCCCTACGAGGGCTTTTATAAAGAGCACATTCCCCACGCTCCCATCGGGGAGCTGGAAAAGATTTTTCGCGAGGTTTTCCGGGAACTCCACCACTCGGTCTCCCTTCTTCCCGGCGCCCGCGACATCCTCGAATACTGCCACTCGCAGGACCTTTCGGTGTTCCTCCTCAGCACCGTCCACGAGGCGGATTTTGAGGATCAGGCCCGGCGCCTCGGCGTGAGCCACTTCTTTCGGGAGGCCTACGCCGGCGTTCCCGACAAACGCGATGCCATCCATGGCATCCTTCAGGACCACAAGCTCCGCCCGGAGGAGACCCTCTTTGTCGGCGACATGGAGCACGACATCGCCACCGCCCGCCACGGTGGCGTCCGCTCCTGTGCCGTCCTCACCGGTTACGACTCCCTCCCCAAACTCCAGAAGGCCCTGCCTGACCACATTGCACCTGATATGTTCGCCGTGGCGGAGATCCTCAAGCGTCACTCCGTTCCCGAGCCACTTCCCCCAACCCCTACCGTGGGCGCCCTCATTGTCGGTCCGGACAAAAAACTTCTTATGCTCCACACCCTGAAATGGTCCGGCCTTTGGGGCATCCCGGGCGGCAAGATCAAGCCGGCTGAATCCGCCGAGAAGGCGCTAAAACGGGAAATCCTCGAGGAGACCGGCCTGAAGATCACCGGGATTGAGTTTGCCTTGGCCCAGGACTGCATCCGCTCCAGGGAGTTTTACAAACCTGCCCACTTCGTTCTTCTCAACTACCTTGCCAAAACCTCCCAAAAAAAAGTCACCCTCAACCCGGAGGCCGACGATTACCGCTGGTGCACCCTCAAAGAGTGCTACCAGCTCAAGCTCAACACCCCCACCCGCATACTGCTCGACTGGTATAAATCAAGGTAGGGTTGCCTTGGTGTGGCAACCGCGGCCGGCCCGCAAAGCCGGCCCTACCTAGACTGTTTTTTTGTTTTCCCAAACGTAAACGTAAACCTCAACGAACGTTTCCTCTTGTTTTTCTTTCTCGTTCATCAATCGTGAAGATATGACTTGGCAATCCTTCCCCTACAAAGTTGACGCCAAGGCCGGGCAAACCCTTTTCTTCTGCACCTGCGGTCAGACCAAAAATCCTCCCTACTGCGACGGGTCCCATAAGGGCTCGGGCAAAGCCCCGCATGCCGTCCAAGTGGAGAAAGACGGCCCTGTCTGGGCTTGTGGCTGCGGTAAATCCAAAAATCTCCCCTTCTGCGACGGTTCCCACAAAGGCTGAGCTTCGCTCAGCTCGATGAAGGGGCAGGATTAAGATTAAGAAAACCTAATTGTCTTCTCCTGGAGATCCTAAGCTCCCTTCATCTTCATCTTTCCACCTAATCGAGTGCGGATTCCGCGGGCCGGAATCAGCGCGTTCCCATGCCGACACCCTGCACCGTCTGGAAAAGTTTCCCTTCCGTTTTGATGGAGGGGGCGATGATGATCTCCGTCTCCTGAAACTCCCGGATCGTTTTTGCGCCCACGTTCCCCATGCAGGTGACGATGGCGCCGACCAGATTTTGCGAGCCGTCGTCCAGGGTTGCCGGCCCGAAGAGGATTTGCCGGAGGCTTCCCGTCACCCCCACCTTGATCCTCGTTCCGCGCGGCAGGTTGGCGTGGGGCGTGGCCATGCCCCAGTGGTTGCCTTGGCCCGGGGACTCCTCGGCCCGGGCAAACGCGCTACCGATCATTACCGCGTCCGCCCCGCAGGCGAACGCCTTGCAGATATCCCCGCCTTTGTTCATCCCGCCGTCGGTGATGATGGGGACATAACGGCCGGTCTTTTTGTGGTAGGCATCGCGGGCCGCGGCGCAGTCAACCGTCGCAGTCACCTGCGGCACCCCCAGTCCCAAAACGCCTCGGGTGGTGCAGGCCGCCCCGGGTCCCACCCCGACCAGCAGGCCGGAAATTCCCGCCTCCATCAGTTCCAGGCTCACCCCGTACGTCACCGCGTTCCCCACCACCACCGGGATCTTCATGGTTTTGCAAAACTTGGCCAGGTCGAGCGTCTTGTACTCCGAGGAAATATGCCGGACCGTCGAAACCGTTGACTGGACCACAAAAATGTCGGCACCGGCCTTCTGGGCGATGGCACCGTACTTCTCCGCTTTTTGGGGGATCGAGGAAACCGCCGCGACAATTCCGGCCTTCTTCATCTCCTTGATCCGTTTGGCGATCAACTCCTCCTTGATCGCCGGGATGTACATCTTCTGGATCAGGTGGGTGCTGGTGTCCTTGTCGGCCTTGGCGATCTGCGCAAGGACGTCGGCGGGATTTTCATAACGCGTCTGCACCCCTTCGAGGTTGAGCACCGCCAAGCCGCCCATTTTTCCCATCGCCACCGCAAACTTCACGTCCACCACACCGTCCATCGCCGAGGCAAGGATCGGCACCTGGAAGGTATGCCTGCCGATCGAGAAATCCGTGTTCACCTCCGCCGGGTTGACGGTCACATCCCCGGGGACAAGGGCAATCTCGTCAAATCCGTAGGTGACGCGCGCTTTCCGGTTCCTTCCTATCCACATGCCCATGGTTCAGCTCCTTTCAGAGGACGGGGGTAGCACGGGGTGCCGGGCGCCGCAGCGACGGCAACGCAGCGTGTGCCAGGCGTGTTCGCGGGGATTGCGCGCCCCGCAGCAGGGACAGGAAACGGTTTCGCGGTGACGCCGGAAAAGACGGGAGGCTTGCCATCCGCCAAACATCCACAAAACAAAAACGATGCCAAGAAAAAGACACAGGTATCCGAAAAGAAGTTGTGAAGGACTCAGGTTCAAGGCTTTTCCTCTCCCGGGGGATCCACCCTCCAAAGAATCCGCACCCGCCCCCACTCCACCCAACGCCCGGGAGCAGGCTCAAACCTCCAGGACCGCAACAGGTTGGAGGCCTCACGGTCCACGGCGGGATCCCCCGAGGTACCCTCCAGAAACACAAAACGAACCGCGCCGTCCTCGTCCACCCCGATTCTTGCGGTGGTCGGTTCCAGCGCGCTGGCGCTTTTCATTCCCGGAAGATCCAGCTTGGCGCTGGGTTTCCGGTCCTTGAGGTCCCCGATGATCTCATGCCATGTTGCCGCCACCACCCGGTCCCGGGGAGCCGGAGCCCGGAAAAGGGAAAAGACGCAGTCCTCCCCCAGGGCCTGCTCGGCCCGGACCGCCAGGGGCGCATCCGCTCCGAGGCGAAAAGACCGGAAAGGGGGAAGCTCAGCGGTGGGTTGACCCACCCAGGCGGCATCCTGCCACGGCAGGAAAACCGGTGCCGCCAAACGGGACGGGGGCCCCTGCGGATAGACGATCGCGGACGGATCAAAAATGTGCGCATATCCCGCGGGAAGCTCCGCCTCGGAAACCAGAACCACCTGTCCCGGGCTAGGGGGGGGAATCGGGGCAAAATCCCCGGGATCGCGGAACAGGGAAAAGGCGGCCGCATGCGCGCCAAGGGAAAGGATCAGGAATCCGGCCAACTGCCGGCCGGGACGGGTCAACGGCCCCGCCAAGCCGAACCTCATTTTCCCGACTCCTCAGACTTGGAGGCCAGCACCGCGGAAAGCCCGTTCTGCACAACGACGTCGAGCAGCTGGGTGACCACGCCGTGGCGCAGTTCCCGGTCCGCCCGGATGACCACCGCCGCGCGCGGTTCCAGCTTTGCGATCCGGGCCAGTTCCACCCGCAATTTTGCCAGGTCGATGGCCCGGTCGTTGAAAAAAATCTGCGGCTTCAGCCCCGCCGTCGCCGTGATCACATACCGGGTGTCGGTAACCCCTCCCTTGGACTGACCCGCCGTGGGGGGGTCAATCACGATTCCCGGCTGAAACACAAAGCTGGACGTCAGCAGGAAAAAAATCAGCAGCAACAGGATCACGTCCACCAGCGGCGCCACGTCCAGCGGCCCCCGCAGGATCCGGACGCTGGTCCGCACCTTCATGCCGGCGGTTTTTCCGTCCGGGGCTCGGTGGTCACCGGCGTGACCACGGCGGTGGAGCGACTCCTCCCGCCCTCCTTGAGGATCTGGATCATCTCGATCCCCGCCCGCTCCATGTCCTGGACCGTCGCATTCATCCTCGAGGCGAGAAAGTTGTAGGCCACATAGGCGGGGATTGCCACCACCAACCCGCCCGCGGTCGTCAAAAGGGCCTCCCAGATCCCTCCCGCCAATTCCCCGACCGGCACCGTGCCCCGCGCCATGTTGACGGTCTGAAACACCCGGATCATGCCCGTCACCGTGCCCAGCAGACCCAGCAACGGGGAGACATAACCCACCGTGGCAAGAATCGACAGGTTCTTCTCCAGTCGGGGCACCTGGAGTTGCGCCACCTCCTGAAGGGCCTCCCGCAGGTCGCTCAGGGGCAAATCCCTTTTCAGCAGGGCCGCCTGCACCACCCGAACTGCGGGCCCATGAGCCTCGTCACAGCGCTCAAGCGCCTCCGTGAAGCGTTTCTCCCTGACCAACGCCTGGATCCCGTCGAGAAACGGGTCCAGCGGCACCCCCATCCGCCGGTACTCGAACATTCTTTCGAGAAAAACCGCAATGGCCACGATGCTGGCTCCAAGGATGACCCACATGATGGGCCCGCCCAGCCGCATCAGCTCGAAAAGGGTCGAGGGCATGGTTCCTGTCTACCCCTTTGCCCCGCGGGAGGCGACCCTGCGGGCGATCTCCCCCGCCATTTCCCGGGTACCCACGCTCTTCTCCCCCGGGGCCGCAATGTCGCCGGTTCGCCACCCGTCCCGGATGGCCCCCGCCACCGCCCCGCGGATCGATTCCGCCGCCGGCCGGTTTTCCAAACTCATCTCCAGCATCATGGCCAGGGAAAGGATCTGGGCGATTGGGTTGGCGATCCCCTTGCCCGCGATATCCGGGGCCGATCCCCCCGCCGGCTCGTATAATCCGAAATTCCCCTGCCCCAGCGAGGCGCTGGGCAGCATGCCCAGGGATCCGGCCACCGCCGCCGCCTCATCGCTCAAAATGTCCCCGAAGAGGTTTTCGCAGAGCAGGACGTCAAATCTCCCCGGATCCCGCACCAGCTGCATCGCCGCGTTGTCAACGTAGATAAAATCCAGGGCGATGCCGGGATGCCTCGCGGCGATCCCTTTCACCGTCTTGCGCCAAAGCAGGCTGCTCTCCAGCACGTTGGCCTTGTCCACCAGGGTCACCTGCTTTTTCCTTCCCGCGGCCGCCCGGAACGCGACCTCCGCCACTCGTTCGATTTCGTGCGTCTCGTACACCATCGTGTCCACCGCCCGCTCGCCGGATCCTTTCTTTACCGTCTCCTTCGGCTGGCCGAAATAAAGCCCGCCGGTCAACTCCCGCACCACGAGGACATCAAAGCCTCCCGCCACGCGCTCGGGCCTCAGGGGCGAGCAACCGGTCAGCTCCGGGTACAGCACCGCCGGGCGCAGGTTCGCGTAGAGGCCAAAAATTTTCCGCAAAGGCAGCAAGGCTGCCCGCTCGGGCTGCTCGTTCGGCGGCAAGGATTCCCACTTGGGCCCGCCGACGCTACCGAACAGCACCGCGGTGGAGGACCGGCAAAGCTCCACCGTGTCCTCGGGCAAGGCCTTCCCGGTCGCATCAATCGCCGCCCCGCCGACCAGCCCCCTTTTCCACTCCAGACGGAAGCCGTGACTGACCTCCGCTGCCTCCGCCACCTTCAGGGTCGCCTCCATAACTTCCGGACCGATTCCGTCGCCGGCTAGGACCGCAACTTTGCCCTTCGTCTCTGCCATCTTTCCTTCCTAAATCCCCGCCCCCTCCGACTCAAGCATTCGACACCCCGAAAAC
>DFCD01000100.1:19003-19146 GCA_002366885.1 Verrucomicrobia bacterium UBA3063
TGGAAGTCGTCGGTCAGGGTGGATCCTCCTCAACGCAGGCCGCCTGGAAGGAAAAATTAAGGAATACCATACTCACGCTCGATTCCCTTGAGGCCGAGCTAGCCCCCCGGATGGATTGCCGTCTCCGCCACTTCTTTGAATCG
>DFCD01000091.1:0-494 GCA_002366885.1 Verrucomicrobia bacterium UBA3063
TTCCGCGATCTGCGCTGGCAGGGGGTGGTGGAGATCCTGCTCCTGACGGGGGTTTTCTACTACGGCTACAAGCTCCTGCGGCGCACGCAGGGGGCGAAGGTGCTGAGCGGATTCCTGCTGGTTTTTTTCGTGGCGCTGTTCGCCTCCCGTTTCCTGGAGCTGCGGGTGCTGAGTTTCCTCCTGCAGGCTTTTGTCTCCGTGCTGGTGCTGGCGTTTTTGATCCTGTTCCAGCCGGAAATCCGGCGGGCGTTGGCGGAGATCGGCCGGGCGGGCGGCTTCACCTTCCATGCGGAGCGGCAGTCCCTGGTGATCGAGGAGGTGATCCAGGCGGTGACGGAGCTCCAGGAGCGGAAGTACGGGGCGCTGATCGTCTTCGAGCAGTCGAGCCTTCCCCAGCCGGTGTTGGAATCCGGGGTTCCGGTCTACGGGCAGGTTTCGGAGGAGTTGCTTTCCACGATTTTCTTCAACAAGACCCCGCTGCATGACGGGGCGGT
>DFCD01000091.1:515-1457 GCA_002366885.1 Verrucomicrobia bacterium UBA3063
GCGGCCCTGGGGCTCACGGAGGAAAGCGATGCCGTGGTGCTGGTGCTTTCCGAGGAGAGCGGGCAGCTGACGATCTGTCGCCAGGGGGTGATGGAAAGGCCGCTGGAAGTCGACGCGGCCCGGCAACGGTTGACGGAGCTTCTGGTGAGTGGCGGCGAGGGGGTTTCCTGGGTGGGCGGGCTGATGCGGGGATTTTTGAGGCCGAGCGGAGGTCCCCGGGGGCTGGTCCGGAGGGTCTGGCGAACCGCCATCTGTCTGACGCTGGCGGCGGTGACCTGGGGGGTACTGCAGTCGATTGTTGTCACCATGAGGATGGGGCTGCGCTGATGGGAGTGCGGCGTTGGTTCGGCACGGACGGGATCCGGGGTCGGGCGGGAAAGGTGCCGATGACGCCGGAGTTTGTGGCGGCGGTGGGTGCGGCGGCCGGCAAGTTTTTCGCAAAGGATCATCCGGGAGGGAAGGTTCTGGTGGCGCGGGACACGCGTGGGTCGGGACCGGCGCTGGAGGCGGCGCTCGCCGCGGGGTTGGAGGCGTCCGGGCTGTCCGTCGTGCGGGTGGGGGTGATGCCGAGCGGTGCCGCGGCGATGATCGTGCCCGTGGTGGGGGCCTGTGCGGGGGCGATCCTGAGCGCCTCGCATAATCCCGCCGGGGACAACGGCCTGAAGTTCTGCCGGGCCGATGGCCGGAAGCTGGAGGATGCCGAGGAGGAGCAGATCGAGGCTTTGCTGGATCTGGAAAATCCGCCCAGACCCGGCGCTCAGCCCGGGGGTGTCGATTTTTCCTGCACCCCGGCATCGCTGGAGTCCTACCGAAAAAAGCTCCTGGCCGGATTTGGCGCGGGGTTCACGCTGAAGGGAGTCAAGGTCATGGTCGATGCGGCCAACGGCGCGGCCTGGCGGACGACCCCGGAAATCCTGAGGGGGTTGGGTGCGGAGGTGGAGG
>DFCD01000091.1:1563-1950 GCA_002366885.1 Verrucomicrobia bacterium UBA3063
GAGGTGATTGCCATGGCGGCGTTGGATGCCCTGGAGCGGGGGACGCTTTCCGGAAAGACGGTGGTGGTGACGGTGATGAGCAACCTGGGGTTGGAGGAGGCGATGGCGGCGAAAGGGGGAAAGGTGAGGCGGACGCCGGTGGGGGACCGGTATGTGGCGGCGGCGATGCGGGAAGGGGGCTTTTCGGTGGGCGGGGAGTCTTCCGGGCATCTGCTCTTCACGGATGTTTCGCCGGCGGGGGACGGTTTGCTGTCCGCCCTGAAGATTCTGGATCTGATGAAGCGGAAGGGACAGCCGCTGAGCCAGTTGCGGAAGGTGATGAGGCGTTACCCGCAAAAGCTGGTGAACCTGAAGGTCAGGCACAAGCCGGCTTGGGAAAGCGTGCCG
>DFCD01000091.1:2029-2572 GCA_002366885.1 Verrucomicrobia bacterium UBA3063
GACGAAGAGGATAAGATCCGCAAGGTTCAGGATCGGCTGGTGCCGGTGCTGAACGAACATCTGGGGGAATAAAATGAGTGAAAACACGCTGGATCAGCTGAAGAAGTTCACCACCGTGGTGGCGGACACGGGGGATTTTGCCTCGATGAAGCAGTATGCGCCGCAGGATGCGACGACAAACCCGACGCTGATCGAAAAGGCGGTGGAGATGCCGGCTTATCATCCCCTGCTGGAGAAGGCAGTGGCCGAGGGAAAGGGTGGGGCGGGGTCGAGGGAGGAGCGGGCGCGGGCGATCATCGACCGCCTGCTCATCCTGTTCGGATGCGAGATCCTCAAAATCGTTCCGGGGCGTGTCTCGACCGAGGTGGACGCCCGACTTTCCTTCGACGTGGAGGGGACAATCGCCAAGGCCCGGCATCTGATCGGCCTTTACCAGGCGGCGGGAATCCCCAAGGAACGGATTCTGATCAAGATCGCCTCGACGTGGGAGGGTGCGGAAGCGACGCGGGTCCTGCAAAAGGAGGGGATCAACTGCAACCTGAC
>DFCD01000091.1:2629-2850 GCA_002366885.1 Verrucomicrobia bacterium UBA3063
TGGTTCAAAAAGAGCACGGGGAAGGAGTATCGGGGGGCGGAGGACCCGGGCGTGCAGTCGGTCCGGACGATCTACGCCTACTACAAGAAATTCGGGTACAAGACCGAGGTGATGGGGGCGAGTTTCCGCAACATGGGGCAGATTGTGGAGCTGGCGGGGTGCGACCTGCTGACGATCAGCCCCGGGTTGCTGGGGGAGTTGAAAGCCTCAACCGCCAAGAT
>DFCD01000091.1:2876-5027 GCA_002366885.1 Verrucomicrobia bacterium UBA3063
AGACCTTCCGTTTTCTCCTCAACGAGGACGCGATGGCGACGGAGAAGCTGGCCGAGGGGATCCGGCTGTTCGCGGCGGATATCGTCAAACTGGAGAAGAAAATCCTAGGGAAGCTGTAAGCCGCCCGTTTTCGGTTTCAGCCAATTTGCTTTAGCGCTGAAGCAGTTGACGGAGAACAAACGGGAGGATGCCGCCGTGGAGGTAGTATTCCACCTCGATGGGGGTGTCGAGGCGGCTGGTGACGGGGATTTTCTCCGTCTTCCCGTCTTCCCGTTTCACGACAAGGGTGAGGGTCTCGCGCGGTTTGGGGGGTGAGCCGAGGCCTTCCAGCGAGTAGGTTTCCGTTCCATCCAGCTTGAGGGTCTGGGCGTTGACGCCCTCGGCAAAGGTGCAGGGGAGGACTCCCATGCCGACAAGGTTGGAACGGTGGATGCGTTCGAAGGTTTCCGCGATGACAGCACGGACGCCGAGAAGCCGGGTGCCCTTGGCGGCCCAGTCACGGGAGCTGCCGGTGCCGTATTCCTTTCCGGCGAGGATGATCAAAGGCACGCCGGCCTGGCGGTATTTTTGGGCGGCGTCGTAGATGGAGATCTGGGGCCGTTTCGGGTCGAGCAGGTCGGGAGTCACGCCGCCTTCGACGCCGGGGAGCATGAGATTTTTGATGCGGACGTTGGCGAAGGTGCCGCGGGTCATGACGCGGTCGTTCCCGCGGCGGGCGCCGTAGCTGTTGAAGTCCTCCGCGGTGACGCCTTCGGCGATGAGGTAGGAGCCGGCCGGGGAGGTTTTCTTGATGTTGCCGGCGGGGGAGATGTGGTCGGTGGTGACGGAATCGCCGAAGACACCGAGGCAGCGGGCGTTTTCGATAGCGGCGACGGGTGAGGGTTTCAGCGAGAAGTTTTCAAAGAAGGGCGGTTCCTGGATGTAGGTGCTCTTGCGGTCCCACGCGTAGGTGAGGCCGGGTTTGGAGGGAATCTCGTTCCAGGCGGGATTTTGCTTGGAGAAGTCACGGTAAAGCTTGCGGAAGACCTCGGGCTTGAGGGCGGACTGCATGGCGCGGCCAATTTCCTCGCGGGTGGGCCAGAGATCGCGGAGGTAGACGGCCTTCCCGTCCCTGCCGAGGCCAAGGGGATCCTGGGAGAGATCCAGATCCACCCGGCCGGCGAGGGCGAAGGCGACGACGAGGGGCGGGGACATGAGAAAGTTGGCCTTCACGGAGGGGTGGACGCGGGCCTCGAAGTTGCGGTTGCCGGAGAGGACGCTGGCGGCGACGAGGTCGTGCTCCGTGACGGCCTTTTCCACGGAGGCGGGGAGCGGGCCGGAGTTGCCGATGCAGGTGGTGCAGCCGTAACCGACGAGGTTGAAGCCGAGCCGGTCGAGAAAGGGTTGGAGGCCGGTGGCGGTGAGGTAGTCGGAGACGACGCGGGAGCCGGGGGCGAGGGAGGCCTTGACGGTGGGGTCGACGGTGAGGCCGCGTTCCACGGCTTTTTTGGCGAGGAGACCGGCAGCAAGCATCACGGAGGGGTTGGAGGTGTTAGTGCAGGAGGTGATGGCGGCAATGACGACGGAACCATGACGGAGCGTGGCGCCACCATGGTTTATGTTTAAATTTACGTGAGGTTCAGGCGTCGGACGATCCGCGATCATCTCCTGTTCGTCGGGGGACATGGAGATCCGGGCGGTTTTGGCGAGGTCGCCGTGGTTTTTGCCATAGCCTCCCTCGGAGACGGGTTTGGTGAGCAGGCTGCCGAAAGCATTCTTGAGGGCAGGGATCTCGATGCGGTCCTGGGGGCGTTTGGGGCCGGCGACGCTGGGTTTGACGGTGGCGAGGTCCAGCTCGACCACGGAGGAGAAGTCGAGGGCGTCCTTTCTCTCCGCGATGCCGAAGAGATGCTGGGCGCGGAAGTAGTCCTCCACGAGTTTGACCTGTTCCTCCGTGCGGCCGGTGCCGCGGAGGTAGGCGAGGGATTCCTCGTCGACGGGAAAGTAGCCCATGGTGGCCCCGTATTCCGGGGCCATGTTGGCGATGGTGGCGCGATCCGGGAGGGTGAGGCGGGCGGCGCCGGGGCCGAAGAATTCGACGAATTTTCCGACGACCTTGTGCCGGCGGAGGAGTTGGGTGACGGTGAGGGCGAGGTCGGTGGCGGTGGCGGC
>DFCD01000048.1:0-129 GCA_002366885.1 Verrucomicrobia bacterium UBA3063
GCCGTCGCAAAAAAAGTGAAGGTTGGACAAATCACCTCGTCCCCAGGCCCGACCCCGACCGCCTGCAGGGCCAAAAGAAGCGCATCCGAACCGTTCGAAACCCCGATCGCGTGGGGCACCCCGATCCAC
>DFCD01000048.1:188-17615 GCA_002366885.1 Verrucomicrobia bacterium UBA3063
GCCTCCACCTCCGGACCCAGCACGAACCGACCGCTATCCAGCACCTTCTCGAAGGCCGCCACGAGTTCCGCCCGATAGGGCGCATGCTCCGCCACCAAATCCAACATCGGCACTTTCATAAACCGTTCACCCTACCATCCTCCCCCCACCCCCCTCGACCCCTTTTTCATCTCCTCAGCTTCTCACTTTACAACCTTCTGACCTTCCTACCTTGCAACCTTCTCACCCCTTAATTCCTTAATCCCTTAACCCCTGAATCCCTTAACCCCGAATTGACCCATCGTCCCACTTTCCTGGGAATGTAGGACGATTCGTTGCCCGTCTCGGGATTGCTCAAAGCCGCTCCTGCCCTTAATTTGAATCTGTGACAACAACCCTCAATATTCCCGACCAACTCCTCAAGCAGGCCCAAACCGAAGCAGCCCAGCATGGCCTCAGTCTTCAGGACTTTGTCACGGGCGTCCTGCAGGATCGGCTTACCCCCAAGGGGGAAGCACTCCGCGGATCCCTGCCCTGGAGGGAGTTTTTCGGATCCATGCGCCACCTGCACGCCGAGCGCGAAAAAATCGAGGCCCTCATACACGAAGAGTTTGAACAGGTCGATGCCGCCCGATGGACCTAGTCGTTGACACCAACGCACTTTCCGCATGGCTGGATGGCGACCCTGGGATTGCCCAACCCCTGTCCGCCGCTTCTCGCATCGGACTTTCGCCCGTGGTCCTTGGGGAATATCGCTTTGGGCTCCTCGCATCCCGCGAGCGCGCTTTGTATGAGGAAAAACTAAATCAGCTGGAGCAACAGTTTCAAGTCATCCCCGTGGACTCAAGTACGGCCTCCTTTTACGCCGAAATTCGGCGCCGACTCAAATCCAAAGGCACCCCCATCCCCTGGCACGACGTTTGGGTGGCCGCCCAAGCCCAACAACATCAGGCACGGATTCTTTCCAACGATCTTCACTTTGACCTCATCGACCCAAATCTCCGGATCGGTTGGCCTTCGGCCTGACCGAATCCCGCCGCTTTTTACCCCCTCACCCATCTTCCAACGTTCTCCCCTTCCCACTTTTTCACGTCCTCACTTTCCAACTTTCCATGGAAAACCAAATTCAACTCTTCATGGATACCAAGATGTTTCCCACCCCTCCGCCCCATAACCCCTTAACCCCTTAACCCCGAATTCACCCATCGTCCCACTTTCCTGGGAATGTAGGACGATTCGTGGCCCGACTCAGGATTGCCCAAAACGACCGGTCGGGGCAGTTTCCAGAGATGTCTGCGCCCTCCAACGGTCGCTTCCTCGTCCAGGGCGGAAGCCCCATCCACGGGGAGATCGAACCCCAGGGAAACAAGAATGAGGCTATGCCCCTGATGGCCGCCGCTTGCCTGACCGACCAACCGGTGATCCTGCAGAACGTCCCCCAGATCGACGATGTGAGGCTCATGGAGACCATCCTCAACGAACTGGGCCTCGCCTTTTCGGAAACTGACTCCACCAAGGCCAGTCGCAACGTCACCCTCCAAGCTAAACAGCCCCCGAAAAACTCCATCCCGTTTGAATTGGGCTCACGCCTCCGCGGCTCCGTCACCATGGCCGGTCCTCTGCTCGCCCGCACCGGTTCCGTTACCCTTCCCCGTCCCGGCGGCGACCGGATCGGACGGCGTCGACTGGATACCCACCTTCAAATCTTCTCCGCCCTGGGGGCCGATATTTCCGACACGCGCGACGGCATCAAAATTCAGGCCAAAAGACTCCATGGAGCCGACATCCTTCTCGATGAAGCCTCGGTCACGGCCACGGAAAACGGCCTCTGTGCCGCCGTCCTCGCCGAGGGGACCACCGTCTTTCATAACGCAGCCAGCGAGCCCCATGTTCAGGCTTTGGCTAACCTTCTCAACGCGATGGGGGCGAACATCTCGGGGATCGGCACCAATACCCTGAGGATCGAAGGGGTGAAATCCCTCAAGGGAACCACCCACCGGATCGGCCCCGACTATCTCGAGGCCGGCTCCTTCCTGGCCCTGGCCGCTGTCACCGGCGGGGAGTTAAAAATCAAGAACGCCGCCCCCCACCATCTCCGCATGATTTTGCAAACCTTTGGCCGTCTTGGCATCGAGACAAAGGTCGAGGGTCAGGATATCCTGGTTCCCAAAAACCAGAAACTGGAGGTGGAAAAGGAGTACGGCGGCGCCGTTCCTCACATTGCCGATGCGCCCTGGCCCGGCTTCCCTGCCGACATGACTTCCGTGGCCTTGGTCACCGCCACCCAGTGCAAGGGCACGGTTCTGATCCACGAGAAGCTTTTTGAATCCCGGCTTTTCTTTGTCGACGGCCTCCTCGAGATGGGCGCCAGGATCATTCTCTGCGATCCCCACCGCGCCGTGGTGCTTGGCTCCGACAAGCTCCGTGGCGCCAAGCTGGCCAGCCCTGATATCCGCGCCGGCATGGCACTGCTCATCGCCGCGCTTTGCGCGGAGGGGGAGTCGGAAATCCGCAACATCGGACAGATCGACCGCGGTTTCAGCCGGATCGAGGAGCGCCTCCGGGCTCTCGGCGCCAAAATCGAGCGAAAGTGATCAGCCGGGCGGCTTGGCTTCCCTAACCTGGCTCTCCAACTTCGCCAAGGCCCGACCCACCAGGGTCTCCTTTCCGGCCTTGAGGACCCTCTTGGCCTCCTGCAGCGCATTCCGCGCCGCCCCGGTCTGTCCTTCGGCCAAGGCGGTCTCCACAAAAGGCGCGACCAGGCCGTAAAAAAGATGTCCCCCGCTCTGCCCCCGAAACTCCCGTAACGCCTGACGATAGGCGGTTTCCGCCCCGGTCCAGTCGCCGGCCTCGATTTTTTCCCCCACCTGGGAGGCTGTCGCCCCAATACTGAGATCAAATCTCCTCGTTCGGTTTTGAACCAGGATTTCCCTTTCAAGGGACTTGGCGGTCTGGGCGTCCCCCCTTGCCTTGGCCAGCTCGAGAAGTTTCTCCTGACCGGAAACCTTGAGATCGGGGTAGCGGGCAAACCGTTTGACAAAAGACCTCCAAAACTCCTCCCTGGCCTGCACCACGCCGTCCTTTTCCATCCAGCCGGCCCTCGTCAGCCAGGCCGCAAGGAATTCCGGCTGGGATGCCAGGGCGGCCTCCAGGAAAACCCCTCCCGCCTCGGGGCCCATGGCAGCGGCATAATCCGTCCACAATTTTGCCTGACGATAGCCGTCCGATCTCTCCCGCCCCTTGGCCAGAAAGGCCAGCTCGGTGTCGGCGATTGGTTTCCACGTCTGCGGATCGGTGGCTTGTCCCACCGGATAATTTTCCTCGGCATATTTTCCGCAATCCGTCACCCACCGGCCGGGGGCATCCAGGTAGCCGAACCAGGCGTGTCCGCCACTGTCCCCTTGTCCGGTGAAAAACAGCGTCGGCAACCCCTTCGCCTTGCCAGCCATCGCCGCAAAATAAGCCTGATCAACGCAAATCCCTCCCTTTTCCCTGATGTCGGCAAGACGGTAGGCGGGAAAGGGCCAAATAAGCATCCCCTCCTGAAGGCGCGCATCATCGTAGCGAATACTGGCAAAAACCTTGTCGAATGAGCTTCGGCTGGTGGTCACATTTTTCCTCGCCCACTCCATTTCCGAATCCGGCAGGGGATGATCCACCAGGAATTTGAGTTCACTCACGGTGAGATCCGGCAGGTCGAAGGCATACCTCCGCTTGGATTGGAGCAGGGCCATCTCTTGCAGGCGTACGACCGGGTCCACCTCCACTTTGGGGACCGCTTGGACAGGAACCTGGTGGTGCGGCCAATTCCTGGGCATCGGCTGATCGAAGACCAGGGCCAAGGCCACAGCCAGGCGGGGCAGTTCTTTGACTTCCCCGGGCGCCTTGGCCTGCATTTCCAGAAGAATCTGCAGCGCCTCGGCGCGACGGTCTTCCGCCCGGGCATTCTCCAGGTATGCCCGAACCAGCTCCGCGTTTTTTCCCAGTTCGGAAAAATCCTTCGCGGATGCCCCCTTCAGATAAGTCCACTCTCCGAGCCACTGCCAGACCCGAAATTCCCTTTCCGCCGGCCCCTCAGGCCTCAAACCCGAAGGACCTTCCTTCGCGAGCTGCATCCGCAGGACTTCCCCCAGGGATTCCCTTGCCTGCGCCCATTCTTCCGGATGGGGATGATCTTCCCACCAATCCGCGCGGGTGGTCCGGTCCCCCAGCAGTAGGAAAAGCAGTGCCAAAGCGGATTTTTTCAAGAAATGGGAATTTTGATTTTTTGTCTTTTCCGAAAGGCGGTCAGCTCGCGGTATCCCGTTTCCCGCACCAACTGGAGGGCCCTCGCAAATTCATGCCCTACCTCCCCGGGTGCGTGGGAATCGGAGGAAAGCAGGACGGGGATTTTTCGCCGAAAAGCCTCCTGCAGGAATTTTGGCGAAGGATAAATTTCAGCCACTTCCTTGCGCAACCCCGCCGTGCTCACTTCGATGACCATGCCGGATGCCTCGATGGCATCCAACGCCTCCCGATAATAAGGAAGAAGGTCGCCCTTGGGGATGTGCCCGAATTTTTTCACCAGATCCGGATGAGCCAGAAAATCGAAAAGGCCGCTTTGCGCCGCCTGGGCGAGCGCCCGAAAATAGCGGGTCCAGACTTCCTCCACCGGTTGCTGTTTCCAGCGGTCGAGCTTCAAGGGGTTATCCACATCCCAGTCCGGCGTGATGTAATGGACCGCGCCAATCAGGTAATCAAAATCCGCCTTTTGGCCGAGTTGCCGCACCCAGGCTTCCCTTCCCGGGATGAAATCACACTCCAACCCTAAGCGGATGGGTAATTGGGGATGCTCCTTGCGGGCCTCTTCCAACAGTTCGAGGTATCGGGAAAAGTCGGAAAGGTTCATTCGCCAGTCGTCAAACTTTTCCGGCATGGGATTGTGCTCGGAAAATCCGATTTCCCCGAGGCCTTTGCGGATCGCCTCCGCCGCATATTCCCGGGGGTGTCCAGTGGCGTGTCCGCAAAGGGGAGTGTGCATATGGTAGTCGAAAAGCATGCTTCTTTCCTAGCTCCCTCCGGCCCCTTTCCAAAGACGGATATTGTTCCCAGGCGGGGTTCTTTGCCAAAAATCCACTTTTTGGTCCCGATCCGCAACCGAAACATGACGCGGAAGCGAGCGTTGCCCCCGGTGCCGTTTTCGGCATAATTTTGTGATGCAGGTCGCCCATTTTTCCCCTGCCAAGCTCCGCGCAGTTTTGACCCGTTTCCGGCGTCTCCGGATCCTAGTTATTGGCGACCTGATGCTTGATGAGTTCATCTACGGAAAGGTTTCGCGAATATCGCCGGAAGCCCCCGTCCCGGTGGTCCACGTGGAAAGGCAAACCGGCTATCCGGGCGGCGCCGCCAACGTTGCCCGGAATCTTGCCGCGCTTGGCGTCCATGCCGAACTAGGCGGAGGCGTTGGTCGTGACGAGGCCGCCGGCAAACTGCTTTCTCTTCTTCGCCACGGCAAAATCGGCACCACAGGCATCGCCCGTTTCCGCAACTATCCCACCATCGTCAAAACCCGCGTGCTGGCCCGCCAGCAGCAGGTGGTAAGGGTCGACCGCGAAGAACCCAAACGCCTCACCGCACGGGATCGTGTCGTCATCCTGCAAAAAGCCCTCCGTCTCCTGCCAAAATGCCATGCCTTGATTCTGGAAGATTACGGGAAAGGCCTGTTTGACCAGGCGTTCGCCGATCAGCTTCTTGCTGCCGCCCACAAACACGGGGTCCCCGCCGCCGTCGATCCCAACGTCCATAATCCGCTGGACTGGCGTGGTGCCACCCTGGTCAAACCCAACCGGCTTGAGGCGTTTGGCGCTCTGGGCCTGCCCGATTCCCAAAATACCGAGGACTGGATTTCCGTGGGCGAGGAACTGCTGGTCAACTGGGCCTGCCAACATCTGCTCCTGACCCTTGGCGAACACGGCATGATCCTTTTCCAGCCCGGCCACAAGCCCCACCGGATCCCCAGTCGGGCACGCGAGGTTTACGATGTCTCCGGGGCCGGCGACACCGCCATTTCCCTCCTCGCCGCCGGCTTGGCGGCCGGGCTCTCGGGCCGGGAATCCGCGGAGCTGGCCAACCTCGCCGCCGGGATCGTGGTGGGAAAGTTGGGCACGGCCACGGTGACCCCGCCGGAAATTTTGGAGGCATCCCGCCGTCATGGCTAAAGCCGCTGTCTTTCTGGATCGAGACGACACCCTCATCGAAAACATCCCCTACCTCGGCGACCCTTCCCAAGTCCGCCTTCTGCCGGGAGCTGCGGAAGCCTGCCAAAGGCTTCGGCAGGCAGGCTTTCCCCTGCTGGTGGTTTCCAACCAGTCCGGTGTGGGGCGGGGATTGATTTCCAAAGATCAGGTACGGGCCGTGGACCAGAAAATGGAGATCCTCCTGGGAGGCTCCGGCACCATCACGCGATATTACCACTGCTACGCCGCTCCGGGAGACCCTTACGATGAAAGGCGGAAACCGTCCCCAGTCATGCTCCAGGAGGGTGCCCGAGACTTCGGATTGGATCTGGCCCGATGCGTCCTGGTGGGAAACCGCCTGAGCGACATCCAGGCAGGAATTCGGGCCGGGTGCTCTTCCGTCCTTTTGGACCTCCACGTGCCTCCCGGGGAAAAAAGCGGGGCTGTGCGCGAAGCCTCCTTTGTGGCCAAGGACTGGACATCCGCCGCCGATTGGATTCTCAGAAAAACCAAGACGTGAAGGTCGCCGCCATCATCCCTGCACGACACGCCTCCACCCGGTTCCCGGGAAAACCCCTGGCTCCCGTCGCCGGAAAACCCCTCCTGCAATGGGTGTGGGAAGGCGCCCGGCAAAGCCGGCGGATCGAAACCGTTCTTATCGCCACCGAGAACGATGCCATCGCCGGGGCAGCCAGGGATTTTGGCGCACAGGTGGTGATGACGCGACCCGACCATCTTTCGGGAACCGACCGGATTGCGGAGGCGGCCGGAAATATCGGGGCAGACTGGATTTTGAACCTGCAAGGCGACGAACCGCTGATAACCGGGGAATTGTTGGACACGTGGATCTGCGCCCTGAATCCGGAGTTTGGCATGGGCACAGTGGCCACCCCCCTGCGGGATCCTTCCGACTTGGGCCGGCCCGATGTCGTCAAGGTCCGCTGGGACGCCACCGGAAAGGCGCTGGGATTCCGGCGGTCCATCCCGGCGGGCGAAAATGCTGCCTGGCTACATCAACACGTCGGCCTGTACGCCTACCGGCAGGAGACCCTAAGAAGGTTTGTTTCCCTCCCCCCCAGCGAGAGCGAGAAGCGGGAAAAACTCGAGCAACTCCGGGCCCTGGAGAACGGGATTGCCGTCCAAGTGGTTCCGCTTACCTTCCTTTCGGTCGGTGTGGACACGCCGGGGGACGTGACACGCGCGGAACGGGCCCTGGCCGACCGCGCCACAGGTATCTCCACATGAAATATATTTTTATCACCGGCGGGGTTATCAGTTCCCTGGGCAAGGGGCTTACCGCCGCCGCCCTCGGCACCCTCCTGGAGCGGCGCGGTTTGCGGGTGGGCCTGATGAAATTTGACCCCTACCTAAACGTCGACCCCGGCACAATGAGCCCCTACCAACACGGGGAGGTGTATGTCCTGGAGGACGGCGCGGAGACGGACCTTGATCTGGGCCATTACGAGCGCTTCACCTCCTGCCGACTGACCCGCCGTCACAACCTTACCGCGGGACAGGTTTATGAGGAGGTGCTGCGCAAGGAGCGGCGCGGGGATTATCTTGGAAAAACCGTCCAGGTCATCCCCCATGTCACCGAGGAGATCAAAAGCCGGCTTCGCCTGATGGGTCAGAATGAGGATTGCGATGTGCTCATCACGGAAATCGGCGGCACCACCGGGGATATCGAAGGCCTTCCTTTTCTCGAGGCCCTGCGCCAGTTTGCCCTGGAAACCGGCGCCGGCCACTGCCTCTTCATCCACGTGACCCTCGTCCCTTTCATCAAGGCGGCGGGCGAACTGAAGTCGAAGCCCACCCAGCAAAGCGTGGCCAAACTCCGCGAGATCGGCATCCAGCCGCAGATCCTTATTTGCCGCAGCGAACACCCTGTCGACCGCGAAACCCGGCAGAAGATTTCCAGCTTCTGCAATGTTCCGGTCGAGGCGGTCATTGAGGAACAGGACGTCAAACACACCATCTACGAGGTTCCGCTGATGCTTCATCGTGAGCGGTTGGACGAGCTTGTTTTGACCCATCTCCACCTCAAGGCACCTCCTGCCGATTTGCGGGACTGGGAGCAAATGGTCGGCAGAATGATCCACCCCAAGCACCGCGCCCGGATTGCCATGGTGGGCAAATACCTGGGGGTTCCCGACGCCTATAAAAGCGTGACGGAGGCTCTCTTCCACGCGGCTTCCGCGGAGGATACCGGCGTGGAACTCCTGCGCATTGACGCCGAGGAGATTGAGAAACGCGGCACCGATCCCCTCCTCGAAGGAGTCGACGGGATCCTTGTGCCGGGAGGGTTCGGCGAGCGGGGAATCGAAGGAAAGATCTCCGCGGCTCGCTATGCCCGGGAAAATAAGATCCCCTACCTGGGACTGTGTCTCGGCATGCAGGTGGCCGTAATCGAGTTTGCCCGCGATGTCGCCGGCCTAAAAAGGGCCCACAGCTCCGAGTTTGACCCCAAAACTCCTGAGCCGGTCATCAGCCTGTTACCCGGCCAGGATGTCAACGGCGACAAAGGGGCAACCATGCGTCTTGGCAATTATGCCTGCCAACTGGCCTCCGGTTCCCTCGCCCAAAAAGCCTACGGTGTGGCGGAAATCCGGGAACGCCATCGCCATCGTTATGAGTTTAACAACAGCCACCGCTCCACGCTGGAAAAGGCCGGCCTCCGGATCAGCGGCACCTATCCCAAGGGGGATTTGGTAGAACTGGTGGAGATTCCCGGCCATCCTTGGTTTGTGGCCTGCCAATTCCACCCCGAATTCCGCTCCAAGCCCGACGTACCCCACCCCCTCTTCCGCGGCTTCGCCCAAGCCGCCCGAACCCATGCGCAAAACCCCTAAGACCCGCTTTCTTCTCATCGGGGGTCCGTGCGTGCTGGAATCGCGGAAAACCTCCCTCTTGGTTGGGGAAACCCTTCGTGACCTTTGCCAAAACCTGGGCTGGGACTACGTCTTTAAGGCCAGTTACGACAAAGCCAACCGCACCTCGATATCCTCCCCGCGGGGCCCGGGCTTCCGGGCCGGCTTGAAGGAATTGGCCGCCATCAAACGCATCCTGAAGGTCCCGGTTTTGACCGACGTCCACTCCCCGGACGAAGCCCGCCAGGCTGCCAAAGTCGTCGACATCCTGCAGATTCCCGCCTTTCTTTGCCGGCAAACTGACCTGCTTCTCGCGGCCGCCAAAACCAAAAGGGCCGTAAACGTGAAAAAGGGACAATTCCTCCCCCCGGAAGCGGTGGATTCGGTCATGGAGAAACTCAAAAAGGGCGGCTGCCGCCAGGCTTGGATCACCGAACGGGGAACCACCTTTGGTCAGGGAGATCTGGTGGTCGACATGCGCGGGCTGGTCACCATGCGGGACCGGGGCCATCGGGTGATTTTTGATGCCACCCATTCGGTCCAACGGCCCGCCGGTGGAAAAGTCACCTCCGGAGACCGCACTTTCATCCCAGCCTTGGCCCGGGCCGCCACGGCCGCCGGAATCGACGGACTCTTCCTGGAAGCACACCCCAACCCCGCCAAAGCCCTTTCGGACCGGGCCAGCATGCTTCCCCTGGCCCAGGCGGAACCCCTGCTGCGTCAAATCAACCGGATTCGATATGCCGTTTCGTAAGGTCTGGCTGACCTGCCTGCTGTGCCTGCAGGCGGCCATTTTGCCTGCGGGAAATGGCCCCGAATTCCCTACCGGATCCGTCATTCAGAATTTTGCCCTTCCGCAAACGGACGGGAAAGGCAGGCAAACCGCTTTGGTGAAGGGAAAGCGCGCCACGGTTATCAGCCCCAACCAACTCAAAATCGAGGACTTGAGCGTCGAACTTTTTAACTCTGACGGCAAACCCGAAACCACCATTTCCGCAACGCTGAGTGATTTTTGGCGGAAAGAGAACAAGCTGACCTCGGATTCGGGCATTCTTGTCAAAAGACCGGCCCTGTTGATATCAGCCAATGGGATCGACTGGAATGTGGCCGAATCCTCGGGCATCCTCTACAATCGTGTCCGCGTCGTCCTGAGCAATTCCCCAAGGTGAAATCCTTCCTTTCCCGCATCGTTGGCTTCCTCCTGGTGGCGGGGGTACAGGCACAAACACCGCCATCTTCGCCCGGAGGGGACCAGACCGTCATCACCAGCGACACCCTCGATCTGAACCTCGGGAAGGCCAAGGGGCAGAAGCAGGGAGTCTTCCGCGGCAACGTCAAGGTGGATGAACCCCGCTTTTCCATGATTGCCAAGGAGATGACCGTCTTCTTTGGGGACGATGACTCCGTGCAGCAGGTGGAGGCCCGGGAAAACGTGGAGATCGAGCGCAAGGACGGATCTTCGAAAACAAAAAGCGAGAAGGCCCTCTACGATGTGAGGGAAAAAAAGCTGACTCTTCTTAAGGGCCTCAAGCAACCCGAGGTACAGACCAAGGACGGCAAAAGGGTGATCGCCGACAAAATCATCCTTTTCCCGGAAGAGGACAAAATGCTCACTGAGGGAGCAAGTAGGGTGATGCTCCAGAAACCTTGAGCGCGGAAGCCCCCCAGACGACCGCACCCCGCCCTGAGGCCACCGGGGATTTTCTCCTTTCCTGCCGTGGCCTGGTCAAACGTTACGGTGATCGCAACGTGGTCAACGGGGTGGACCTCGGGGTTCGGCCCGGCGAGGTCGTCGGCCTGCTCGGCCCCAACGGAGCGGGAAAAACCACCAGCTTCTATATGCTGGTCGGCCTGGTGCGCCCCACCGGCGGCACGGTGCGCCTGGCGGGCGAGGATGTGACGGCTATGCCCATGTATCGGCGGGCCCGGCGGGGTATCGGCTACCTTCCCCAGGAGGAATCCATCTTTCGCCGGTTGACGGTGGAGGAGAACCTCCTAGCGATCCTGGAAACTCTTCCGATCACCGATCAGGAGCGCAAGGAGCGTTGCCACGAGCTCCTCGTCGAGCTCGGTCTCGACAACCTGGTGCAGAGCCGGGCCATCCAGCTCTCCGGCGGGGAAAAACGCCGCCTAGCCATCGCCCGCTGCCTGGTCACCCGTCCCTCGGTCCTTCTCCTGGACGAGCCTTTTAGCGGGGTGGATCCCCTCGCCGTATACGATATCCAGCAGATCATCCTGACTATGCGAAGGAAGGGCATCGGCGTGCTCATCACCGATCACAACGTACGCGAAACCCTCTCCATCGTGGATCGCGCCTACCTGATCTGCGAGGGAAAGGTGGAGAGCGAGGGCACCGCAGACTTTCTTATCAACGACCCGGTGGCCCGAGGTCTCTACCTCGGCCCGCGTTTTTCCATGTGACCAAATCCGGGACCTACGCTCCCAGGATCCCGTCCAAAACCGCCTCCGGTTCCCGCGCCTGCAAGACCGGGCGCCCTAGAACAATCCTGGAGGCCCCGGCAAGGATCGCCTCCTCCGGGGTCATCACGCGGCTTTGATCACCCTTGGCAGATCCGGGCGGACGCACTCCGGGAGTCACAATCTCTCCCTGGTTGCCCCATCGCACCCTTTCGGTTTTGGCCTCGTGCGGACTGCACACCAGGCCACCGAGCCCCGCCGATTTCGCCAGCGAGGAAAGTCGCCCCACCGAAGCGGCCGAGCCCTCCTGCCATCCGATTTCCCTGACGTTCTCCTCGGAAAGGCTGGTCAGGACGGTGACCCCAAGGAGGCAGGTTTCGGCGGATGCTTTCCCCGCGGCCGCCTCCATCATCTCCCTCCCCCCGGAGGCATGCAGGGTGAGGAAGCGGGGCCTCCAAACCGCCGTGGCAGCCACCGCCTGCGCCACGGTATTCGGTATGTCATGGAATTTAAGATCAAGAAAAACCGGGACTCCAAGCGAGGCGAGGCCATGAAGCACCTCGTGGCCATGACGGAGATACAGCTGCAGGCCAACCTTGAAGGTGCCGACGCGCCCCTTCAGGCGTTTTGCCCAAAGCAGGGCCTCTTCGGCGGTATCCACATCCAAAGCGAGGATGATTTGCCCTGTCTTCATCTTCCCCATTGAATCGGGATATGGCCGAACTGACAATCCGCGCCCACGCCAAAATCAACCTGGACCTCCGTTTGGGGTCGCGCCGGGCGGACGGCTTTCACCCTATCGACACCCTCTTTGTGCGTACCGACGTTTCAGACCGCCTCGCCGCCACTACCGCAAAGGACGGCTCCTTGGGCCTGGTCATCGCGGGAGACGAGACACTTTCCGCCGGACCGGACAACCTGGTACTCCGGGCAGCACGGCTGCTCAAAGAGGCGGGAAAAACCAGGCTTGGGGCGAGTCTCACACTCCAAAAAGAGATTCCCCAGGGGGCAGGCCTAGGCGGAGGGAGTAGCGATGCGGCAGCCGCTTTACGGCTTCTCGACAAGCTCTGGTCCCTGAATTTGGGCAGGCCCGCTTTGATGGAAATCGGGGCCGGTTTGGGCAGCGATGTCCCGTTTTTTCTCCAATCCTCACCGGCACGCGGAACCGGACGCGGCGAAATTCTCGACCCCATCCCCCTGGTCCGCCTGCCCTACGCCCTGCTGATCCACCCCGGTTTTGCATCACCCACCGCCGAGGCCTATCGGCGTTATGCCGCCCACCGAAAGCCCGGCGAGGAAGGAAGGCTCCTGAACCTTCCCCTTGCAGGAGGAAAAACCCACGAGATTCGCCCGCGTAACGATCTGGAACCTGCGGTGGAGGAAAAATTTCCCTGGATCCGGGCGGCGCGGGAATGGCTTTCCGCCCAGCCGGGCGTGCTTGCGGCAAGAATGAGCGGGAGCGGATCAACAGTGTTCGGGCTCTGGCAGACGAAGCAGGAAGCAGAAAGCTCCGGGGAAATGGCGAGGCGGTATCTTGGAAGCAAGGCCTGGATCCGCGTCACGCACCTGCTGGGGCAGGATGAGCCGGATTAACGGAGCAGATGGGCAATGCGGGACTTGATGCGGGCGGAGCGATTGCGATGAATGGCTTTGCCTTTGGCGGCCCGATCCAGCCTTTTCTGCAGATCGGGAAAGAGCTTGGCCGCCTCGGCCTTCTTGCCGGCCTGAATCAGGGAAAGCAGCTTTTTCTGCGCGCTACGTGCAGCCTGCAGCAGCACCCTGTTGAATTCGCGGCGCCGTATTGCGGCGCGAGCCTGTTTGGCGGCGGAAGCAGTGTTTGCCATAAAGGTCAATCATGCCGGAACCCCGGTTCCCCAGTCAATCCATGAACTGGATCCGTCTCTTCTTTGCTCTCGCCCTATGGCCAGGGGTCTGGGCCACCGGAAGGTGCTTTGCAGGACTCCTCCGCTCCGCCGCAGCCACACCCACCTTCCCCTGGTGGGCGGCATCCTGCTTCGGCGCGGGTTGGGCGGCGGCGGGCCTAGCCTATCTCTATCTGCCAAAACCCCGCGATCTTTATGTCTTAGGCCACGAATTAACCCATGCCCTCGCGGTCTGGTTAAGTGGCGGCAAGGTCCACTCTCTTCAGGTGGGTGGCAAAGGGGGTCGGGTAGTATCCGACCGCACCTCTGCATGGATTACCTTGGCTCCCTATATCCTGCCCCTTTACCCCTTTTTGGCCGGCATTCTCTGGCTGGCCGGACTACAGGCATGGCCGCGCCTGACCGACTTCCACCTTCCTTTTCTCGCGATTTGGGGCGCCGTGTGGGGATATCACTACGCCTTCACCCTGGACCTGCTTCGCACACGCCAGCCGGATTTTCTCGTTTATGGAAGAATCTTCTCCCTAACCGTGATTGCCCTCAGCAACCTTCTCCTCGCCACCGGACTGATATGGTCCTTTTTTCGTCCCGTCCCGTTTTCCCTCCTGATTACCGAACTCGGCCAGAACTGGGTCTGGGTCTACACTCAAGGAGTCCATTCGATTTCGGGGCTCCTCTTGCGTTACCTCCCTCCTCCCGCCTAGAAAAGATGGCCCCGTGCCGATTTCTGACCTGATCCACGAAAACAATATCATGGCCCATCTCGAGGCCAAGGACAGCTCTCAGGCTCATATGAGAATGCTGCAACATCTTGCTAACAAGGGTCTTATAGAGAAAGATCTTGTCGCCCCCTCGCAAAAAGCCCTACAGGCACGGGAGGATAAAATGACCACCGCCATGGGTGGAGGGTTTGCGATCCCCCATGCGACCATTCCCAAGTTAGACAAGCTGGTCACTCTTTTCGCCCGATCCCCCGACGGGGTGGATTGCAAATCGATGGACGCGAAATTGGTGAAGCTTTTCTTCCTGATTCTTGTTCCCGCGGAGCATGCCCAAACCCATCTCCAGACCTTGGCCACCGTGGCGAAGTTTTTTAACAGGCGCGGGATAAAGTCGAAAATTCTCGAAGCAAAGGGCCCGACCGAGATCCTCTCGATTTTCCGGTCCAGCTGATGTCCCTACGTAACGAGCTGGAGCAACGGGTCTCGGCCTGGGGGGAAAAAAACTTTCCCGGCCTGGCAAACGAGCTCTGGGTTCGGGCGTGCGCCGACGAACGCCACGGACACTTCCAAACCCATCTGGCCATGGTGGCCGCCAAAGCCACCCGGCAAAATCCCCGGGAACTTGCGGAGCGGTTGGCCGGGGAGTGCCCTCCGCCGGAAGGCTGGGACAAGCCGTCCGTGGCGGGAGCCGGTTTTGTGAACTACCGCGTGGGGCCGGAAGCCTTAGGTCGCGCCGTCGACGCCCTGCGGAAGGATCCTCGGCTGGGAATTCCCTCGGTTTCCCACCCGGAATCCATCGTTATCGATTTTAGCTCCCCCAACATCGCCAAGGCCATGCACGTTGGGCATATCCGCTCCACCCTGCTGGGGGACAGCCTGGCCCGCCTTCTTCACAAATTGGGACACCGGGTCACCCGCGTGAATCATCTTGGCGACTGGGGCACTCAGTTTGGAAAGCTCCTCCTGGCCTATCGCGCCGCAGGCCGCCCCCCCATCGAGACCGACCACGCGATCGACCAGCTGGAAGAATTTTATAAAAAGGGGCATCAGGCCACGGAAGCCGACCCTGCCGCCATGGAGCAGGCGCGGGCCGAATTGGCCGCCCTTCAAAACGGTGACCCGGAACGTCTCCGGGATTGGCGCCTCTTTTGCGCCCAGTCGGCCGAGCATTTTCGCAGGATCTATGAGCGGCTGGGAATCACCTTCGATGCCGTCCGGGGGGAAAGCGCCTATCATGAGGATCTTCCCGGGGTGGTTCAGGAACTCCTCGACCGCCAGATCGCGGAGGTCAGCCAGGGAGCCGTGGTGGTCCGCAACTCCTCCATTTCCGAGGAGCCGTACCTGGTCCAAAAATCCGACGGCGCCTATCTTTACGCCACCACCGATTTGGCCGCGATCCGCTACCGGACCGGGGTAATGAAGGCGGACCGGATCATTTATGTCACCGATGCGAGACAACAGCTTCATTTTCGGTGGCTTTTCGACACGGCCCGACGTCTGGACTGCCGGGCGGAACTCGAACATGTCTGGTTCGGAACCATTCTCGGTCCGGACCGGAAACCCATGAAAAGCCGGGACGGAACCCCACTCAGACTCACCGAACTCCTTCATGAGGCCAGCGAGCGGGCCGCCGAAATCCTCAGGAACAAAAGACCGGACCTTGCCCCGAAAGTCCTCCGGGAAAAGGCGGAGCTTCTCGGTATCGCCAGCCTGAAGTACGCGGATCAACTGCCCAACCGCAACCTCGATTATGTCTTCACCTGGGAAAAGCTCCTTGCCTTTGACGGCAACACCGCGCCCTACATCCTGAACGCTTATGTGCGCACCCGCTCGATTCTTCGCAAGGCGGGCCTGAATCACCCCCCGGAAGCCGCCGTGAAAATTTCCCAAGCCGAGGAAGAGGTGCTCGCCCGCCTTTTACTCCGGTTTGGGGATGCGGTGGAACTCGCCACCAACGACCGCAGGCCCCACCACCTTTGCGGGTATCTCTACGAGCTGGCCGGCCAATATCACCGGTTTTTCGAGGCCTGCCCGGTGCTACAGCTTCCCGCCCTGAGGGATTCCCGCCTCACTTTGGTTTTTCTGACCGGCGAGGTTCTCCGGGAAGGCCTTTCCCTCTTGGGCATCCCCACGCTGGAAGAAATGTGAGCTATCCGACCTCCAGACGGGCGGCGTCCCCCCAGAGGTCTTCCAAACGGTAAAAACGGCGCTTCTGGGTGTGCATGACGTGAACGAGAACGTCACCATAATCAAGAATCACCCACTGGCTGGCAGAGTTGCCGGAGACCCGGAAAGGCCTGCGCCCACATTCCTCCCGGACACCCCTTTCCACCTCTCCTGCGATCGCCTTGAGATGCGGTTCACTATCCCCGGAGACAATCAGGAAAAAGTCGCTAGCCCCCCCCAAGGCCCTCAGATCAAGCAGCACCGGCTCGGACGCCTTCTTGCTGTCGGCAAATGCGTGGCACCTGCGAGCCAGTTCCAACCCCTCGAGACTCATCGGTAAGGACGATGCCTCTGAAGCATGGTTTCCACGGGGGCCAGCACCATTCCCCTGACGGACATCCCCTTTTTCAGGCGTCGGCGGATTTCCGTGGAGGAGATGTCAAGGCGAAGGGGGATTTCCCGCATCCGGAAGAAACGGCGACCCTGCGGGCGATGGGGGCGCGGAAAAACCAGGAATTCCAGATTCCCGGCCAACTCCCGTGGATTTCTCCATCCGGACAGGAGTTCCCACTGGTCCGATCCCATGATCCAAAAAAGGGAGGCGCGGGGAAAACGGCTTTTCCACGCCCTCATGGTCTCCACAGTGTAGGAAACACCACCCTGCCGGATTTCCCAATCGGAGACCCTTGCCCAGGACTGCCCCCTTAGCCCTGCCCTCAGCAGGCCGAGCCGGAAACGGTCGGATGCCGCCGGTGGCAACCTTTTCAGGGGGGAACGGGCACAGGGAAGAAAGACAACCTCGCTTAGGGAGAATTTTTCCTTGGCCGTCCTGGCGACAAGAAAATGCCCCACATGGAAAGGATCAAACGATCCGCCGAAAAGACCGATCCTTGCCGTCAAAAAATACTCCGGTCGACATGGATCTTGTCGTTGGGCAGTAGCTTGATGTCCCGGCTTGGATCCACCTGGATATCCTTGGCATTGAATTCCCGAGTCACCCCGCTTTGGGTCAGCTTTACCTTCCGGCGGTTGGCGAAATCAGTGAATCCGCCACACGCGGCCACCGCCCCGAGGGCGGTCAGGTCCTTCGTGTAAGGAACCCGCTGGGGCATGCGCACCTCTCCGGTCACGTCGACAAAACGCTGTTCTTTCAGATCCACGGTCACATTGGGATTGG
>DFCD01000048.1:17795-17928 GCA_002366885.1 Verrucomicrobia bacterium UBA3063
GACGCTCTCAGGCTGGAAGGCCGAGCCGTTCCCCGAACCGAGATTCAGGCTTTGCGCCTGCGAAAAAAACGGACCAAACCAGGCAAGCACCAGGGCCAATCGGAAAAAAAACTGCATGTTAAAAGCGGTCTTC
>DFCD01000176.1 GCA_002366885.1 Verrucomicrobia bacterium UBA3063
GAAGCCTGTCCCTTCAGGCGGGTTTTCCCATGGTGCGTGGCCTGATATTCCCCCAGGCGTTTGAGGCGTGGATGGCGGAAGGCCCGCGTTTACATAGTTCCTCAAATCCTCCACAGAGTGACGCTGGTAAAGGTCGTGCACCAGGGTCGAGGAGTGGTTCACGAGTCGCATGGCAACTGCTTGCACAATCCCTGCCTTTCGCAGGTTCGTCACTCGGGTAGCCCGAAGACCATGAAAGCTATGCCTTCGCAACCCCAGCAGATTAAAAAAGCGTCGCCAGTAGCAGGAGACGCGGGTGCCTGCCCCCGGCCATTCCAGGGTGTGAGAGCGGGGCGTAGCCTTAAGTTTGCGGAACAGGGCAAGCAACCCTTTCGGGATCGGGATGGTATACGCCCGGCCGGAACCTCCCTTGGGCTCCGGAAAAGTCATGGTCTCCGCCTCAAGATCAATGCAGGAAAGGGGAAGGCGGGTTTCCTTAAGCCGGCATCCGGTATGGTAGGCAATCTCAAAGCTGGTTCGCATCCAGTCGGGGACATGACGGCTAGCCAGCGCTTCCCGGCATCGGGCAATATCTTGCTCGGTAAAGACCGGCCGTCGCTGGACGGGACTTTTGCGGGATCGAAAATCCACCATGGCCATGCTGGTCATGTGGCCAAGCAGCCGACCATTGCGGTGGATCCATTTCAGGATCTTTATGTCCTGCAGGGCTTGGTTCCGCGTGACAAATCCTCCGTTGGTTCTGGGGTTGGCCGTTCTCCACGCGATGTAGTCGTGGGCCGTGGCAGGGGCAAAGTCCTCAAGGTGAATGTGCCTCTCGGCCATGAAGCGCAACAGGTTTCGCCAGCTGTTGCGGTAGTAGATTCTTGTGTTTTCGCTGACAGGGTGCGTGGCGATCAGGTAGTCGACCCAGCTCAGATCGGTGCTGCGCCTGTCCTGCTCCCCGATGGAAATCTCCGCGGCCTCCTGCCTGGCCTTTGCCCGGTGGAGCGTGTTGTCGATCCGGTATCGCGTCGCCTTGGAGGCCCAGCGGCCATTTTTGGTTTTGTAGCGAATCCAGAACCATGGAGAGTCTTTTCTTTTGTAAAGAGAAGCCACGTAACAAGCGTAGCAAATTACCCAAAAACAGAAGGAAAATAAGTGAACTCCTACACAATAAAACACCAAAAAACTGAAATCCTTAATTGCCGTGGGTTCGAATCCCACCCCGTCCGGTCGTTAAATGACAGAGAGTTACGGACGGAACGTAGCAAGAACGTAACACAGGAAAGCCTCAGCAAGGCCGAAAAGGCCCGCGAGGTGCAGCTTCTTATCGCGGGGCTAGCGCGGGAAAAGACCGCGTGGATGTGGGGGTCCCGATGACCTGGGACGTTGTTGTGGATCTCGCCAAGATGGTGGCCGTCCTGACCGGGTGGGCCCTGATCGTCGGAGCGGGGTGGGGCCTGCTGGTTTTTGCCGTCAGCTTTGCCGCCTGGCTGGTCAAGAAGGCCAAAGACGAGGCCGCCAAGTGAGCGTCCGGGATCTGGAAGCCGAGGGTGTGTTGCCGGCCAACTCCAAGAGCCTTGGTGCCGGAGAGTTTTCCACCCTTTCCTCGATCATCGACCTGCAGTTCAAGGTCAAAAAGCTGTCGCAGGACATTGAAAGGCAGAACGAGGTGCTGGCAGGGATCGCCGCCAAGGTGCGCTGCCTGGAGACGATTGACCGGCAGCCGCTGGAAATCAGGGGCGAGTGGAAGACCGGAGGCGTGGAGCAATGAGCCGCTTGGCCAGTCAGTTTGAGCGGTTGTGGGCTCTGCACAAGGGGCCGGCGCTGACCAAGGAGGTGACGTTCTTTCCCGGCCGTCGGTTCCGATTTGATTACGCCCATCACTCCGCCAAGGCCGCCATCGAGCTTGACGGAGGCGTCTTTGTCCGTGGCCGGCACAGCGGCGGGATGGGACAGGTGCGCGATGCGGAAAAGGGCAGGCTGGCCGCCTACTCCGGCTGGAACGTGATCCACTTCACGACCAAGTGCCTGACGATTGAAAACATCCGGCAGGCCGTCGAGTGGTTCTGGAGCCGGATCAAGGAGCGGGCATGACGATCACACCTGTTTCTTTGCACATGGAGCTGGCCGAGGAGCGGGCCCGAAGGGTCAGCGCCGAAAGGGCGATCGTGGCGATTAACGAGCACAACGAGGAGAGGGCCAAGGAGCTGGCCCGGGCCCACGACATCGGATGGATCCGCCCGGAGGTGGAGCGCATCACGGCCCGTTATCCGCACACAAACAACGATTTCTGCGACGACGAGTAGTCGCCGCTGAAAAAAAGAGAAAACCCCAAAGGAGAAAAAGACATGGCAATCATAGCAAGCAAACCCAACACCAACGGAACCTACACCCCCGCCCCGGAAGGCGTGCACGACGCAGTCTGCTGCGATGTGGCCGACCTCGGCATCGTCGAGACCACCTGGCAGGGCGAAACCAAATCCCAGCACAAGGTGCGGATCGTCTGGCAGCTGTCCTCAAAAATGGAGGACGGCCGTCCGTTCTCCATCGGACGCCGCTATGGCCTGACGCTCCATGAAAAGAGCAGCTTGGCCAAAGACCTCAAGTCGTGGTTTGGCAAGCCGGCCCCGGACAACTTCGACCTGGAAAAGCTGATTGGCCAAAACTGCCAGATCGTCGTGACCCACAACGAGCGGGACGGGCAGGTGTACGCCAACGTCCAGAGCGTGCTGAAGCCGGGCAAGGTGAAGCTCAAGGTGGACCCGGACTTTGTCCGCTTTAAGGACCGCGAACCCAAACCCGCCCTTGCCGTGGCCGCAAAAGCGGTCGCGGTAGCCGGCGAGGACAACGTCCCGTTTTAACCCTTGGCTGAGAAATAAAAAAAGGGGGCCGGCGTCAGTTCCCCCAACTGGCGCCGGCTTCCGGAAAGGAAACAAATGACCGAGACCATCATCCGTATTGCGATCCCCGTGTTTGTCGTGGCCGTGGTTGCCATGGCCGTGCCGGTGATCCGCAGCTGGAAAGCCTAAGACCGTGGCCAACCTCGTCGTCAAATACGACACCGAGTCGGCGCACTACTACCTGCCGACCGGTGAGCCGTGCCACGGGGATCTGCGACAGGCCCGCAAGGCGGGGGCGCTGCCCAGCGTCACGACAATCCTCAAGATCATGGAAAGCGAGGCTCTGACCCGCCACAAGGTGGACGCGGCCATTGCCCAGACGCTGACGCTGCCCCGCAGGGACGGCGAGGAGCTGCAGGACTACGCCCGCCGGGTCCATGAAACCAACAGGGCCGAGCTGGCCGGCATGGCGGACGTGGGTACGCGGATCCACGAGCTGGCCGAGCAGGTGATCCGGGGCGAGGCCCCACTGTCCAAGGACATGGACGACACGCT
>DFCD01000055.1:0-30719 GCA_002366885.1 Verrucomicrobia bacterium UBA3063
TCCTCCCAGATGACCTTGGTGGTGGGGGTGAGGGGTTCCTTCTTTTTGGGGTCGAAGGTGGCCAACCGCAGGGGCGGTCCCTCGGGGCCGGGCCGCAGGTAATAAAAATCATCGTCCGAAAAAAATTCGGTGCCCCGGTCATCCTTTCCGAAGTTTCGGTCCGGGTGAATGACGGAATCGTGGCTCCGGGCGACATGGTTGGGAACGAAATCCATGAAGATTCTCAAGTTGTGCTTTTTGGCCCGGGCCAGCAGGGCCTGGAACTCCTCGATCCTCCGCGCGGGATCGACGGCGTAATCCGGGCAGACATCGTAGTAATCCCGGATCGCATAGGGGCTGCCGGCGATGCCTTTGAGGAGATCGGGATCATCGGGGGGCAGGCCCAAGGAGGAATAGTCCCGGGTGGTGGCCTGGCGCAGGATGCCGGTCACCCAGACGGCGTCGAAACCCAGTTTTTTCAGCGAGGCAAGGGCCTCGTCATTGAGGTCGGCGAATTTGCCGCAACCGTTCTGGTCGTAGGTGCCGTTGGGAATCCGGTTGGTGTTGGTGTTCCCAAAGAGCCGGGGGAACATCTGATAGATGCGGAGTTTGCCGGCTCCGCGGGCGACCAGGGAGGAGGCGGTGGGTTCCCGGCTTCCCGGGGGAGGGAGGGGGAAGGCGAGGTAGTGGGTGAGGTAGCGGTCATTTTCGCCCGGGGACAGGTAGGGGTCGGTGGAGTCCACCACCCGGCCCCATCCCGAGTTGGCGGCCAGATCCTTGAGGGCGGCGGCCACGCGCAGCGTCCCGTTGGTGGCGGCCCATGTGCGGGGGATGCGCAATTCCCATCCGCTGTCTTTCCCTTTGGCAAGCGTCACCTCCGCGGGGTTTGCGGTCTCCGGGGCCAACCCAAAGCCGTTGAAGGTGCGAAGGGAAATGCGGGGCTCGTCTGCGGGGCGGATGAGCAGGATCCGGTCCGCCTGGAAGGGAAGAAAGAGGGTCGACCCGGTTTTGTTTTGGGCGAAGGGGACGAGCCCGGCGCCGCTCGGGCCCGAGGAGGTGGCGACGATGAGGAGGGATTTTTCGGTCTCGGGGAGGTTTCCCCAGCGGAGAATGAGGGAGTCCTTGTCGGGGCCCGCCTCCAACTGCAAGGGCAGGGCCGCCCGGCACCAGCAGGCGGACAGGGCGAGAAAAAGGAAAAGCCGACGCATCAGGAAAACATAAAAAATCCCCCGCAGGCAGGGAAGAGGAATCGGCCTGTCAGGCCAGGTCTTTCCTGTTCAGGCGGGCCTGCAGGGAAACATGGCGGGTTTCCGGAAGAACAAACTTTTTCAGCTCCAGCTCGATCCATGGGATGCGAAAGCGGCGGCAGGCCACTCGGGCGAGATCGACGGCCAGGCGCTCCAAAAGTTTCCGCGGGATTCGGCGCGCCTCCGATTGGAGGAGCATGCCGAGAGCGTGGTAATCCACGGTCTTGCGCAGGTCATCCGCGGCGGCGGCCCGGGAGAGGGATGACGCGGGAAAGACGGCGGTGCAAAGAACGGTCTGGGGCCGTTTCCGTTCGGCCACGGGAACGCCGAGGTGGCACCGCAGCTTGAGGTCGACAAGGGAGAGGGTGGCGGGCATGGGTTGGTTTTAAGAGGAAGTTGAAGCGGGGGCTCGAAACAAAGCGGCGCGTGGGCGGCGGAGAAGGGCAAAGGCGAGGAAGGCCAGCTCCGCCAAGGCAAAAGCGGCGACATAGGACTGGCCGCCGGAGCCGAACCCGTAGCTGTGCAGTCCCTTGCCCAGGACGAAGTTCACACCGTACCAGGCCATGAGGATGGTGAGAAAACCGGCGATGGAACCAACCGCGAGACCGTATCCGGTCCACCATCCGGCGAGACGGCCATGCAGCAGCACCAGATAGGAGAGAAGGGCCACGAGGGACCAGGTTTCCTTCGGATCCCAATCCCAGAAGCGGCCCCAGGAGTAGTTGGCCCACACTCCGCCAAGAATCACGCCGGTAGCGAGGAGCAGGATCCCGATCTGGAGGGAGCGATAGAGATGCACGACGCCGGGATCCCCGTTGGAAAGCGGGGAATTTTTGCGCAGCGCGAGGAGGACCAGAAAGTGGCCGAGGGCGGAGGCGAGGGCGAAGGCCCCGTAACTTAGGGTGACGGTGAGCACGTGGACGGTGAGCCAGAAGTTGCTCCGAAGCACCGGCACGAGCGGGTTCATGGCGGGATCGAGAACGGCGGGCTGAAGGTCGGAGGCGATCAGGGCGAGGATCACCACGGGCGAAGCGGCCAGGAGATAGGCCTGGGAACGGTGCCGAAGCGAAAAGACGAGGGCGAAGAGGGCGGTGCCGAAGGACACCCAGAGGATGCTTTCGTACATGTTGGTGACGGGTGGCCTGCCGGCGAGCCAGACGCGCAGGGCGATGCCTCCCACCAGAAGGAGGAAGCCGGCCAGGGCGAAACTCCAGCCCAGCCTGCGGGCAAGGTCCGGCGCGGGCCGCCCCAGGGTGAGAAGAGAAATCGCGGAGAGGAGCCAAAGACCCCAGGCCCACCGGAAGGGATGGAAGCTGAAGTAGAAGGCCTCGGCGCGGAGTTTGGCGGAGGAAAACTGCCCTTGGGTTTGCATGCCACGGATGGATTCCGCGGAAGAGAAAGCGACCGGGGCCCAAGCGGCTTCCGGGCGGGAACCTAAGGGGGGAGGCACCATGCGGAAGGCTTCCCCAGAGAGAAGGGAGGAGAGGATGGCGAGGCGGGTCCGCACGGTCTGAGCGGCCGAGGCAAGGGGTGGGACGGAAGCGGAGCCACCGGAGGCGCGCGCGACATCGGCCTCTTCGGCCAACCGGGCCAGCGCGGGGATCCCGGTGAGCCGCCGGAAACTGAAAAAGCGATCAGGTCCCTTCAGGCCGATTTCCTTCCGGAGTGCGGCATTGTCCACGAGGATGACGGGTTGGTCGTCCCAGCCCTCCGGTTGTTGCCAAAGGGAGAGCACGAACTGCCGTGAGCCCAGCCGGCCGATTTCGGGAGCGGTCACCCGGGTTCGGCCGGTGAGGGAGGCGGTGATTTCCTGCGTAAAGGCAAAGAAGGGCTTGATGCGGCCGCGGTGCTGGATGGCGAGGGTGTCGTAGGAGGGGTCATCCGCGGCCGGCGAAACTCCAGCCTGGCCGGACAAGGGCTGGGTGCAGGCCGCAAAAAAACAGAAAAGCAGGAGAGGGCGGGTCATGATTCGGACGATCTTGGAGGGCGGAGATAAAACATGGAGAAGATTCCCGCCACCACAAGCAGGGAGCCGGACCATTTCAGCATCCAACCAGGATCGTACAGGACCTGGAGGGTGGTGCGGCGGAGGTCTTGGGGATCCCAACCGGCCTGGGAGAATTTGTAGGAGAGCCCGGTGATTTGGGGCCAAAGTCCCGGCGGGTAGGTGGCCGGCTGGTTCATCCGCAGGCGGGCGGGCACAGCCAGGTTCTTTTTCTCCTCGGCAAACGTCACGCTGGCGATGAAGTCCGCGGGCTCCTCGGTACCGGGATCACGGGGGACCTCGAAGGAGTCCAACTGCACGGTGAAGGGCAGGGGTTGAAGTTCCAGGCCAAAACCGATGCGGGAAGCGGATTCTCCGGTCTGGAGAATGGCGGAGCTTCCGGAGGCGATCCAACGCGGCTCGCCTTCTTTGCCCTCGCCGGTGCGGAGGCGGGCGTGGATGGCGGGACGTCCGGCGCGGGGATCGCCCTCGGCAAGGGGGACGGTGAGGGTCTGGATCCGGGCGGAGGGCTCCCAGGCAACGAGGCGGGCCGACCAACCGCGCCAACCCGGTGAAAAACTTTCGCCCACGCCGATTTCGCCCGTGACGGGTGCTCCGGTTGCCGGCTGGCCGCGGAATCTCACCCTGCCCGGAGCGGATCCCGGGGCGAGGACCAGGCTTGCGGGTGCGGAGGTTTCCCGGAGGGAGCCCTCGAGCATGACAAGAACGGCGGGGTTGAGGGGGCGATCGCCGTCCGTGGCGGGCTGGCCGTCCCGGAGGATGAGATTCGGCCAGTAACGGGCGGCAAGAATCCTTGTTCCGTCCGGATCGGCCAGGGGACGTTCGAGCACCTCGGAGAGGGAATAGATCTCGCCCGAACCATCCGGGCGGAGGATCTCGAGCTCGACGGGGCCGCCCGGTCGGCGTGACCCGACAAAAAAACGGTAGCCGCTGGGAGCGCCGGTGGTGTTGTGAACGATCGGGCGATCCGGGTCGCGGGAAAGGATCATCTGGGTCTCACGAAAGGCGGCCGGCTTTTCCTTCGGGCTGTCGGGGGATTCGCGGAATTCCACGACAGCCAGGTTTCCCAGATCCAGGCGGGGAAAATCCCTGAGGGCGAGGGACGCGGAAATGGGGCCGGAACCGAACGGTCCGGTGAGTTCAAGGGTGACGCCGGGCTGGCCGGCAGCTGGGTCGGCGACGAGCACGGCGTTGTCATGGGAGCGGCGGGTATAGCCGTCGATGACGAGGCGCACATCCGAACCGGGCAGAGGCAGGGAGCGCGGACGGTCGGGCCTGGGGGGACGAACCTCGGGGTCGAAGGGGGTGGAGAAGAGTTGCCCGCTGGCGGGGCTTTCCACGGTGAGGCGGGGTCGGTCGAGCAACACCTCGCGGGAGGGGGGTGAGCCCTGGCTCAAGTCCACCGATCCCTCAAAGCCGCGGCTTTTGCCGAGCAGGGCGCCGGCGAGAAGCACCAGGATGCCGGCATGGGTGATGACAAAACCGGCATGTTTTCTTTCCCAGGGCCAGCGGGTGGCGGCGGAGCAGCTAAGATTCAGGGCCAGCAGCAGCAGCCAGACATTGAACCATGGGGCCTGATAGACATAGGCGCGGGCGACGCGGGCGCTGAATCCCGACTCGAGAAAGGTGGCCACGGCGCAGACGCCGGCAAGGCTGAGGAGAAGGAGAACCGCGAGATTTAGGGAGCCCAGGGCATAAACCACGCGCCAGATACGGGAACGGGTCAACCGATCGCCGGTAAGGTTTTTCCGGGCCTGGGGGGTAAGCATCCTTTCACACTAGGTTGGGCAAAAGGCGGGACAAGTGCGGCTCCCCGCTGCCGGCGCGGGTTCCGCGCAAAGGTCAGAGATCGAGGACGAGGTTTTGGCGGGCGAAGGTGGCCGGGATTCCTTTGGCTTTTCCCGCGGCGGTGAGGGTCTCCTCCATCCGCTGCAACTGGGGATCGGCATGTCCGGGATCAAAATGGGTGACGAGGAGTCGCTTGGCCCCGGCGGTGAGGGCCTCCTGCAGGCAAAGCGCCGGGGTGCCATGGCCCCAGCCACGGCGTTTTTCATGTTCCGCCTCGGTATACTGACCGTCGCTGATCAATAGATCGGCCCCCCGGGTCATTTTCAGGAGGGGGCTGGCCGGATCGATCGGCGGTTCGTTGTCGGTGGCAAAAACCAGGGAGCGTTCCCCACCTTGGCCGGGGCCGTCAAAGCGATAGGCAAAGCAGCCGCCCGGATGGCGGGTGAGGGCGGAATGGACGCGGATTTCGTCCTGGTGCGAGGCAAACCTCATTTCCTCGCCGGGCTGGACTTCGCGGAAGGAGATGCGCGCCTTCAGCTCGGGAAAACCCGCGGGAAAATAGGGCTCCTCCTGCTGGGCGTAGAGGGCTTTTTCGATGATGTTGCCGGGAGGCCGTCCGGGTAGCCGCGGGGAGAGGATTTCCAGGGAGACTCCCTCGACGTAGGCCGGAGCAAAAAAGGGAAAGCCCTGCAGGTGATCCCAATGGGCGTGGGTGAAAAGCAGGGTGAAATTTTTCCTGCCCTCCCGAAGCCAGTGAAGCCCGCCCCGCCGGATCCCGGTGCCGGCATCCACGACCAAAAGTCCGTCCCGTCCCCATTCGATGCTGATGCAGGTGGTGTCTCCGCCGTATTCGTGGGTGGGGGCTTGGGGGACCGAGGGCGTGGGAAGGCTTCCGCGGGTGCCCCAAAAGGTGAGCTTCATAATCCTCCTTTTTCCCTTGGGAGGGGGCGCGCGAGAAGCAGGATATTTTTGGAGCCCACCCGTTTTCTTTCCACGCGGGGAAAGCCTTCCCGGATCATCAGGGAGCCCCACCCGCCGGCACCCAACTCGCCCGGCTGACGGGCGGCGAAGTGCTGGGGATCCAAGGGACGACCCTGGTCGATCAGGCGGAAAACCAGCTCGCCCTGACCATGTTCCACCTCGATGCGAACCCACCCGGGTCGTCCCGAGTATGCGTGAAGGTGGATGTTGGTGAGGGCCTCGTCGACGCCGGACAACATCCGGGCGGTCTCAAGGTCGCCGAAACCGGCGTGGCGCGCCCAGCGTTCCGCAAGAAGCCGGAGCCCGTGGAGCCGTGGCGGGGCGAGCTCGATTTCGAGCGTGGCTTCGGGGGAGGGAGAAGCCGGGTCCACGCGATCAGTCGTTGGGGATCGGCGCGGGGACCGGCTTGGGGCTTTGCAGGATGGTTTCCTCCGTGGGCAGGCGCGGAACCGGACCGCCGAAGAGAAGACGCCACGGTTTACGGGCGACGGTTCCGACAAAGGTTTTTCCGTAGGTGGAGATGACCTTGAAGTTGTCCATGACCACCTTGAGGTCGGAGATCACCTTGTCGAGGGCGTCCTGGTTCTGGGAAATCAGCTCGTTGGCCTTGTCGAGCAGCTGTTTGCCGGAGCTCATCACCTCATCGAGGGAGGCGGAGCGTTTGGCATAGAGGATCGTGCCCGGGGTCAGGCCCGGGTTCTGCACGGAGCCCGGTTCCAGATTGAGGTATTTTTCCCCCAGCACGGTATCGGCGGTGATCGAGGCGGTGGTGCCGACCCGGAGCTCCGGAATCGGGTGATGAATTTCGGCCAAGACGCGGATGGCGCAGTCCGGGGAGACTTCCCTTCTCTCCTTGTCGGCGAGCGGGCGGATGGAGCGGACCCGGCCCACGGCGGCGCCCGCATAACGGACCTCTGCCTGTTTATCCAGGCCGACCGCGGAGGGCAGGTCGATGGTCAGGGTGGCCTTCGGCCGGCTCAGGTGTGTCCCGGAGATGGCCAGGGTGAGGGCCACGAGCATCACCCCGCTGCAGAGGATCACCGTTGCAGCCACCAGAAAATCGGCACGGAAGGTTTTCATGGAAAGGGATGATTCAGCCGTCTCCGAGAAGGTGTTTCAAGTATTCATCTTGGGCCATGCGCAAGGGAATGGGGCCGTCCGCCTCGCCGCGGACGAACTGCTGGAGGAAGGGATCGGGGTTTTTCCGGATCTCCTCGGGGGTGCCTTCGGCGACGATCTGTCCCTGGCGCGGGCCGTTCCCGAGCATGAGGATGCGCGTGGCGATGCGGAAGACGCTGGTCATGTCGTGGCTGACCACCACGGCGGTGGCGCCGATCTTCCGGGTGCTATCGAGGGTCAGCTGATCCACCACCGCCGTCATCACGGGGTCGAGCCCCGAGGTGGGCTCGTCGCTGAAAAGGATTTCCGGGTCGAGGGCGAGGGCGCGGGCCAGGCCGACGCGTTTCCGCATGCCGCCGCTGAGCTCGGAAGGCATGAAGTTTTCAAAACCGGTCAAGCCGACCAGTTCCAGCTTCATTTTGACGATCATCTCGATGATCGAGGAATCGACATCGCTATGGTGGCGGAGAGGGAGGGCGATGTTTTCCCCCACGGTCAGGGACTGAAAGAGGGCTCCGAACTGGAAGTTCATCCCGAAGCGAAGGCGGATCCGGTCCAATTCGAACGGATCCATCCGGGTGATGTCCTCGCCGAAGAGGTGAATCGATCCGGAGGTGGGCTTCTGGGCTCCGATGAGGCAACGGAGCAGGGTGGTTTTGCCGCAACCGCTGCCGCCCATGATCACGAAGGTTTCGCCGGCGCGGACCTGAAAGCTGATGTTGTCGAGGACGCGCCGATCCCCGAAGGCCTGTACCAGATCGCGAACCTCGAGAATGATCTCGCCGGCCTTAAAAATCTTCTTGGGTCCGGAACCGATTTTTCTGGGGGCCTCCCTCATAGCACGAAGAAAAAGAGTCCGGTCAGGGCGGCATCCGCGATGATGATCCAAAGAATGGAATAAACGACAGAGGCGGTGGTGGCCCGGCCAACCCCTTCCGCGCCGCCGGTGACGCCAAGTCCCTGGTAGCAAGCGATGGTGATGATGAGATGGGCGAAGACGACGCTTTTGATCAGGCCGGAGTAGAGATCCCACAATTCCGGCCGCTGGACGGCGTGGGTGATGTAGAACGACGAAGTCATGTCGAGGGTGCCGATACAAACCGCCCAACCGCCGGCCAGGCCGACACAGTTTCCGAAGACCGTCAGGATGGGCAACATGATCATTAGGGCGAGGTAGCGGGGGACGACGAGGATCCGGGTCGGGGAGATCGCCATGACCTTGAGGGCTTCAATCTCCTCGTTGACCTTCATGGTGCCGAGCTCGGCTGCCACGGCGGAGCCGCTGCGCCCCACCACGATGATGGCGATGAGGAGAGGCCCGAGCTCGCGAAGAAGGCTCAGGGAGACGAGGTCGGGGATGAAAGCGTTGGCCCCGAGTTTGCCGAGCTCGGTGGAGGATTGCATGGCGAGGATGAAGCCGACGCTGAGGGCAACCAAACTGGCCATGGGCAGAGCCTCCACACCGATGCGGATCATCTGCCGAAGGGTCAAAGAGGGGGAGAGGACGCGGGGGTTGGTCAGGCCCCAAAGCAGAAAGCTGTAAATCCGGGCATTGAGGGTGACGTAACCATCACCTTCCACCCGGCGAAGGGCATTAACGACGAATTTCAAGAGGTGGCGAGGGCCTTGAGGGCCTCGGCTTCGTTGGAAAAGATAGAAAAGACTTCCGTCAAGCGGACGAGCTCGATGGAGCTGCGGACGGAAAGACCGAGGTTGCAGAGGCCGAACCTGCCCTGATAGGCCCTGGCCGACTGGTAATATTCAATCAGGGTGGCGAGCCCGGAGGAGTCGATATAGGCGACCTCGGCAAAATTCAGGAGCAGGCGGGGTGTCTTGGCCTGGGCCTTGGCCTTGAGCACGGCCCGCAGGGCAGGGGACACATGGAGATCAATTTCGCCTTTCACGGCAAGAACCAGGACCTCCCTTTCGGTTTTTTCCACGATTTCCACAGAAAGGGATTTTAGGAGGCAAGCCCCCTGTCCCCAAGATCAAAGACGGACTTTTCCGCTGGCGGTGGCGGCGGGTTGAGTGGATTCTTGCCGGGATGAGTTTCTGGAATTTTCTCCGGCCGCCCCCCCTGGATCCCAAGCTCAAGCTGGTGGGGTCGACCGCCATCTTCCAAAATTGCACCCGGCAGGAGCTAGAGACCCTCAGGCTTTACCTACACGAGCGGCATTATCTCGCCGGGGAGATTGTTTTCGACGAGGGGGAGGAGGGGGAGGGGGTCTACATCGTGGCTTCCGGAAAATTCCGGGCGACCCGCAAGGGCATGCTCAAGAAGAAGAATCTCGGGGAGATTCTGCCGGGGGAATGTTTCGGCGAAATCGCGCTGTTGAAATCCAGCTGCCGCCTGGCGACGGTGGTGGCGGAGGAGCCTTCCGTGGCTTTCGCCATGTTCCGCTCGGAGCTGGAGCGGTTGGCGGACGCGCGGCCGCGGCTGGGTTTCAAGGTGGCCGTGCAGGTGGCCCGGCTGATGTCCTCCCGTTTGCACCGGTTCCTTGAGGGTGAAACGGACACCTCGATCCTTTCCTGATCCTTGAACCAGGAAAACCGGCCTTCCCATCCGAGCACGCTCGAACATCCGGTCATCTGGATCGGGGTGATCGGCGGCACCCTCGGCTCCATCGTCCTGCTGGACCGGATCGCCTGGTTGGCCCTGCCCCTGATCCTTGCGGTGGTTTTCTATTATCTCGTTCATCCGGCCCTGGTTCGCCTGCAGCACTGGGGTCTCGCCCCGCAACATTCCCTGGCCATCTTTCTGGTGCTCGCCTCCCTGGTTTGCGTGGTGGCGTCCCTCACCGTCCTGCCGGCCATGCTGAATTCCCTCAATCAGTTCCAAAGCAACCTTCCGGAGACCATGCAGCGGCTGACGCAGATTGCCTCCGAATTCCTGAGGAACATCGAGGCACGCTTCCCGATGGCGAAAAAGGCGGACCTGGCGGAGGGGTTGCAGGCAAGGATCGATTTTTTCGCGCAGGGCAAGGGAACGCAGTTTGCCGGCGATGCGGCGCTTTTCGCCTTCAAGTGGCTGCCCAGCCTGTTGCTGGTGCCTTTTCTGACCTTCTTTTTTCTCCGGGACGGCACCGCCTTCCACCAACTGATCCTCCGGGCGGTGCCCAACGCCTTCTTTGAAAAGACCCTGCTGCTCTTCGACCGCATGAACCGGCAGATGCACGCCTATTTCCGGGGGATGTTCTGGCTGACGGTGCTGGACACGGTCACCCTGGGGCTCGGCCTGTGGCTCCTCGGCATGAAGGATGGAACCTTTTCCTTCCAGAATGCGATGTTGTTGGGGTTGGTTTGTGCGGTCTTCGCCTGGGTGCCCTACGTGGGCACGGCGGTGGGGGGATTGATCGCCGTTTGCGTTTGCGCGCTCCAATCTCCCCATGACCCCCAGCTTTTGCTGGGCGTGGTTCTGCTTTTCTGCGGGGTGCGCCTGTTGGATGAGTTTCTCTATACCCCGGCGACGGTGGGCCGCGCCCTGCATATGCATCCCTTGGTCAGCGTGATGATGATTTTTGCGGGGGGCATGCTCGGTGGAGTGTACGGACTGCTTTTGGCGCTGCCTTTGCTGGGGATCTTCACGGTTCTGGGGCAGATGTTCGGGGAAATCTGGTTTGATTCCCGTCTGCGCGCCCGGCATGCAGCCAGGAACCTCCTCGAAAAGCGCTTGGCCTCCAACGACTTGGATCTTTAGCCGGGGCAGTTTTCCGGGGCCTCAAGCTTGCTCCCCGGGGGCGGGACAGGCAGAATGACACGATGGCCAAATCCAAAACCAGCAAATCCCCACGACGGTCCACGAAAGCATCCCTTGCCCGCGACGTGCGGGGTGTGATCGCTGACGCCGAACAACTTCTTCATGTCTCCGCCGGTGAGCTGGGAGAGAAGGCCAAGGAAGTCCGCAAGGAGCTGGCCCGCAAGATCGAGGCGGCGAAGGAGAGGTTTCACAACCTGGACGATGTCAAAGAGGTGGCGGAGGAAGGATTGAGGGAAGTGGACCAGGTGATTCGCAAACACCCCTACGAGTCGGCCGGCGCGGCCCTGGTGGCGGGACTGATCATCGGCGCGCTGTTGAACCGAAAGTAGTCTCGCTCGATGATCTCCGCCCTGCGCGATCTGGCCCTGACCTCCGTCAAGCTTGTCGAGGAGCGGCTCCGCCTGCTCGGGGCGGAGCTCCAGGAGGAGAAATGGCGGGCGGTGGAGGCGGTGCTTTGGCTGGCCATCGCGCTGGTGCTTGGTGCCCTTTCGCTGCTGGTGGTCTCCCTGGCCGTGGTGCTTTCGGTCTGGCCCGATCCGCATGCCCGGATTCTTGCCCTGGTGGGGTTGGCCGTCCTCTACGGGGCCGGCGCCCTTTTTGCTTTTCTCCGGATGCGGAAGCGCACGATCGGGGAAGGCCTGCCGTTCGCCGACACTGTCGCCGAATTCCAGAGGGACCGGGAATGGTTGAGCTCCAAACGCTGAAACGCGCGCGGGAAGCGCGCCTGGCCTGTGCCGCCTCGGCCCGTCGGGCAGGCTGGGAGTTTCGCCGTGCCGTCGGTCAGCTTTCCGATGTCGGCCGCTGGGTCGACGAGGGCGAGAAGGTCCTGCGCTTTTCGAGCCGGTGGGCCGGGTTGGGCTGGGCGGCCGTGCAGCTCTTTTCCGGCGGCCGCGTGGCCAAGGGAGGAATGGGCCGGCTGGCTGGGCGGCTTTTCGCCGGATCCAAACTTCTCCATCTGATCTTTCAGGCCGTGGAAGGCCGGCGCCCGTAAGCGGGCGGGAATTTTCCATGAGAGTCGTCGTGAAAATCGGCAGCAGCCTGCTCGCATCGCCCGGGGGCGGTTTGGCGGCCCTGCGCCTGCGCAACTGGGCCGGGCAGATCGCCCGTCTCCGCCGGGCCGGCCACGAGGTCATCCTGGTCAGCTCCGGCGCCATCCGCGCCGGCATGCAGGCTTTGCGGATGAAGAAGCGCCCCTCCTCCCGTCCCGAGCTGCAGGCCTGCGCCACCATCGGCCAACCCCTGCTGATGCGCGCCTATGCCGATGCCCTCGCCCCCCACCGGCTACTGGCCGCCCAGATCCTGCTGACCTCCTGGGACCTGGATAGCCGGCACATTTATGAAAACACGCGGGCCACCCTCCAGACCCTGCTGCGGCAAAAACGCGCCGTGCCGGTCTTCAACGAGAACGACGCGCTTTCCTTCGAGGAGATCGCCCTGCTGAACGCGTTTGGCGATAACGACCGTTTGTCGGCCCATGTGGCCATCCTGGCCAAGGCGGATCGCCTGGTGATCCTCACGGATGCTCCCGGCCTGATGAGCCGTCCCGACGGGGGAGGTCAGCTGATCCGGCGTGTGCGGAAAATCGACGACAAGGTTCTCGCCTGTGCCGGCGGCGCCGGCAGCGCGGGATCCGTCGGCGGGATGCGCTCCAAGTTGGAAGCGGCGCGCATCGCCCTGGCGCGCGGCGTGCCCGTGCTGATCGCGGACGGCCGCCGGTCCGGGGTGTTGCTCGAATCGGTGAAGGCTTCCGTTCCCGGAACCTGGATCGCCCGATGAGCGCCGTGCGGGAACTGGCCATGCGGGCCAAGCAGGCCTCGCGTCGGCTCGCGGTGCTTTCCACGGAGGAGAAGAACGCCCTGCTTTCGGCGATGGCGGAGGAGCTGACGGTCCGGAAAAAGGAGATTTTGGAGGCCAACCGGAAGGATGTGGAGGCGGGCAAGACGGCCGGACTGACCGGGGCCCTGCTCGACCGGCTGGAACTCACGGAAAAGCGTTTTGCGGAAATGGTGGAAGGGGTGCGGCAAGTCGCGCGTTTGCCCGATCCCGTGGGGGAGGTGGTGCGGAAATGGAGGCGTCCCAACGGGCTGGAGATGGAAAAGATCCGCGTTCCCATCGGATTGATCGGGATCATCTACGAGTCCCGCCCCAACGTCACGGTGGATAGCGCGGTGCTCTGCCTGAAAACCGGCAATGCCGTCCTCCTGCGCGGCGGGCGGGAGGCGCGGCACAGCAACCGCGCGCTGGCCCAGGCATTGGGCGAGGCGGCCCGGAAGAGGAAGCTCCCCGCCGAGGTGGTGGCGTTGGTGGAGGATGAAAGCCGGGAGGCCATCCCGGAGATGTGCCGACTGGACGGCGTGCTCGACCTGCTCATTCCCCGGGGCGGGCACGGCCTGATCGCCACGGTACTGGAGCACGCCCGCGTTCCTGTGATCAAACATTTCCACGGGGTGTGCCATGTTTTCGTGCACCGGGCGGCGGATCCGGCGATGGCCGAGGCCATCGTGGTGAACGCAAAATGCCAGCGGCCCGCCACCTGCAACGCCGCGGAGACGCTGCTGGTGGACCGGGACGGTGCGGAAAAAATCCTGCCCCGCCTGGTGAAGGCCCTCCGGGCCAGGGGGGTGCGGCTGTTCGGCGACGAGGCGGCGGCCAAGGCCTCCGGGGAAAAACTTTCCCCGCCCGCCAACTGGGAGACGGAGTACCTCGATCTGACGATGGCGATCCGGGTGGTCGACGGGTTGGACGGCGCACTGGAGCACCTGGCGCGCCACGGCAGTCATCATTCCGATGCCATCGTCACGGAGGACCGGGCGACCGCAGAGCGGTTTTTGCGCGAGGCGGACTCGGCCGCGGTCTACTGGAACGCCTCCACGCGTTTCACGGACGGGGGTGAGTTCGGATTCGGCGCGGAGATCGGGATCAGCACGGACAAGATCCACGCCCGCGGCCCGATGGGGCTGGAGGAGCTGACTTCGTACAAATACGTGGTGACCGGGCGCGGTCAGCTGCGGGAGTGAGCACCGTCCCGATCCCGCTGTTCCCGGAAGTGCCGGCTCCGGAAGCCAAGGCGAAGCCCTCGGCCCTGACCGGTCCCCGGATCACCGCCCGGGGGAAATTCCTTTTCTCGGGCGACGCCAAGTTTTTCCTGCAGGGAGTCACTTACGGTCCTTTCCGTGACGGGGACGATCATCTGGGACACCCGACCAAGGCGGCGCGGGATTTCCGGTTGATCGCCGCGGCAGGTTTCAACACCGTGCGGGTGTACCACCCCCCGCCCCGCTGGTTCCTTGACCAGGCCGCGGAGCATGGGCTGCGGGTCATGGTGACGGTGCCGTGGCAGCGGCGGGTCCTGTTTCTCGATGACCGCACGGTCCGCAAGGAGATTCGGGCCAGCGTCCGGCGCGCGGCCAAAAGCCAGGCCGGTCATCCGGCCATCCTCGGCTACTATGTCGACAACGAGATTCCGCCGGACCTTGTCCGCTGGTACGGCCCGCAGCGGGTCGAGGCGTTCCTGGATTCCCTGGCGCGCATCGTCAAGGATGAGGATGCGGCGGCGCTGGCGGCGTACGCGAATTTTCCGCCGACGGAATACCTTCTTCCCAAGGAGACGGACTTTCTTTCCTACAACGTTTACCTCCACCGCGGACCCGACCTGCGCGCCTACCTCTCGCGTCTCCAGAACCTGGCCGAGGAGCGGCCGTTGGTGCTGGGGGAGTTCGGCATGGACACGATCCGGCACGGTGAGGAGGAGCAGGCGGCCCTGCTGGAGCTGCACTGGAACGAGGTGTTCCGCGGGGGACTGGCCGGAACCATCCTGTTTTCCTGGACCGACGAGTGGTTCACCGACGGCATCGATGTGGAGGACTGGGCCTTCGGTCTGGTTCGGAAGGATCGGACGCCCAAGCTCGCCTATCGCCAACTGGCTCCGAAGACGCTCGAGCCGCGCACCACACTGGCGGACAAGTTTCCCCTGCCGGGGTTTCCCAAGGTCTCCGTGGTGGTCTGCAGCTACAACGGGGCGGCCACCCTGCGGGGCACCCTCGATGCCCTGCGGAAGCTAAACTACCCGGATTACGAGGTGATCCTCGTGGACGACGGATCGAAGGATGACACCCAATCCATCGTGGCGGAGTTCCCGGGGGTGAAGAACATCCTCCAGCCCAACCGTGGACTCTCCGTGGCAAGGAACGTCGGCTACCAGGCGGCCACGGGGGAGGTGATCGCCTACACGGATTCCGACTGCATGCCCGATCCGGACTGGCTCTATTTTTTGGTCTCCACCCTGCTGAACACCCGGTACGTGGCGGTGGGCGGGCCGAACCTGAACCCGCCGGCCCGCGGTCCGATCCCGGCGGCGGTGGCGGCGAGCGCGGGCGCACCCACCCATGTGCTCCTCACCGACACGGAGGCNNAACATGGCCTACTGGAAATGGGCCCTCGAGGAGGTGGGGGGCTTTGATCCGGATTTCCGGACGGCGGGGGATGATGTCGACCTTTGCTGGCGCCTGATGCAGGCGGGACACCGGATCGGCTTCAGCCCCAGCGCGATGGTGTGGCACCACCGCCGTTTCACCATGCAGGCCTATTTCCGGCAGCAAAAAGGATACGGCGAGGCCGAGGCGATGCTTCGCTTCAAGCATATGCAGTATTTTGATCCGCAGGGCTCGGCGCGCTGGAAGGGGGTGATCTATGGGTTGCCCCGCTTCGAACGGGTCTTTCACCGTCCGATCATCTACCACGGCGTGTTCGGCACGGGTCTTTTCCAGTGCCTCTATCCCAAACCGGTTTCCCCCTGGGCCCAGCTGGCGGGAGGGCTGGAATGGAATGCGATCACGCTCTTTATCTTTCTCGTCTCCATCCAGATCGAGCCCCTCCGCATCCTTCCCCTGCTGATGCTGGCCGCCACGATGATCCCGGCCCTGTCGTTCATGGTCACGGCGAGGATCGAGCCCAGGCACGACACGATCCTCGCGAGGCTGACGGTCTTTTACCTCGCGCTCACCCAGCCTCTCGTGCGGGATTGGGCCCGGTATTTCACCTGGCTGAAGGGCAAGCGGACGCCGGATTCGGTCGCCCTGGTTCCGGAGAAGGATGCCGGCCCGAAGATTCCCCTGACCCAGTCCCGGATGCTTTCCTTTTGGAGCGAGCAGGGCCGGGACCGCGGCCCCCTGCTGCAGGAGGTGGTGAAAATCATGGAGGAGGAGGGCTGGAAGTACTCCCTCGACACCGGCTGGAACCCTTGGGACGTCCAGATTTTTGCCAACCGCTGGTGGCATATCCGCCTGCGCACACTCACGGAAATCTACCCGCACGGGCGTCGTCTCACCCGCGTCCACCAGGGCATGGCCCCCAGCACCTTCAGCATCCTCTTCCTGGTCACCGCGGTGACCGCCGACGTGCTGGTGGGGCTGGCCTATCCGGCGGCGCTTCCCTTTTTTCTCGGCATTCTCGCCCTGGCCGGGGTGGGTTGGCTTTGGACCGGGTGGCAGTTGCGGCGCCGGGTGGCGGACCTGGTCCGGGTGGCGGCCCGGCGCGCTCAACTGATGCCCGTGTCGGGCCGGAATCCCCAGCAGTGAACCTCGTTCTGCGGATCCTCGGCTACTACCGTCCTTTTGCCGGGCGGATTCTGGGCGCGTTCCTTTTGCTGGGGTTGGCGACGGCCCTGAACCTGCTCAAACCCTGGCCGCTCAAATTTGTGGTCGACGGGGTGCTCGCCTCCCCACACGGCGACATCATCCTGCCGCTTCTGCCGGGAACCTGGTCCTTTTCCGCCGCGCTGGCCCTGACCTGCGGGGTGTTGGTCGGCATTCATCTGCTCTGGGGCGCGGTGAACCTTGCCCAGACCCATGCCCTGATTGCGGTCGGCCTGAAGGCGTTGCTACGGGTGAGGACGGAACTGTACGCCTACCTGCAGTCGCTGCCCCTGCGGTTCCACGACGCGCGGAGGAGCACGGATTCGAGCTTCCGTGTGGCGTACGACGCGCAGGCGATCCAGACCTACTTCAACCGGGGTTTCGCCACGATCCTCGGATCGGTACTGACGTTGGCGGGGACCTTTGTGGTGATGTTCCGGATGAGCCCGAAGCTGGCGTTTCTTTCTTTGGCGGTGGTGCCTTTCCTGATGATGGCGATCGCCCGGTACGCCGGGCGGATCCGGCGCGAAACGGCGGCCCTGCAGGCGCAGGAGAGCGACGTGCTGGCGCGGGCCAATGAGGGGCTCTCCAGCATCCGGGTGGTGCACGCCTTCGGACGCGAGGCGCACGAGGTCGACCTGTTCCGGCGCGAGGCTCGGCAGTCCCTCGAGGCGAATCTCCGGCTCTCGATGACCAACGTGGCCAGCACGCTGGTGGTGGGGACGCTTTTGGCGGCGGGCACGGCGGCGCTGCTCTGGGCCGGGGCGGGGGAGGTGGCCGCAGGGAGGATGACCCTGGGTGACCTGCTGGTGTTCCTCGCCTACCTCGGGATGCTCTACGCGCCGCTGGAACAGCTGAGTTACACCACCTGGTCGATGGAGGGGGCGGCGGGTGCGGCCCAGCGGGTGTTCGAGGTTCTGGACACACCCGATGAGGTGCCGGACCCGGCCAAGCCGCAGAAAATTCCGGCGGGCCAGGGGACGATTGAGTTCCGGGAGGTGGACTTCCGCTATCCGCGCGGGGACGAGGTGTTGCACGGGCTGAGCTTCACGATCGCCCCGGGCGAGTCCGTGGCCATCGTCGGCGGCACCGGTGCCGGCAAGACCACGCTGCTCTCGTTGTTGCCGAGGTTTTACGACCCGACCGGCGGCTCGATCCGTTTCCACGGCATCGACCTGCGGGAGTTGGCCAAAAAGGACCTGCGCGCGCGGCAGGCCCTGGTCCTGCAGGAGACCGTTTTGCTCAACGGAAGCATCCGCGAGAACATCGCCTACGGCCGCCCGGGGGCGTCCTTCCGCGAAATTGAAAAGGCGGCGGACGAGGCGCAGGCGGACGCCTTCATCCGTGGTTTGCCCCGGGGGTACGACACCGCCGTGGGGGAACGCGGGGTGATGCTCAGCGGCGGCCAGAGGCAGCGCATCGGCATCGCGCGGGCTTTCCTCCGGGATGCGCCGATCCTGCTGTTGGACGAGCCGACCAGTGCTCTGGATGCGACCACGGAAAAGGAGCTGTTGGATGTGCTGGGGCGGCTGATGAGCCGTCCCACCACCCTTTTGGTCACGCACCGGCTCCACGCGGCCCACCGGGCCGACCGGATCCTCGTCCTGGAAAGGGGAAGGCTGGTGGAGGAGGGGCGGGGGGAGGAGCTTCTCGCGAAAAAAGGCGCTTACTGGAAGCTTTGGCAGGCCGCCGGGGGTTAGCGGGATTTTGGCTCGAACCGGTTGAAGACCTCGGCGGCGTTAGTCTCGCTCAGGTCGATGCGGAAGGTCCCTTTTTTGGGAACTTCCACCTCGAGGAGCCAATAGGCCACGGCGTAGCGGCTTTTGTACTGGGCGTAGAGGGTGTGCCTGCCGGCAGGAACGTTGGAAAAGGAAAAATCCCCGTTGGTGGCGCTCTTGGTTCGCGCGGTGGCGGCGTTCGCGGCCGCCTGGCCGAGGGCCTTGAGGTCCAGGTTCTTGTAGCCGTCCGAAAAATCGATGCGGACACCCACGGGATTTTCCTCCCCCGCGGGGCTGCGGGTCGTGGAAAGCCCGTCCGTCCGCCATGTTTCCATGCGAAGCCGGCGGATTTCCGGAACCAGGTTGGCGGGAGCCAGCACCAGGTCCATGCCGCCCAGGTCGTTGCGGTAGGAGGCGTTCTTGAGCTGGATGGTGGCCCGCCCGGTCACGGCTCCCCCATCGGCCTCCCCGGCCGGGAGCGCGACGGGAAAAAGAAGGAGAGCCGCGGCCAGCTTGCCAAAGAGGGCGACTGGACGAATCTTAAGGGGATGAGGAATCATCAAGCGCCAACTTACCCCAGAGGCGGGAAGGGGAAAAGGGGACGATGAAGGCTTCCCGGTACCGGAAACTGGCCGACCTGCTCACCGGATATTCCACCGCGCTGAAAAAGGGCGACCGGGTTTGGATCGATGCCTCCGAGATTCCCGAGGAGTTCGTCGTCGAGCTGATCCGTTCCGTCCGCGCCCGCGGGGCCGACCCTTTCGTGCACCTTCATGCGGGCAGGGTTTCCCGCGAGCTCGGCCGGGGTGTCAGCGAGAGGGCCCTGCGTTTTTCCCTGCGGCACGAGCTCCGCAAAATGAAGGAGATGCAGGCCTACATCGCCCTGCGGGGATCCCAAAACGCGTTCGAGTCCAGCGACATCCCGGCGGAAAAACAGAAACTGGCCGGAAAAATCCTGCGTCCGATTTCCGACCGCCGCATCAACCACACCCGCTGGGTGGTCTTGCGCTGGCCGACGCCGGCGATGGCCCAGGCCGCCGGCATGAGCACCGAGGCTTTTGAGGATCTTTTCTTCCGGGTCTGCACGCTGGACTACCGCCGCCTGGCCCGAGCCACCCAGCCCCTGGTGAACCGGATGCGGCGGACCGACCGGGTGCACATCACCGGGCCCGGCACGGATCTGCGCTTTTCCATCAAGAACATCGGCATCATTCCCTGCGTGGGGGAGCGGAACATCCCCGACGGCGAGGTGTTCACCGCGCCGGTGAAGGACAGCGTGGAGGGCCAGGTGACCTTCAACGCGCCGGCGGTGTATCGCGGCATCCCTTTCGACAACGTTTGCCTGAAATTCTCCAGGGGGAAAATCGTGCAGGCCCGGGCGGGCGACAAAAGCCGCCAGCTGGAGGAGATTTTCGACAGCGACCCGGGAGCCCGGTACATCGGGGAGTTTTCCCTGGGGCTGAACCCGTATCTCCACCAGCCCATCCGGGACATTCTTTTCGACGAAAAAATCGCCGGCTCCTTCCACTTCACGCCAGGGCAGGCGTATGAGGAAGCGGACAATGGCAACCGCTCGCAGGTCCACTGGGATCTGGTCTGCCTGCAGGACCGGGCGCACGGGGGCGGCGAGATATTTTTCGACGGCAAGCTTGTGCGCAAGGATGGCCGCTTTGTCACCCGGGAGTTGGCCGGCCTGAATCCCGACCGCCTGATCCGGGCACTTCCCCTATGAACCTCCGGCAGGCCCTGGTGCAGTTGGCCGAGGAGTCGGGCGCCAAGGATCTGCCCGTCTGCAAGGATGCGGTGGAGGCGGCGGCCACCGACCAGCGTTCCATGGTGGCCGCCCTGCTGGACACCGGTCAGGTGGATGAAAAGGTGTTTGCCCAAAAACTCGGGGAAAAACTCGGGCTGCCCGTCTGGCCCGGGGAAATTCCGCCGATCCCCGCGCCGCTGCGGGAAAAGTTTCCGGCGCGCATCGCGTTGCGGCACCGCCTGCTTCCGGTGACCCCGGCGGAGGGCGAGCCCCTGCCGGTGCTGGGGTTTGACCCGTTCGATCACCTGGGCCGTCAGGCCCTGGCGGGGTTTTGGGAGGGGAAAACCCGCTGGATGCTTGCCCCCCGTCGCGCCGTGCTCGACGGCCTCCGCTCCGGCTACGGGGTGGGTGCGGAAACCTTCGACGAAATCCTCGAGGGCCGCGGGGATCTTCCGCCCCCCGGCGATCTCGAGCAGGAGACCACCATCCTCGACGCCGACGATTCCGAGGCTTCCGTCATTAAGTTTGTGAACCAGATCATCCGCGAAGCCCTTCAGGAAAGGGCGACGGATATCCACATTGAGCCCCTCGAGGACGACCTGCAGGTCCGCTACCGGATCGATGGGGTTCTCCGCAACATTCCCGTCCCGCCCCGGATCAAGCTTTTCCAGGCCTCCCTCATTTCCAGGATCAAAATCATGGCCCACCTCGACATCGCCGAGCGCCGCCTGCCGCAGGACGGGCGCATCAACCTCGAGTTTGAGGGCCGGCCCATCGACGTCCGGGTGGCGACCATCCCCTCCGTCACCGGGGAATCCATCAGCCTCCGTCTGCTGGGACAGCAGCGGTTTGACTTCGCCCAGCTGGGACTGAGCCCCGTCAACGAACAGAAGGTACGTAGCCTCTTGGCCCTGCCCAACGGGATTGTCCTGATCACCGGTCCCACCGGATCCGGAAAATCCACCACGCTCTACACCTTTCTCGCCTCCCTGAATTCCAAGGACCGGAGAATCGTGACCATCGAGGATCCCGTGGAAAACAAGATTCCCGGCGTGGTGCAAATTGCGGTCAAGCCGGAGATTAATCTCACCTTTGCCGCCGGCCTACGCAGCATCCTCCGGGGCGATCCCAACGTGGTCATGGTGGGAGAGATGCGGGATGTGGAAACCACCGAGATCGCCATCCGGGCCGCGCTCACCGGGCATCTGGTGTTCTCCACCCTGCACACCAACGACGCGATCGGGGGAATCACCCGCCTGGTGGACATGGGAATTGAGCCGTTTCTCGTCGGTTCCTCGGTGCGCGCATTCCTGGCGCAAAGGCTGGTGCGGGTCCTTTGCCCCTGGTGTTGCGAGAAGGGCAGTTATTCCGAAAGTTACATCCGCGAGGTGGGAATCCCTCCGGACAAGGCGGCCACCGCCCATCGGGCGGTGGGATGCGATCGCTGCCGGCAGACCGGGTACCAGGGGCGGCGCGCCATCTACGAGATCTGCCTGGTGAGCCCCCAGATGCAGGAGATGATCACCCGGCGCGAATCCAATGCCGCCCTGAAGCAGTTGGCCCAGTCCCAGGGGATGAAAAGTCTCCGTGACGACGGATGGGAAAAGGTGGCTGAGGGCACCACCACGATTGAGGAAGTCGTGCGCGTCACCGCCACGGAGGCGGCTAAGAACGCGGTCAACTGACATGCCCGCTTTCACCTACGAGGCCATTGTCCCGGGAGGGGGCAGGAAACAAGGCACTCTCGAGGCCCGCAGCCGCCAGGAGGCCCTCGCCCAGCTCAGCCGGCAAAGGCTCCAGCCCATCCGACTGCGGGAGGAGGGGGCCGGCGAGGAAATTTCCGGGGGCGCCTCCCGGGAGACGGCGGTTCCGGGGGACCGCAGAATGAGCGAGGCGCAGATCATCTCCTTCACCGAGGAGCTGGGGGATCTTCTCGACGCAGGCCTGCAGCTGGAGGGCGCCCTCCGGATGATGGAGCAGCGATCCGAGGCGTCCTCCCTCAAGGCTGTGGCGGAGAGTTTGCGGACCCAGGTGCGGGAAGGGATCAGTCTTTCGCGAGCCCTAAAAACTGCCTCCGCGAGCTTTTCCGATCTCTACTGCAACCTGGTCTCGGCGGGCGAGGTGAGCGGCGCCTTGGGCTCCATTCTCCAGCGACAGGTGGTGTATCTAAAAAAACTGAACGATTTGAAGGGCCGCGTCGTGCAGGCGCTCATCTACCCGATGTTTGTGACCGGAGCGGGCATTCTTCTGATGGTTCTTTTCGTGGTTGTGCTGGTGCCACAGCTGAAAACACTTTTCAGCAAGTCCCCCCAGTCCATGCCGCTGATCACCAAGCTGCTGCTGTGGACCAGCGCCTTTCTTGTCCAATGGGGCTGGTTGGTGCTGGTGCTGGGGGCTTTGGGCGGCATCGCCTTTTGGCAGGCGATCCAGAAACCGGAGGGCAAACTTTGGTGGGACCGGGTCCGGGTGAAAATCCCCGTGGCCGGCCCGGTTCTGGAGGCTTCCTTTTACGCGCAATTCAGCCAGACCCTGGCCAACCTTCTCGGCAACGGTGTGACCCTGCTGCAGGCGATGAACCTCGTTTCCCGGGCCACCCCCAACACTTTCTACCGGGCGCGCTTGGAAAAGGCCTGCGCCCAGGTTTCGGAGGGCTTTTCCCTCAGCCATGCCCTGCGCCAGGTAGGCGGATTTTCCGACACCTTTCTCGACCTGGTCGCGATCGGGGAGCAGACCGGCGACCTGGCCAAGGCCCTGGAAAAGGCCGGCATGCGGTATGAAAAGGAAATGGACCGGAGAATCCAGCGGATCACCGCCCTGATCCAGCCGGTGATCATCGTGATCATCGCCCTGGTGGTCGGGGCGGTCGTTTACTCCATCATTACCAGCATTTTCGACGCCATGTCCGGAATGCGAAAAAGCCTGTAATAAGTTGTTCCCGCCGTTTGGGTGGTTGTTCACCCGCGAGGTGAGCAAGGTGGCTTCTTCGCGGCGGGAACCGGGGCCGGTCCTGCCAAGCTGGCGGGGTGAAAGGCGCAAGGACTTCCTGGCTACGGCTGGCTGCAGCCGTCTGGTTGGGCGCGGTTGTCTGGATGCCCGCGCAGAGCCTTCCGCCTGAGGATGCTTCCGGCGCGGTCTGGGACGCGGCGGCCACGGGTTTGTGCCCGGAGTGGTTCGGCCCGGTGCAAACGGCATCCGGCGCGAACATGACCGTCTGGAGGGCGGCCATCCGTCCCCCTGCCGGGCAATCCCGTCTAGCGGTCACGCTTCTTTTTGAGGAGAGCCAGGGCGGGTTTGCCCGCCTGATCTGGCTTGGGCCGGGAAGGGCGGTGACCATCTGCGGCAATCTTTACGAGGGGGCGGCTCCCCTGCATCTCCGCACGCTGCTCCTGGACCGGGAGACTCTGGCCGGGCCCGGGCAGCTCGTTCTCGAGGCCACCGGTACCCGTCCGGTTCTGGCCCGCGCGGAACTTTTTTGGGTCGAGCCCCTCGTGCTCGCCGCGCCCGGCGACCGGGCACCTGGGCTTTATCTGGCACCTTCGGGAAGGATTTTTCCCGCCGATGAGCTCCGGGGAGAGGGCAGGCGTGCTCCCAGCGATGAAAGGAAGGGACGGATCGTCGATGCGGTGCTGGATGCCGGCCCTGTAAAAATCCAGCCGCGCACACCCGTGCGGTTTGTCGCCCCGTTTACCGGTTCCCCCTCGCATGCGAGAATCGAGGCGCAGGTGGCGGGATTGGCCCCCGGAGAGGAGCCGTCCTTGTGGGTCAATGGACGGCCGATCGCCGCCGTCTCCGTGGAGCTTCCGGGGCTGGAGGATGCGGGTTACCGGTGGACGGGCGAGGGGTTTTCCTACGGAGGCTGGCGGACGGTGACCGCGATGGTTCCTTCCGGGTGGATTACCGCGGGCGAAAACCAGATTGATTGGCACTGCCCCGATGCGGGTGCGGGGATTACCGTGCGAAATATCCGCCTTCAGGTCGCTTACGATGCCGCCGGATCGGTCTGGCGCCCGGCCTCGACGGCCCCGCCGGGAGTCGCCGCCAGTTCGGCAGGTTTTTCACCCGCCCCATCCGCTCCCCCCGTCGCTCCCACCGCTCCCGCCGCTCCCGCCGCTCCCCGCCTGAGGCTGGGGTTGTCTTCCTCCTCGGCCACGGTAGGTTTAAGACCAGAATGATTCCCAGAATTCCATGGCTCCGGCGGCAACGTCCTTCGCCGTCCGGATTCACCCTCATCGAGATCATGCTGGTGGTGGGCATCATCACCGTGCTGATGGGTTCGGCCATTTTCATGCTCACGGGCAACCTGGAATTCGCGAAAGAGCAGCGGGCTCGGGGTGACATTCAGGCCATCGTCACGCAGGTCCGGATGTTTGAGATGAAAAGCGGTGGCGTCCCCCTCAGCCAGTCTCAGGGTCTGCAGGCTTTGGTCGGCAAAGGGAAGGGATTTGAGGAGTTGCCGAAGGATCCTTGGGGGGAAGATTACCTTTACAAGGTGGACGCCTCCTCGCCCAAGGGGTTCAAAGTCTACTCCAAGGGGCCGGACCGTCAGGACAACAGCGGGGGCGGGGACGACGTCACCTCCAAATAAGGGGGTGGTTGGGAAGTTGTCATGAGACTGCGCCCAGCCTCTGCGGCGGGCTTCACGTTACTGGAAATCGTTTTGGCGGTGGGGATCGGCGTGATTTTCATGGGGGGGGCGGTGGTTTTTCTCTCCAGCACCGCGGGGGACCGGGAACTGGACCAGTCCCGCAGGATGATCGAGGAGGAGGCGGGGGCGGCGAGGGAGAAAGCTCTTGGATCGGGCCGGCAGCAACGGATCCGGCTGGACGCCGGCGGGGTGGGCGGCCGGGAGTTTCCCGGCGGGGTGGAGATGGATCTGATCACGCCTCAGGACCTCGCCCGGGGCCGGCGAGGTTGGGGTAAGCCGGACAACTACCAATGGCTGGTCACCGGGGGTGGCCTCGTTGAGCCCATCCGCGTTCGTCTCCGTCACGGGGAGAACAAGGAGGAGTTTGAATTCAGCGCCCTCACCGGGGAATCCGTGACGCGGCCGGCGGAAAAACCATGAGGGCCCCCGCCTTCACCCTGATCGAGGTCATGCTGGCGGTGGCCATCTTTGCCTTTGCCGTGGTGGGGTTCTCGGTCGCCCTCAACGATATCCTCGGGGTGAATTCCGAAATCCTCCGGACGGCGCAGCGCAGACAGGCGATCGAGTCCGCCGCGGCGCGGGTCCTGGCCTTCAGCAACAACCTGAGCGAGAGCGGCTGGACCCCGGTGCCGGGTTGGGGATCCGAAAAGACCTGGACCCTTGCGCAGAGGGTTCAGCCCGTGCTGGTCAACGTCCCCGGCCCCAACAACGCCGCCTTGCCTCTCGGGGGCTGGTGGCAGGTCGAACTCCAGGCGCTGGATGAGCGCAAGAAGCCGGTGGACCGGGTTTCCGTGCTTCTGTGGGGGCAGCGGTGACCCCGCGCGGGCAGTCCGCCCGACGGGCGTTCACCCTCATCGAGGTGACCCTGGGGCTGGCCATCCTCGTCCTGATTTTCGGCGTGATTTTTCAGCTGGTGCAGATGTCGGTGCTGGGGGCCGATGCCGCCGGACAGAACAGCCGGCGCAGCCGGGAAATCACGGGGCTTTTCGCCCTGGTGCGGCAGCTTTGCCTGGATCTTTCCGTTCGCTCGCAAATGAGCCTTGTGCCGCGCGCCTCGGGTCGCGGATACGACCTGGTCCTTTCCTCGGCTCCCATGGCCATTTTGCCCGAACGCCAGGGAGGGGCGAACTCCCTGAGGTTTTCCCTGCAAAAGGATCCCACCGGCGGCGGGCAGTCGCTCGTGTTGCAGGAAATTTTCGTCCAGACCAACGCCCTCGGCCTTTCCGCGGAGGGGGAGACAAACTCCTTTGTGCTCATGCGGGATATCGTGTCCCTGGAATGGCTGGCGGGCACTCCCCTCGACCGCGAATCCGAGCCGACGCAATGGACGGACGCCATCAAGCCCGCTTACCTCAAGCTGGTGCTGGCCCGGAAGGAGGGGGACAGAATTTGGACCAACACCGGGATTTTCTGGATTCCCACCGGTTACGGGCCCTCGGGACAGCCTCCGGTGGACCCGCTCACCCGCGGTCCCCTGACGGTGACCAACACCAACTCCGTCCCATGAAAAGTCTTTCTTGCCGGTGTTTTGCCGCCTCCTCCGGAGTGGCCCTGATCGTGGTTTTGTGGGCGGTGGCCCTGATCTCGGTCGCCATGCTCGGATTGGCGGCGATCCTTCAGCGCCAGCTCGGGCAGGAAGTCGCCGCGCTCCAAAACGCACGGGCGGTCCTCGTGGCGGAATCCGGGCTGCAAATGGCGCTGCATCCCCAGATTCAGCCGGCCATGACCACCGAGGCCTCCCGTCTTCTCAGCGCACAGCTGCAGCAGGGGTGGGCTGTCCCGGTCCGTTTCGAGGTGGGGGCGGAAGACCTGCGCGGCGAGGACGGCAAAATCAACCTGAATTCCTTCGATGCCAACACTCCCGCCGGCCGGGAGTTCCTGCGCAGGGTTTTGACCAACCTGCTCGGCTCCTGGGATGTCAATCCGACCACATCCTCGGCCTTCATCGACGGCCTGACGGACTATCTGGACGCGGACAAAAACGCCGCCGGCTCCAATGAGGCCACCGAAATTCCCGGCCGGATCGACGGCCCCCTGGAGCGGCTGGATGATCTGGCCAAGATTTCCGGATGGAGTGCGGTCCTGGAGGAGGCCACCGTCAAAAACTGGCAGGACAAGTTCACCATCTACGGCTCCGGAAAACTTTCCCTGAAAAATGCGGATCAGGACGTGATCGAGGCCTGGCTGGGATTGAGCGCGGGCGCCGCGGCGGAATTTGTCCGGGTCCGGCTGGGCCCCGACCAGGTGTTTGGAAGCCAGGATGACCTGGTCAACCCCGCCCTGCTGGGGAGCCTCTCCCCGGAAATCCAGGCAAGGGTGAACCTTGCTTCCGAAGATCTTTGGCGGGTGACCTCGACGGGGTATGTGGGCGAGGTTAAAAGAACCGTCGTGGCGTTGATTTCACGAAACCCCCCCCAGGTCAAAGCCCGTTGGGTGCGGGAGAACCGGGAATGAGGCTCGGGTCGTTGGGCAAAAAAGAACCGGCGCGAACCGGAAAAGCCAAGGCCGCGCCACCCGCAACGGGATCCTCGGTGATTTTTCCGGGACCGGAGGCCTGGGAGATCTGGAGCGGCCCTTCCGGGCAGGCGGTTTGCTCGGGATCCGCCGAGCTTCCCGGAAAACTCCGGGCTGGGCCCGGATCCGTGATGGGGCTTCCCTCCCGATCTTTTTTTTCCATGCCGCTGTGGGTGCCGGTGGTGGAGGACAGTCCCGCCCGGGAGCAGACCCAGATCAAGCTGGAGATGAAGGGAATGCTTGGAGCCGTCCCGGACTCGGCGGTCTGGAGCTTTGAGGGCATCCGTCGGGAGCAGGGGCCCCCGGGAGCGGACGGGGAAACGGTGGCCCGGCAACTCGAGTCCACCGCCGTTTTGGCCACTCCTTTTCCGGAAGAATGGCTGGTGGAGGAGACGGTCCGGCATGAGCCGGCGGGCCGGATGCTTGCCGCCCCGGCGGGCGGAGCCTGTGGGGTGTTACGCCGGGAACTGGGAAAGTGGGTGGCCGATTTTTACCAGGGAGGAAAATGGCTTCACACCCAGCCGCTGCTTGCCGAGTCCTTGGATGCGTCGGCGGCCGTGGAGCTGGCCGCCACGGAGGCCCAGCTCGCCGGGGAGGGAATCCTCGGGGCGGTCGATGCGTGGCTGATCCGCGATGCGGTCTCCGGTGTCTCCGCGGAGCTTTCCCGGGGTTTGAGCGCCCCCGTGCGTTTGGAGCAGCGGGTTGCCCCCGCGCCGGTCCGGGAAGCCTGGAGCCTGCCGCCGCCGGCTCTGACCGAGTTGCGGTTAAGGCGTGCCGCCGGGGCGCGGCGGACCCGGATGATCCGCCTGGGGTTGGCAATCTATCTCGGCGTGATTTTTCTTTTGGCGGGTGTTTTGGCCTGGCCGGTGGCCCGGCTGCACCTGCTTCGTCGTGAGCTCGGGCGGATCGGCCCGGATGCGGACAACACCCGCAAGACGGCCCTGCTCTGGAGGGAGGCCGGCGCCTGGCTGGAGCCGAAGCGCAACGCCCTGGAGCTCCTTTGGCAGATATCGCGGCCTCTCATCGAAACCGATCCCGCCAAGATCGAGGGGGTGCGGCTCACTCTTTTCGACCTGAATACCAAACGGCTGTTGTTGCAGGGGGAGGGGCGGGATCTTGAGCTGGTGGAAAAATATCTGCAGTGGCTGAAAGCCGAGCCCGGCCTGGCCGGGTTCACCTGGAAAAACCCGCAACCCCGGCTTCTGCCGAACGGGAACGCCCAGTTCCAGGCCGAGGGGATTCTGCCCGGGGCTTCCGCCGAGGCGGGGGAAGGAGGAGAGGCAAATGCGAACCCTGACGCTCCATGAAAAAAAGCTGACTTTGCTCCTGCTGGCGGCACTCGCCGCCGGGGTCCACCTGTTGGGGATCAAGTTCGCCCTGGGATGGGACCGGGAAAACCGGCGCCGTCTGGCCGGGGTGAAGGAGGAGCTGGAAGAGGCGCGCTTCTGGATTTCGCAGCAGGAGGAGTGGCGGAGCCGGGCGGAATGGCTGGAAAAAAACTTCCGGCCCGTGCCCGCGGAAAATCCGGCCCCGGCCCTGCAAAAAATGCTGCAGGGTGCTGCCTCCTCCGCCGGGCTCAAGGTGGAGGAACAGCGCCCGCCGGCGCCCAAACCGGGGGCAAGGTTTGTCCTCTACGCCAACAAAATGAAGCTGAGCGGAAGCCTGGAACAGTTTCTCAAGTGGCTGGTCGCGGTGTATCAGCCGGAAAAGGGCATCGCCGTTACCTCCCTCAGCCTGAAGATCGGCCCCGAGCCTCCCAAAATGGTCGGGGAGGCCGAGGTTTCGCAGTTTTTCCGCCCCAACAATCCATGATCAAGTTCTTCACACCCCTGGTGGGAGCATGGCTGGCCTTGGCAACGATCGGTTTAGGATCGGATTTGATGCCCCCTCTTCTTTCTTCCTCCTCCGCGCCGGCTACGGGTAGGGATGCTCTCCTGCCCACCAACCTCGATCCGGGGAGGTTCTCCGCCTTGGGCAGAAAGTCCCCTTTCACCCTCGCCTCGACCATCGGGGAAACCGCCGATTTCGCGAAGGATTTGGTTTTGGCCGGATACGTTCGGCTGGACGGGGAGGATCTTGTCATGGTGGCCAACCGCACCCGGCCAGAGCGGTTGCTGGTGGGAACCAAGCCTTCCGCCTCTGGCCAGGGAATGGTTTTGCTGAAAGTGGAGCGGGATCCCTCCGGGGATCCAGGCAAGCTCAAGGCCCAGATTCGCAAGGGCTCGGAAACCGCCACCCTGAAATATGAGGTGACCTCTCCCGGCGGCGCCGTGCCCCCCGGCCAGCCCCAGCCGGTCCAGGGACAACCAACCGCCCCCGGCCAGCCCGTCCCGGCCCAAGCCCAAACCCAGGCGCAGCCCGTTCCCGGCCAGCCCGCCTCCCAGAACCCCCCGGTGATCCGGCGCCGGGTGGTTCCGGTTCCTTCCCTCCCCGGCCGATGAGAACGCTTTTCTTTGCCTTTCTGCTTTGCCTGGGGGCGGTCGTGGCCGCCTCCGCACAGACTCCGGCCCTGCCTCCTTCGGAGGCCTCCGGGGAAATGATCATGCCGGACACCATCCAGTTTCCCGGCAACCCGGTTTCCGATTTCCTTCTCGTCTACGAAAAGCTGAAGGGGGTCACCCTGATCAAGGATGCCGGCCTCTCCGCGGGGGGGCCCAACCTCAGCCTCACGCTCAGCCAGCCCGTCACGAAGGAAGAGGCCATCCGCCTGATTGAATCCACCCTCCTCCTCAACGGATATGCTTTCATCGCCGTGGACAAGAAGGCCGTCAAGGTCATCAACACCACCGGCGGAAAAAATCCCCGGAGCGAGGGCGTCTTCGTCTTCACCAACGAAAAGGAGCTGCCCGAGGGTGAGGTAATTGCGTCCTATGTGCTTCCGCTGACCCATCTGGCGGCCTCGGATGCGGTGGAGATCTTCAACCAGTTCATCGTGCTCCATCCCTACGGGAGCATGGTGGCGGTGCCCGTGGCCAACCAGGTCGTCATTACGGAAAATTCCACGCTCATCCGCCGCCTGATCGAGGTGCGGCAGTTGGTCGACCAGCCCGCCCCGGAGATGCGCTCGGAATTCGTCCAGCTGGAGCAGGCCAATGCCGACCGTGTCGTCGAGCTGATCACCCAGCTTTTGGAAAAACGCGGACAGGAGAAAGCCACGGGGACTTCCGCACGGGCGGCGACGGGGCAACCCGCCCAGGCTCCCGGCGTCCCCGTCCTGCCGGGTGCCCCGGCCGCCGGAGCGGCCAGCGCCAACATCAACGTCGGCGAGGGGGGCTCGGTTTCCGGGGATATCCAGCTGATCGCCGACACGCGCACCAATCGGATCCTCGTGGTCACCCGGCCAATGAACCTGGAATATATCAAGAAACTGATCCACGAGTTTGACGTGGCCGTCGACCTGAGCGCGCCGTACGAGCAGCCGCTCAACTATGTGGCCGCCTCCGACATGCTGCCGATTCTGGCGGACATGCTTCAGGAGGAGGGAAGCGAAGGTGGGACCAGCGCGGCCAACGGGGGCGGTCCCACCCGCACCACCACGGGGGGCATCGGCACCGGCACGCCGGCCGGCGGGGTCACCGGG
>DFCD01000055.1:30752-31642 GCA_002366885.1 Verrucomicrobia bacterium UBA3063
CTGATCGCCGACAACCGCGCCAACTCCATCCTGGTGATCGGCCAGCCCGAGGCGCGGGAAAAAGTGAAGGCGATCCTCGACAAACTGGACAAGCGCCCCATGCAGGTATACCTCGCCACCGTCATCGGGCAGCTGCTCGTCTCCAACGATGACGAGTTTGCCGTCAACATCCTCCAGAAATACATCGGGGGACCCCAGACGGGGGCGGCCGGGGTGGCCGGAGGAAAGCCCTTCATTTCCGGAACCAAAACCGTCTACGGCACGGACGTGAACGGCAACCCCACCCAGCAGACGCAGAGTGGCACCACCCCGATTTCGCCGGCGGCCGCCACCATGGCCCAGATGTCCCAGGTGGCGGTCGGGGCCCTTCCCGGAATGCAGATCGCCACCTTCATCCTCGGGTCGATCGACCTGTACATCAACGCCCTCACCGCGACCTCGCGCTTCCGCATCGCCTCCCGGCCCTCCGTTTTCACCGCCAACAACAAGAAGGCGGTCATCTACAACGGCAAAAAGATCGCCGTGCCCACCAGCACTGTCACCACCCTGGGGGCCGGCGGAAGCGCCACCACCACGGCGGGTTCGCAGCAGTCCAGCATCCAGTACCAGGACGTCGTCCTGAAGATCGAAGTCGTCCCGCTGATCAACAGCGCCCGCGAGGTCAGCCTGCAGATCATTCAGACCAACGACACCCTTTCCCAGAACTCCACCAACATCGGCGGCGGGGTCACCGTGCCGGAAATCAACACCCAGGAGTTGACCACCACCGTCACCGTCCCGGACCGCTCCACCATTCTCCTCGGCGGCCTGATCACCCAGCAGGATTCCAAAAACGTCGCCGGGGTTCCTTTCCTTTCCTCGATTCCCCTGATGGGGAATCTTTTCAAGTC
>DFCD01000055.1:31672-32069 GCA_002366885.1 Verrucomicrobia bacterium UBA3063
CAGGATGTGCCCGAAATGCGGGAGGTCAGCAAAACGGAGCGCGACCTCACCGGCTTCTCCGCCAAGGAACTCTCCCCGCTCAGCATGAAAGTCGGCCCGAAAACCACCGCCCCAGACATCTCCACGGAGGCGTCTTCCGGGGCCGCTTCTTCTGCTCCCGCCCACGAATAAGGCCCTGGCGTGGAGGAAGGAAGGGCAGCGGGTTGACTCCTCCCCCCGTTTCTAGGACGCTCTCGATACCTTAGTCCCTCCCATTCATGAATATCCACGAATATCAGGCCCGGGATCTTTTGGCGGCTGCGGGGGTGGCCGTCCCGCGCGGGGCCGTGGCACGCACCCCCGAGGAAGCCGAGTCCATCGCCCGTTCCCTTCCGTGCAACAGCTTCGTGGTCAAGGC
>DFCD01000030.1 GCA_002366885.1 Verrucomicrobia bacterium UBA3063
GCGCCGGACGCTTCTGCATGGGGGCCGCCTGGAAAGGGGTTCGTGAGGGCGAAGCCAAGTTTGAATCCGTCCTTGAGATTGTCCGGGGAGTGAAGCAGCTGGGCATGGAGGTCTGCGTCACCCTTGGCCAGATCTCCGATGAAGCGGCCCGCCAGCTGAAGGATGCCGGAGTCACCGCTTACAACCACAACCTCGACACCTCCCCCGAGCATTACCGGAACATCGTCACCACTCATTCTTTTGAAGACCGGCTCCGCACGATCCGCTCGGTCCAGAAAGCCGGCATGGCGGTTTGCTGCGGCGGCATCCTCGGCATGGGGGAAAGCGAGGACGACCGGCTGAAAATGCTGGAGGTGCTCTGCGGCTTCGATCCGTCCCCCGAGAGCGTGCCGATCAACTGCCTGATGCCCCAGGAGGGAACCCCCCTTGCCGGCCAGAAACCGATCGATGTGTTTGAGTTGGTGCGCCTCATCGCCACCACCCGGATCGCCCTGCCCCGCACACGGGTCCGTTTGAGCGCCGGGCGCACCGCCCTCACCCGCGAGGCGCAGGCGCTCTGTTTCTTTGCTGGCGCGAACTCGATTTTCTTTGGCGACAAGCTTCTCACCGCGCCAAATCCCGAGGAGTCTGAAGATCGGGCCTTGCTGAAGATGCTCGGGCTAGCCGCGGCCTCCTAAATCTTGTTTTTGGCCGGCACGCATCGGGGTATGCGTGGTCGCCAAAAAATGTATTCTTTGGAGCCATGCCCGTCGCTCTACGCATCGCCGGATATCTCCGCAAATACCCCGGTTTTGCTGCCGGCACTCTTTCCGCCGCACTGTTCTCCACGGTGTTGGGGCTCGTCTATCCCCGCCTGACCGGTTACCTGATCGATGAGGTCATTGCCAAAGGCCTCGGTGACCAGCTGGGTTGGTTGATTGGGCTCCTTGCCCTGGTTTTTCTTGGCCGGGATGGGCTCAACGCGCTCCGCATCTGTCTCAATAATTCCTTTGAGCAACGGGTGATCCTTGACCTCCGGCGGGATCTGTACGGCGCCTTCCAGCGGTTGCCGGTTTCCTGGTACGACCACCGCTCCAGCGGGGACCTGCTCACCCGCGTCAGCGAGGACGTCATGAACATGGAACGGATGCTGATCGATGGCGTCGAGCAGGGTCTGGTTGCGCTGATTCAAATCATCGGGGTCGGGATCATCCTGTTCCGCCTCGATCCCCATCTCGCCGCCTGGTCCTTGGCCCCCATTCCCTTCCTCGCCGCGGGTGCCCTTTATTACACGGTCACCGCCCATCCGCGTTACCGTGTCCAGCGAAAGGCCTCCTCGGCACTGAACTCTCTTCTCATGGATCACCTGCAGGGCATCCGGCAGATCAAAACCTACAGTTGGCTCACAGAGGGTGCCGCGCGTTTTGAGAAGGCTGCCCAGGATGTCAGGGTTGCCTCCCTGAAAATCATGAGGGCCTGGGCCATCTACAACCCCTCGATGGCATTTCTCGCCGCGGCGGGAACGTGTCTGGTTCTTTGGTTCGGAGGCCACGCGGTGTTGGACGGGAAAATGGCCATCGGCGAGCTCGTCGCCTTTCTCCTCTATGTCGGCATGTTTTACGAGCCGGTTACCCGGCTCCACAGCCTGAACCAGCTGATTCAGGCCGGCCGCGCGGCCGGCGAGAGGGTCTTTGCGATTCTCGACTCCGAACCCGAGCCCGGTCACAGCCCTTCCCTGCCCTCGCAAAGCCTGCCTCCGCGGCAAGGCCCGGCCCGGGAGGTGCGTTTCCAAAACATCCATTTTTCCTACCGCTCGGGGCGCGATGTTTTACACGGAATCGACCTTACCATTCCGCGCGGGACCAGCCTTGCCTTGGTGGGTCCCACCGGAGCCGGCAAGACCACCTTGGCCACCCTGCTGGCCCGTTTTCACGACCCCTCCTCGGGCGAGGTTCTGCTCGACGGGGTTTCGCTTCAACGCATCCCGTTGGAAGAGGTTCGCCGGGAGGTGGGGGTGGTTACCCAGGAACCATTTCTTTTTCAGGCGACGGTCCGGGAGAATCTTGAACTCGGCCGGACCGGCGCCACCGAGCCGGATCTCGAGCGTGTTCTGAAGGCGGCCTGTGCCTGGGACTTTGTTCAAGCCCTGCCTGACGGCTGGAACTCCAAGGTGGGCGAACGGGGGGTTCGCTTGAGCGCCGGGGAACGCCAGAGGCTTTCCATTGCCCGCGCCCTTTTAAAGGATCCCCCTGTCCTCATTTTGGATGAGGCGACGGCCAGCGTGGATACTGCCACGGAAAAACAAATTCAGTTGGCGCTGGAGCATTTGTTGGCGCACCGGACCAGTCTGATTGTCGCCCACCGGCTTTCCACCGTCCGGAAGGCTGATGCGATCGCCGTGGTGGAAAACGGAAGGATCGTGGAACTCGGCACACATCAGGCTTTGCTGAAAGACGGGGGTCTTTACGCCAGGCTTTGGTCAATCCAGTCCGAACACGGCGAAATCCAGACCATCGAAGGCCTCTTCTCCGCAAATTGAGCTTGGTGGGGACACCTCGCCGAGGCGTCCGCATCGGCGGTCCGGCGTTGAGTTTTCAAAAGCGGACGGGTCGGCGACCCATCC
>DFCD01000160.1:0-11007 GCA_002366885.1 Verrucomicrobia bacterium UBA3063
TGCGCGCACCAAAAGAAAGCTTCCCGCCCGTCCGATCACCTGCCACCGCCGTGGATCAAAATCGGTCGAAAAAACATGCTGGAGGGTGATTCCCTCCACTTTCTGCCCGGAATGCAAACCTTCGGTCAGTTCGTTCGGTTTCTCGAAAAACCTCCCCCTCGCCTCATCCGAAGGGGCAATCACCACGTCCGCATCGGCAGGATTAATCCAGCAGTTCCGATTGAGGGCGAACAGATACCCCGCCGCACGAGCCCGGTAGAGGAAAATCCGGTTCGGCTGATGCCGCTCGCTGATTTCCGCCAAAGTCCTCACACTCGCCTGCCGGCCCAGCAGGTGGTTGACCCTCCCCATCTGCAGACAGGCCCCGTGCCATGCCACCAATGCGCCTCCTCCGATCAGGGCAATTTTCCAGACCGCCTCCTGGCTGCGCAGCCACACCCCCCAGTGCAGAATCAGCCCCACTGCCAGAACCGTGGCCACCAGCAGGTAGGCGGGCGACGGAGCCGCATCCCTGGCCTCATCCCAAAGGTAAGGCACCACTGCCAGTCCCGGTCCCCACGCCAACAGCAACCCCAACGCCCCGGACCAACCGAGCATCTTCCAGCCCCCCTCCCCCGGTCGGTTCAGCCACCAAGCCAGGGCCAGGGCCAACGGGGAAAAGATCGGGAGAATGTAGGTCAGCAGCTTGGATCCGCTGGCGCTCACCACCATAAAGGGAATCACCACCGCCGCACCCAGCGCCCACTGGGGGGCCGAGAATCCCCCATGCCGGAACTTGCGCCATGCACGGACGACCAAGCCGGGCAGGAAGAGGGTCCAGGGAATCGTTCCCACCGCCAGAATCGGCAGAAAAAACCACCACGGCTTGGCGCGCCCGTGGGTGGTGCTGGCAAAACGATCCTTCAGCTCGTACCCGACAAAGTAACCCCACAGCTCCGGAAATTTCAGGCAAACCACCACAAACCAGCTCAGCGAAACCACCAATGCCAGCAAAATCCCCGCAACCCACGGCAAACCAAGCCTCTGCCCATCGCACCGGGCCGCCCAGGTCCAGGCCACCGCGGCCACTCCCGGCACCACCCACGCCATCGGCCCCTTCGCCAGGAACCCCAGCCCCATGCAAAAAAAGAAAAGGGTTCCATATTTCCGAGCCTCCCCCGCGGTGGCGACCTGGACCAGGCAGGCCAATGCCGCCGTAATCCAAAAGGTCAAAGTCATATCGAGGGTGATCTGCCGCCCCAGCCCATACGGTTCCATCATCGATGCCAAAACCAGCGCGGCACTCCAGCCCACCGCCCGTCCCGCCAACCGCCACCCCATCCACCCGGTCAGCCAGATCACCCCAAAGAACGCCAAAGCCGATGGCAGGCGAGCCGTCCACTCGGAAACCCCGAAGATTTTGTAAGCAACGGCGTTCAGCCAGTAGACCAGCGGCGGCTTGTAGAATTGTTCGATCCCGTTGAGGTGGGGCACCAGATAGTTGCCGTTGGCGGCCATCTCCCGGCCGATCTGGGCGAATCTTCCCTCGTCCGGTTCCAGCAACCCAAACGAGCCTAAAAACGGAAATACCACCACCGCCGCAAAAACCGCCAAGCCCCACTGGTCGATTTTTCTCTCCGCCATCCGCGGATCATGCCCCCCTTCCACTTCAACTTAAACTTAAACCGATCCCTATCCCCGCTTGAATGTGAATCCCTTGTCCTCGATTCTCGCATGATGTGCGGGATCGCCGGCTTTACCACCCTTCGTCACCAGCCTGACTTCCCCGAGAAGGCACTGGCGGCCATGACCAGCGCCTTGGCCCACCGGGGCCCGGATGCCGAGGGGACCTATGCCGACGCCGCCGTCCGCCTCGGCCACCGTCGCCTCAGTATCCTCGACCTTTCCGGCGGGGCCCAACCGATGTCGTCCGCCGATGGCCGTTGGCACGTGGTCTTCAACGGTGAGATCTACAACTACGTGGAACTCCGCCGCGACCTCGAAACCCGCGGTGCGGTCTTCCGCACCCAGTCGGACACGGAAGTTCTTCTGCAGGCCTGGGCCGAAGACGGGGCGGACTGCCTGCCTCGGTTAAACGGAATGTTCGCCTTCGCCGTCTGGGATGCCCGGGAAAAACGACTGACCCTCGCCCGCGATCCCCTCGGCATCAAACCCCTCTACTATTCCAACCACCAGGGAGAACTGATCTTCGCTTCCGAACTCCGTTCCCTCTTGAAGTATCCCGGCCTCCGTCCGGGCCTGGATCCGGCCTCCGTCAACAAATACCTGGCGTTTGGCTACATCCCCGCGCCCTCCACGGCGTATGCCGGCGTCCGAAAGCTGGAACCGGGACAGATGCTCATCTGGTCACCGGCGGGGCGCCGCACGGAATATTTCTGGGATCTCCCCATCGAGGACAATCCGGTCGGTGCCGGCACGTTCGACGAGTCCGCCCAAAAAACCCGGGAACTTCTCCACGAGGCCGTCCGCTACCAGCTGCGCAGCGATGTGGAGGTCGGCATCCTCCTGAGCGGCGGGATCGATTCCAGTGCCGTCGCCGCCCTCGCCGCCCCCCTGGCCGGAAAAAAGCTCCACTCCTTCTCCATCGGTTTTTCCGAGGCCTCCTACAACGAGCTCCCTTACGCCGAGCAGGTGGCCCGCCGGGTTGGCACGGAACACCACCATCAGACCCTCTCGCCCTCCGATGTGGTCGGCGCCCTTCCCAGGATCTACGCCGGTCTCGATGAACCGCTCGGCGACGCCTCCCTGGTTCCCACCTGGTTCCTCTCGCGGTTGGCCGCCTCCCGGGTCAAAACCGTTCTCGGCGGCGACGGTGGCGACGAACTCTTCGCGGGCTATCCCAGCTTTCAGGCCCACCTGCTGGTCGAACGCCTTTCTTTCCTCCCCGTCGCGGTCCGCGACGCCATCAACCATGTCATCCAGCGGCTTCCCGTCTCCCATAACTACAAAAGCCTTCCCTTCCTTCTCGCCCAGTTCGTGAAGGGATTGGGCCTCCCCCCGGAAATTCGTTTCCTCCTTTGGATGGGGGCCTGCGGGAATTCCGAGCGGAGGGATCTCCTTTCCTCCGATGTCAGCGACCAACTCCACCGTTCCAACCCCTTTGAGGATGTCACCCGCCTCGCCCAGCGTAGCGGACTTTCCGGGGGCCTCGAGCGCCTCTTCTACCTCTGCGCCAAGCTCTACCTGCAGGAATGCGTGCTCATGAAGGTCGACCGCGCCTCCATGGCCCATTCCCTCGAGGTCCGCGTCCCCTTTCTGGACGTGGATCTCGTCACCCACGCCTTCTCCCTGCGGTCCGACTACAAACTGCGCGGCCGTCAAACCAAGCTGATTCTCCGCGAGGCCCTGAGGAAGGATCTTCCGGAAACGATCCTCCACCGGAGAAAGGCGGGGTTCGCCATGCCGGTGGCCTCCTGGTTGCAGCAGGATCTCAAGGCATGGAGCCTGGATCTGACCCAGTCCTCCCTGGTGGCCTCCACCGGGATCCTCGATCCTGTTGCCGTCCGCCGGATGACCGGGGAACACCTCAACGGCCAGTCCGACCACCGCCGTTCCCTCTGGGCCGTCCTCGCCTTTCTCGCCTGGTGGAACGAATCCCGCCCCTCCTCCCCTTCAGCTTAAACTTTAACTAAATTTCCCCTGCCCGGATCACCGTATCCTTGGCGGTTTTTGCCGAACCCGGGTAGTCCGCGTTCGCGTTAAGACCGCGGCTCTCGTGCCGCCGCAGGGCCGACTCCACGATCAGCGCGGAGCAGAGCGCCAGATTTCTCAACTCCAAAAGATCCGGCGCCACCCGGAAATCCCAGTAAAACTCCTGCACCTCCTTGAGCAACAGCTTTAACCGCGACTGGGCACGCAACAGGCGCTTGGTGGTCCTCGCAATCCCCACGTAGTCCCACATCAACTGCCGTATCTCCCGCCAGTTGTGCGTGATCACCACCAACTCGTCGGCGTCATGAGCCTTGCCCTCCTTCCACTCGGGCAGTTTTTCGGGCCCACTCCCCCTCCCCAGAAGGGAGGGAAGCTTCGCGGCCGCCTCATGGGCCATCACCAAAGCCTCCAGCAGGGAGTTGCTGGCCAGTCGATTGGCCCCGTGCAGACCCGTGCAGGCCACCTCTCCCAGCGCCAGGAGACCCGGCAAACTCGTCCGCCCATCCAAACGGGCCTGCACCCCGCCGCACTGGTAATGCGCTGCCGGCACCACCGGGATGGGTTGCCGCGCAGGATCGATCCCTAGCTTCCGCAGCGTTCCGGTGATTTCCGGAAACCTTTGCTCGAGAAACCCGGAGCCGCGCGACCGGATATCCAGATAAACGCAGGCTGCGCCACTCTCCTTCATCTCCTCGTCGATCGCCCGGGCCACAATGTCGCGAGGGGCCAAGGAACCACGGGGATCCGTCTTGCGGGTGAAATCCTCCCCGGCGGCATTCACCACCAGCGCACCCTCCCCCCGGAGCGCCTCGGAAATCAGAAATGTCTGGGCCTCGGGATGAAACAGGCAGGTGGGGTGGAACTGGACAAACTCCAGATTCACGACCGCCACGCCGGCCCGGTAAGCCATCGCCACGCCATCTCCCGTCGCAATCGCCGGATTGGTGGTATAGAGGTAGCACTTGCCGCATCCACCGGTCGCCAAGACCACGGCCGAGGCCGCCACCGCCTCCACCTTTTGTCGGTTCGCGTCCAGCACGTACAGTCCCAGTACCCGGTTCGGCAAGCGGCGTTTCAGCTTTTTGGCGGTGATCAGGTCGATCGCCACCATGTTTTCCCGAATGGTGATCCGCGGGTGAGACCGGACGGTGGACAAGAGCGCCCGCTCCAGTTCCCTTCCTGTAATATCCCCCGCATGCAAAACCCGCCGCTTGGTGTGGCCGCCTTCCTTGCCCAAATCGGGGCCTCCGCCTCCCTCCTCGCGCTCCGTGAACCGCACCCCCAGTTCGATCAGTTCCGCCACCCGCGCCGGTCCCTCCTGCACCACCCGCCGCACCACTTCCTCGCGGCACAACCCCGCGCCCGCCTCCAGCGTGTCGCGGACATGGAGTTCACAGGAATCCTCCGCCGAGGTGACACAAGCGATCCCTCCCTGCGCATAGTTCGTGTTGGACTCGGCCGCGTTTTTCTTCGTCAAAAGCAGCACCGGAGCGTGCCGCGCCGCCTTCAGGGCAAAGCTGAGGCCGGCGATCCCGCTGCCCACCACCACGACCGGTGCCGTCAAATCCCGACTTGGTCTTGCGCGTGCCATGGCTATGTTGTGGGTTTGCTGGAGCTGTAGCTCAACTGGTTAGAGCACCGCCCTGTCACGGCGGGGGTTGCGGGTTCGAGCCCCGTCAGCTCCGCGGCTTTTCACGCAAAACTCCCCGCAGGGAAGCAGGGCTGACCCTTTCATCCTGCAGTTCCCCGGCATAATACAGTTGCCACAGATATCCGGCATACCGGCTTCCCGGCCGGATCCTGCTCTCGGCATAGACCACACGGTTGGCATCCCCCTCCTTGCCGGGAGGGGAAGGCTCCCAATGCGGCAGGGTGGATTCCGCCGGCCGCAAAAGTCCTTCGGGTGCCCGCTCAAAAAAAGAGACCCGTACCGAGATCTTGGCGGAATCCACGTTCCCACCGCCTTCCACGACCCGGACCTGCCATCCCACCTTTTTCCCCTCCCCGGAAAGTAATTCTTCCCGGACCCCGCTCAGGGCCATTTTTCTGGGCTGCCGGGCCAGAGTTTCCTCCCGCAACCGGGCCACCTGCTCGAGGCGGAGCCGTTCCTCCACAATGTGGGCGCGGGCAAGGGCAAGCTTGCGGACGGAACCGGTCGGGGGAGCTTCCCGGATGAGTTCCCGCCATCGGGCCAGGGCTGCACCGGTGTCCTCCCGCGATTCGGCAAGCAGGGCCGCGGCCACCTGCACGGCTTGGTTGCGGGGCTCCATTTCCCGGGCCCGGGACAGCAGTTTTTCCGCAAGGTCGAGCTGCCCTTGGGACTGCAACTGCCGTGCCTGGGCCAGCAGGTCCCCCGCGGAGGGCGAGGATTGCCGCGCCCCGTCCAGGGACAGTCGGGAGGCCCCGGAAGGCAAAGGCAAATTTTGCAGGGCCTCCCGGGACTCCCTTTCCTGGTCGCCCTCGCGCTGCACCGCCTGGGGATCCAGATCCCATCCGCCCGCGGGACGGCTTTCTTTTTGGCGTAGCTGCCAAAGGCCGCCGAGAACCACCAGTTGGACCGCGACCAGGGCACCCGCCGCCCAACCCCAGGAAAAGGACTTTCCCTTGTCCATGCTCAGGGGGAGGGAGCCGCGGGAATGTTGGTTTGCGGGGAAAGAGCGGGATTAGCAGGGCGCTCCTGAAGCCTGCTCCCGATCAGGGCGTCCGAGGCCCGGACTCTCTCCTGCCCGAGGATCGCCTCCGGAGTCTTGGAGTTCGCATAGGGGCGCAGAAAGAAAACCGAGAGACAGAAAAAAACCTGCAAAAGCAGGATTCCGGCAACCAGATATATGGCCACGCCGTACAGCCGGGGACGGAGCCGGCTTTGCCTGGCCGGGGCCGGGGAGATGGAGCCATCCGCCATGGCTTTCAGCCTAGCGGAAACGGCCTCTCCGTCACCCTCCGGATGGCGCCGCGGCCGCGGGGGAATAAGGCAGGCCGGGATCTTTCCGGAGCCACTCCCCGGCGCCCCGCCCGATCCAACCAAGGAACGAGTCCCCCTCACGGAGAAGGGGAACGCTCCCGTCGGCGGAGGGCCGTCCCACCGAAAAACGCGTCTTCTTCCCTCCATCTCCCTCAAGGACCAGTTCCATCTCGGGCCGAAAAGCGTCCTTTTTTCCGGAAAATGCGGTCCAGCGAAGAACCTCCAGGCCTTCCACCCGCGCCGCGTAGCCGGCCACCGCGGGCGCTTCGCCCCCTGGATTCTGCACCCACCCTCCTTCCGCCCCGCGACGATACTCCCTGCGCTGCCCGCCGCCTGTCCAAATCACGCCGCGGACGGAACCGAAATCGCCCGGAAGAAACCTCCGCGCAAACCACCCGGCGACGCCATCCGGTGTTTCCCGTGCCAACGCCACGGGAGTGGCCATGGTTCCGGAAATCGCCGAGTTCTGGATGTAGGCCTCCTCCTTGGCTTCCTCGCCAAACAACAGGGTTTCGTTTTTCGTCTGCGCCCCGGCCGGGGAGGCGTCCTTCCAGGAAATCACCACGGAGAGCCTCGGCCGGGAAAAACCAAGCTTGGCCGGATCCTCCGTTGCGAGAAAACGGTTGGCACGCGCCTGAAAAAGCGCCTCCAGCCAGCGGCTCACCCGTTTCGGATCGGCCCGACGGCTGTTTTCCCCCCAGGTCAGCTTCCAATGCTCCCCTTCCTTTTCCAGACGGTAATCCCCTCCCTTTCCGGAGAAATCCAGCCGCGTGACCCCGTCCGGCGAAGGAAAGGTGACCAAACGCCGGTCCCGAATCCGGTCGGGCAACTTCCCCAGGGAATCCAGCGAGGAACGCGCCAAGGTGAACACGGAAGGACGATCCGCCATTTTGGCGAAGATCTGGTTGGTGTTCTTAGGATCGACCAGGCCGACCTGCAGGATCCGGTTTGTCGAAGCCGTTTTCACCTCGAAGCTCCGGGCGGGGGCCGTCAGCCCGTAGAGCGCCAGCTCCCCTTCGGAATCCGCCACAAAATCGAGCGCCTTCAGGGCGGAGATCTCCCCCAGAACAGCGTCCACCGCCGCGGGATCGGCGGGCGCCTCCACCGGCCTGCGGACGGTCCACCGTCCCTCGGGGTTTTTCTGCACCTCCACTTCCAGGGCACCTTGCCGCATCCACCAGCCGGTGACCTCGGGAACCACCAGCGGAAACACCCGCTTCTCCCGCCAGGCTGCCAACTCCTTGTCCATCGCCTCCACCAGCTGGTTTTGCACCACCATCAACTGCTCCCCGGAGCCCGGCTGTCGCACCCTGACATAAACCCCCCCGGGCCGGGGGGTTTCCCGGCCGATCTCCACCACCAGTTCCCCCTCCGGTGTCGCCACCTTCAGCGTGCGGCTGGGACGGCCCAATCCGAAGGTCTGCAGGTTGGCCTCGGTTTTGGCCTCGCTCGGAAAAGTCTGCATCAGCTCGACAAACTGCACTTCGGAGAGGAGCTGGCCGATCGTGTTGCCGTCCGCCCCCGTCTCCACCGGGCTGAGGATCCTCCACTCTGAGCCCTTGTCTTTTTGGAAGAGAAATTTTCCCTTCGCCGTCTGCAATTCGATCCGGTCCCCGTCACGGACCGGCAAAAGCGTCATGCGCTTGGACTCCCGCAGGGCCCGCTCCGTGCCCGGAGTATTTTTCTGAAGGAAACTGAGGGTCCCCAGCATCAGGACCATCAGGCCGGCCGCCACCAGCAAACCGGGGGTGCTCATGCGGCCAAATTTAGTGGCGCCGCCGCCACCACACCAGGGCGCCGACTCCGGCAAGGCCCAGGGGCAACGCCAAAAACAACAACGTCCGGATCACCCACTGCTTGCGGTCATCCAGGGCCACGGCGAAATCGACGGGCTCCTTGGGGGAAATTCCCAGCGCTTCCTGCCTTCCCAGGATCCACTGCAGTCCGTTGACCATGAAATCCACCTCCAGGGGGGATAGGTTCTGGTTGGCGAAAGCCGATGCCGAGCCCATCGCCACCACCCGCAGGGCCGGGCTCTCCCGACCCTTGTCCCCCGGGGCCGAACCGTCGATCACCGCCGCCAGGGTGAACGGGCCTTTGCGGTCCTCCCCCTCGGCAAAATCCTGTTTTTTCCCCGCCGCCAGCGGCCAGGCCTTGGCCCAACACTGCTCCGAGGTTTCCACCAGCATTTCCGTTTTGACGGTGGCTCCGGGAGACTGCGGTTTCAGGGTGATCGAGCGGGCCGGAGCAAAACGCAGGGATCCCCCGACGTTTTCAATCCAGCGGATGGCGGGGTGCAGGGAGAAACGGGAACCCACGATCTCGTCGAGGGTGCCCTGCCCCAATCCCGACGGGCCGAGAACCATCACTTTGCGGAAAAGCTTGTTGGCGTCGAAACCCAACCCTTGCTCCTCGAGGAGGCTCTCCAACCCGGTGGGACTCCCGGGGTCCAGGGCCAGCAGCAGACGCCCGGGCTTTGCGAGATAGGCGCGCAAGGCACCAAGGGCCGGGGCGGACCAGGGGAATTTGGATCCCGCCACCAGAACGGCATCGGCGTCGGCCGGAACCCCCTCTTGTTCCCCGGCGTTCCAAAAAACCAGTTCCAGATTCTGGGAGCGGAGACGGGCGGCAAGTTTGGAGTATCCGGCCGGATCCTGGTCGGAGGACTGCAGGTTAAACTCCCCGTGCCCCTGCGAGACATAAATCTTCGGGGTTTTGCCTTGGACCAGCCCGCTGACGGCCGAGGAGATTTTTTCCTCCGCCAGGAAGGATTTCACCCGGGCCGCACCCCCCATCATCATCATCCCGGGATCAATTTCCGCCATTTCCGCCACCTTGAGGACCTTGGAACGGTTCCCATATTCCAGAATGACCACGTTCTCATTGCTGCTGAGCTTGAATTTTTCCACCAGCTGCTGGGCCGCCTGAAAATCAAGGTACGGCTGCACCGTGACCAACTTCACCTTCCCCCCGGCCCGGTATTTGTACTCCTCCAGGAGCTTCAGGACATCCTCCTGGATCAGGTTGCCGGTGGAATCGCCTTCGGGCGCGACAAAGGTGGTGATGACAACTTCACCCGGAAGATTCTTGAGAAGATTCAGGGTTTGTCCCGAGATCTGCTGAAAACGGTTCAGCGACCAGTCGGCGCGAAAATAATGGCGCCAGCTGATGTAATTTGCCCCCAGGAACAGGAACAGCAGGATCGGCAGAAAGAGCCAGTGGTTGAGCGTGCGGATCCGGCGATCCTGCCGCAGACGGGAGACGGGCGGAGGGGTGGCCATCGTCGGGCTAACCTTTCAGCCTCCGGCCAGCCATCACCCGTTGGGTCAGCAGGAGAAAAAAGGCAGTCCCGGTGAGATAGAACACCACCGGACGGGAATCAAAGAGCCCCATGGAAAAAGCCCGCATCTGTTCGAGGATAAAGATGTAGTTGAACGCCTCCCTCCAACCGGGATCCGGAACCAGGTAGCTAAGAAAGCCGGCGAAAAAAAGGAGGGCGATGATCGTGAAGGAAATCATCGCGGAGACCGCCTGGTTGCGGCTGAGCACGGACCCGAACAACCCGATCGACAGGTAAAACATGCCGATCAGCAGCACCATCAGGTAGGAGAGTCCCAAGGGCACCCACGCCACCGGCACGGTGTTTCCGGTCACCGCCTGGAACACGCCCAACCCGGCGAGGGAAGGCACCCAAAGCAAAAGGTAAAAGGCGAGCACCCCGCAAAACTTGGCGAGGATGACGTCCCCGTCCCGCACCGGGGCGGTCAGCAGCATCTCGATCGTTCCGGTTTTGTATTCCTCGGAAAAAAGCCTCATCGTCAGCACTGGGACCAGCACGATCAGCACGAACCAAAAGTGGAAGAGATAGAAGTAAATCTGCATCACCGTGAATTCCCGTACACCGTTCCCCAGGTAGGAGACGCACTGGCTGAAGCTGAAGCCGTTCACCAGGGCCATGCAGGTCAGCAAAACCCAGCCGATCGGGGAAAGAAGCAGGGCCCCGGTTTCCCGTTTCCATAAAATCCAGAAGGCGCGTGTCATAAATTTCTTCTCCCTTTAATCTTGGGTCAGCTCCACAAAAACATCCTCCAGCCTGGCCTTGTCCCGCCGGAACTCCCGGAGCGGCCAATTCTCCTTCTTAATGAGGCCGTCCACCTCTCCCCGGATGTCCCGTCCCGGCCCGGCCACCACCTCGAAGGAAACCCAGTCGCCGGCCCTGCTGATTTCGGTTGCCTGGCTGACATCGGGAAGGCTGCGAAGTTTGGCCAGGGCTTGGGCGGGGTCTGCCCGCACCTCGACCTTGAGGGAACCGGCTTGCACCCTTTTCTCCAGATTGGCGAGGGAGTCGGAGGCCTCGATCTTGCCCCGATTGATGATGATGGCCCGGCTGCAGA
>DFCD01000160.1:11042-13713 GCA_002366885.1 Verrucomicrobia bacterium UBA3063
TCCTTGATCAGCTCCCGGAAGGCCCGGATCTGGTGCGGGTCAAGGCCGGCGGTTGGCTCGTCCAGGATCAAAAGGGCCGGGTCGTGGATCAGGGCGTCCGCCAGCCCCACTCGCTGGCGGAATCCCTTGGAAAGGGTCCCGATGATTTTGCGGCGAACCTCGGAAAGGCCGCACTGGTCCAGGACCTGCGCGGTTCTCGCGGAGATATCCGCGCGCGCCACCCGCTTGAGGCGGCCGCGGTAGCCCAAAAACTCCTCCACCCTCATTTCCGGGTAGAGGGGGACGTTCTCGGGCATGTAGCCGATTCTCTGCCGAACGATCAGGCTTTCCTCGGGCAGACGGGCTCCGGCGATTTCGATCGTTCCGTCCGTTGCAGGAAGATACCCGGTCAGCATTCTCATGGTCGTGGACTTGCCCGCCCCGTTGGGACCAAGNNCCTCCCGAGTAACGTTTCGACAAATTTTCAACGGAGATCATCGGCAAGATTGAAAAATAGAAAAACTGTTCCAAGGGGTCAAGGTTCGCCCGTCCGAAACCTCTCGACAACCCTCCCTCGCCCGTCGTTTCCTGTCTTGTGCGCATTGTGGCCGTGGTGAACCAGAAGGGCGGTGTCGGCAAGACGACCACCGCCATCCACCTCGCCGCCGGGGCGGCCGAGGCCGGACGCCGCGTCCTCCTGGTCGACCTCGATCCCCAAGCCAACGCCACCAGCGGCCTGGGCCTGGAAAGCGTCCCCGGCAAAAGCCTCTACCCCGTCCTTTTGGGCCAGGCCCGCGCCGTGGAAATGCTGCAACCCGCCCGGCAAGCCAACCTCCAGGTGCTGGCCTCGGAACTGGACCTCGCCGGCGCAGAGATCGAACTGGCCGGCCTGGAAAACCCCCTCCTCCGCGTCCGCGAGGCCCTCGCCCCCCTCAGGCACGATCCCGCCTTCGACCTCGTCCTGCTCGACTGCCCACCCAGCGTCGGACTCCTCCTGACCAGCGCCCTCGTCGCCGCGGAGAAGATCCTCGTCCCGGTCCAGTGCGAGTACTTCGCCCTCGAGGGAGTCGGCAAAATCCTCAACCTCATCGGGAAAATCCGGGAAGGCGGCCTGAACCCCGACCTCTCCATCCTGGGAATTCTCCTCACCATGTACGACGCCCGCACCCGCCTCAGCCAGCAGGTCAGCGAGGATCTCCGGCAACATCTCGGAACCCAGGTGTTCCGGACAATCATCCCCCGCTCCGTCCGCCTCGCCGAGGCACCAAGCCACGGCCGCACCATTTACGAATACGACAACTCCGGCGCCGCCGCCGCCAGCTACCGCCAGCTGACTAGCGAGTTTTTGAGCCGGCTCTGACCCGCCTCACCCCTGCCGGCGTCCCCAGCAACAAGAGATCCGCCTTTCTCTTCCCGAAAATCCCCGCGCAGACCACGCCGGGAATCGCCTCCAGTTTCTTTTCCAGTCCCGCCGGGTCCGTGATGCGCAGGCCGTGCACATCCAGGATTTCCCCGCCGTTGTCCGTCACAAAGCCCTTCCGCCACACCGGCCGGCCGCCGAGTTTCCTCACCCGCGCCGCCACCTGCTCCCGTGCCATCGGAACCACCTCCAGCGGCACCGGATGCCGGCCAAGCCGCTTCACCAGCTTGGAGCCGTCGGCAATGCAGATGAACCTCCGGGAAGCCGTCGCCACGATCTTTTCCCGGGTCAGTGCCCCACCCCCGCCCTTGATCAGCCGCAGACCGGAATCGGCCTCGTCCGCCCCGTCCACGTAAACCGCCAGCCTTCTTGCGGGCATCATCGGCACCACCCGGATTCCCCGCCTCTTCAGGGCTTGGGCGGTCGCGACCGAACTGGCCACCGCCCCGCGTACCCATCTCTTCGGCAAAAGCCGGATAAAATGATTGGTCGTGGATCCGGTTCCCACCCCCAGCCAGCACCCCTTGGGCACCTCCCCCAGGGCCGCCCTCGCGGCCTCCTTCTTTTGGCGGTCGCGGGGGCTCATATCTTCTTTTGTAAAGCCCGTTGGGTTGCGTCAATCTATCCTCTTCCGATGCCAGCGACCCACCTTCATCTTGGCTGCCCAACCGGCATCAGCGGGGATATGTTCTGCGCCGCCCTTCTCGATCTGGGCGTACCCCTAAACCTGTTTCAGGAAGCCGTCAGTTCGCTCCACCTCCCCGAAAAGGTTCACCTGAGGACCGAACGCGCCGTCCGCGGAGGTTTGGCCGGCACCCGCTTTCTCGTGGAGGAGCACGGACACCACCACCATCATCATCACGACCACGACCATCATCACGGCCGCAACTGGGCGGAAATCCGTGATCTCCTGAAAAAATCCAAACTCGCCCCGGAGGTGCGCGACTCCGCCCTCGCCATGTTTCAACGCGTTGCCGGGGCCGAAGCCAAGCTTCACGGCGTCCCTGTCGAAACCGTCCACTTCCACGAGGTGGGCGCCGTCGACTCGATCGTCGATCTCGTCTGCGCCGCCGCCGGCGTCCATCACCTCCGGGTCAGTGAGATCACCGCCACCGTTCCCGTGGAAGGGACCGGCACGATCCAGTGCGCCCACGGAAAATTCCCCCTCCCCGCCCCCGCCACGGCCGAAATCCTCCGGGGCATCCCCATACGGCAAATCGATGTGCCCCACGAACTCACCACCCCCACCGGCGCCGCCATCCTCGCCCACTT
>DFCD01000160.1:13839-23712 GCA_002366885.1 Verrucomicrobia bacterium UBA3063
CATGAAAAAAGGCCGTCCCGGCCACCTCCTCACCGTCCTCGCCCTTCCGGCCGACGCCGAGAAACTGGCCGCCGCCGTCCTGCGCGAGACCACCGCCTTCGGCCTGCGCATGGAACGCGTCGAGCGCCGCACCCTCCGCCGCGAGGAGAAAACCGTCCCAACCCCCCACGGCCCTGTCCGGGTGAAACTCGGTTATCTCGGGGACAAACTTGTCCAAATCCACCCCGAGGACGACGACTGCCGCCGCCTCGCCGCCTCCGCCGGCCTCTCCCCTTCCGTGATTGCCGCCGCCGCCCGCAGCAACCTCAAGATCTAAAACCCTCGTAAACGTAAACCTAAACGTAAACGAACCATAGGTTTGACCCTGCTCGCACCAAGTTTATGATTTGCGTCTAACCTCAAAATGGAGAACTAACATGCCCCACACCTACCCCAATCAACAGGATGCCCTTCTCGCCAAGGTGAAGGGGAAAACCGGAAAAATTTCCGACAAGACCCACGAGGAGCACCTCAAGCTCTACACCGGCTACGTCAACAAGAGCAACGGCATCCTCGCCGAGATCGAAAAGCTCGGCGTGCCCGACCCCGCCAATCCCGCCGTCGCCAACCAGATTTACTCCACCGTCCGTGCCCTCAAGGTGGACTTCACCTTCGCCGTCGGCGGCCTCAAGAACCACGAGCTCTATTTCTCCATTCTCGGGGGCGACGGCAAACCCGCTGGCCGCATCGCCCAGCACATCGACCAGGATTTCGGCTCCTTCGACAACTATAAGAAGGACCTCAAAGCCACCGGCATCGCCGCCCGCGGCTGGGCCTGGACCGGGTTCGATCACGGCACCAAGAAACTCTTCAACTACATCGGCGACGCCCAGAACACCTACCCCGTCTGGGGCGTGACCCCCGTCCTCGGTCTCGACGTCTACGAGCACGCCTACTACGCCGACTTCTTCACCAACCGCGGCGCCTACATCGACGAGTTCCTCAACTTCGTGGACTGGAAAGCCGTCGAGGCTCTCCTGCCGAAGGCCTGACCTCCGCCCCCGCCCGCCTCACCGCCCGCTGCGCCGGCGCCTGCTACCCGGCGGACCCCGCCGCAGCGAAAAAGCACTTCGCGGCCGCCCTGCGAAAGGTCCGTCCCACCAAGGCCGGGATCGAGGGGATCCGCCGGCCGATCGTTCCCCACATTGATTTCCGGGTGAACCTCGGTCTCTACGCGGAAACCTACGCCCTGTGGCGGGACGCCGGCTGGTTCCCCTCCCGCGTCATCATCCTCGGCGTCGGACACCGTTCCCACGACGAGTTCTCCTGCCTTCCCGCCGGCTACAAAACCCCGCTCGGAGAGGTGGAGGCGGACCAGGCCTTCCACGCCGGCCTCGCCTCCCGCTGTCCTTTCCCCTTGGTTCGCGACACCCGCGCCTTCCAAGGGGAACACTCGATTGAGTTCGTCGTCGTCTGGCTCCAGGCCCTGCGGGATCTCTTTTTTCCCAGCCGCTCCTTCACCATTCTTCCCGTCCTCTGCGGCAGCCTGCAGGAGAACGTGGAAAGCGGTCGCCCGCCCACCAATGCGGATCCCGCGGCTGTTTTTGCCGACGCGCTCGCCAGCCTCCCCGGGGCCGACGATTCCGACACCGCCTGGGTCGCCAGCATCGACGGCTGCCATGTCGGACCCCGTTTCCGTCACCCCTTCGACGCCGACGAAAAGGTACGCCTGCTGGTTGCCTCCTGGGAAAAACACCTTTGGAGCCTTGCCTCCACGGACACCCTGCCGGACTTTTTCCAACACCTCTCTTCCAACTCGAACGGTTTTTATTTCGATGGCGTCGGCGTCCTCCACGCCCTCCTTCATGGCAAAAAACTCAAGGCCGAGATCCGGCCCACCGTCCAGTGGCACGATCCGTCCGACCAGTCCCTCGTCTCCTTCAGCCGGGGCCATTTGAAGCCTCTGGACCCAAAGTAGGTAGGCCCCTTTTGACAATTCCCCGCGTAAGCGGCAAAACAATCCAACCGCGGAGCGGGAATCTCGGATGGGCGGGGGCAGGTTTTAGGGGGCCAAAAGGGGCAGCCACTTGGATCGCAAGTGGCCTACCGAATATCGGGCTCTTGCCTCAGTCTTTTCTGCCGCCTCTACTCAACCCCAAGCTTCCCTCCATGACTAACAACGAATTTCCTAAACCCCTACCCTGTAATCTTTCCTAATCTTCATCTTCATCTTAATCTCTACTCCCCATGACCGCCGTCACCTTCTTCGGCCCGAACGTCGCCAGCCTTCTCTCCTTCCCTGTGTTTCTCGGCGTGGCTCTTGCCCTCCTTCTCGCCATGGAGTTCGGCTACCGGATCGGGCGCTGGCACCAAAAGATCGGGCGCGGCTCCATCAAGGAGTTCGTCGGCATCATCGATGCCCCGATCCTCGCCCTGCTCGGCCTCCTCATTGGCTTTACCTTTTTTGGTGCTGCCGAACGCTTCGACAAACGCCGGGACCTGATCGTCGAGGAAACCAACCACATTGGAACGGCCTATCTTCGGCTCGATCTGCTTCGGACCGAGGACCGGGATGCCCTCCGCGCTCTGTTTAAACAGTACCTCGACTCCCGCATCCGCACCTACGCCGTGCTGGCCAACCTCCGGGAAGCCATGGCGGAATACGACCATACCCAGCAGCTTCAATCCGAGATCTGGACCCGCTCGGTCGAAGCGGCCCAAAAAACCGGCTCGGCTTATGCCTCCATCCAGTTGGTGCCCGCCCTCAACGCCATGATCGACATCACCACCACCCGCGTGGCCGTGACTCAATTCCACCCGCCAAGAATTGTCTTTATCATGCTCGCCATCCTTTCCCTCATTGCGGCCATGCTGGCCGGTTACCAGATGTCCACCGCCGCCCGGCGGAGCTGGTTCCACGTGGCCTTGTTTGTCCTTACCTTTACCCTCGCGGTCTACGTCATCCTCGATCTGGAATATCCCCGCCTCGGCATGATCCGCGTTGACGCCGCCGACGCTCTGCTCAAGGATCTGCGCTCCTCCTGGGGCCCCTGAGGATACTGCGAAATTTTTCCCGGGTTTCCTTGGGCTGCTTTTCCATTCTTTTTCACAAGCGGAACCGGGGCTGCGGCTCGGAGGATTGAGATCCCTACCCACCCGCGTATCCTCCAATCATGCTGGCATCCGGTGGAATTCTTTTTGCCTTTGAACATTCCGAGATCGCCGGAAAAGCGGTTCTTTTTACCCTTCTTCTTGGCTCCATCTTCAGCTGGTCGATCATCATCGCCAAGGCCGGCCAACTCCGCGCCGCCCGCAAGGCGACACAGGGCTTTCTCCGCGCCTTTCGCTCCTCCGCTGATCCTCTCGAGGCCTATTGGGCGGCCCGCCCGGTCGGCGAATCCCCCCAAGCCGCGATTTACCAGGCCGGGGCGAAAGAGCTCTGTTTCCACCTCACCGGGTCGTCGACCATTGACTCAACCCTATCCTCCCGGATCGCCTCTGCCCGGCCCATCGGCGAAACCTCGATGAACTCCGTCCGCTCGGCCATGGAAAGGGCCGTCGGCGAGGAGTCGCTCCGACTGGAGTCCAACCTCATCATTCTGGCCACCGCCGTCAGCGGCGCGCCCTTCCTGGGCCTGCTCGGGACGGTCTGGGGCGTGATGGATGCGTTCAGCGGCATCGCCCAGGCCGGCCAGGCCAGCCTGGCCGCCATGGCCCCGGGTGTCTCCGGAGCCCTCATCACCACCGTGGTGGGCCTGCTTGTCGCGATCCCCGCGATGTTCGGTTACAATTTTCTGACCACCTCAACGCGCAGCTTCATCGTGGAAATGGAAAACTTTGCGGCCGAATGTGCGGCCGTATTTGAGCACCGCTTCACCTCGCCACGATCATGAGGCGCTCCTCCCGCAGTCAACACGGCACCGTCCTGGCGGAACTCAATATCACGCCTTTGCTCGATCTCGTCTTCGTCCTCCTGATCATCTTCATGATCACCACGCCCTTGCTGGAACAGCAGCTGCCGGTCGACCTGCCCAAATCCTCGCAGTCCGCCTCCTCCAATCTGCCGGATCCCAAATCCATCGTCCCCCTCACCATCCACAAGGACGGAACCGTGTTGATCGGACAGGACTCGGTGGGGATCCAACAGCTGCCCGGCGCGCTGGCCCGCCGCAAAAATGCCGATCCGGAGCTGGTCGTTTCACTCCGGGCGGACTCCGCCGTGCCCTACGAGACCATTTTCCGCGCCTTGGAGGCCGTCCGCTCCGCCGGCGCCCGCCTCGATCTCGCCAATCTGCCGGACCGCCCCCGGTGAGCCGGCCGGCGCGCCCCCTCCGGCGCACCGTGCTGATCGTCGCCGGCATCCACATCGGGCTGATCCTGATGCTGGGGCTTCCCCTTTCCACCTGCCACCAACCGCCAAAAATTCAGCCGGTGGAGATGGTTGATCTGGGCTCTCTTCGTCCCGGCCCCGGCTCCCCCGCCCCACCCATCGCCACACCTCCGGCCAGCCCCAGCCAGAAACAGGAATCCCCGATCCAGAATCCTCCTCCTCAGGCGGAGCCCCTGACCTCCGAAGTTCCTCCCGAGCCTGCGAGGGAGGAACCGAAAGAAGTCCCACCCACGACAACCCCTCAAACCAAGCCGGAGCCAAAACCCGAACCCACGCCCCTGCCGAAACCCGACCCCCAGCCCCCGGTTCCGAAAAAACATGAAGTGAAGGTCAGCAGCGTAAAAAAGAAGGTCGCCGCCGTTTCCGGCGAATCGAAGCCGGCCCCCAAGGCTCCTGCCGGCCCCAGCGCGGCCACCATCAAATCTCGTCTCTCCGCAGCGGTTCCCGGCGAGGCCCCGGGATCCGGAGGCGACGGAGCGGGGATGGAGGGGCGCCCGGACGGCATCGCCGACGACTTTTCCTGGTACCGCGCCCTCATCAAACAGACCGTGCAGGCCAAATGGAAAAAGCCCCCGATTCCTTCCGGCGAAAAAATCATCACCGAAGCGGCCATCCGCATCGCCCCCGACGGCACCGTCACCTTCCTCAATCTTTCCCAACCCTCGGGCGATGCCGCCATGGATGCCTCGGTTGAGGCCGCCGTCCGGTCTGCCGCCAAGATCCCCCGGCCCTTGCCGCCCGGGCTTGGTTCCCCCGACTACACCGTCATCATTCAGTTCAAACTCGAGTAGCCATTCTCGGATTCAGACGGCTCGCACAATCAGTCCGGCCCTTCGCGCCGCCGCCAACTGCGCCCGGTCACCCGAAACAAACATTTCGGGTTTCCACTCCACCGCACAGGCAACCTGCAACGCATCCATCGTCCGCACCGCCCCCGCTTCCAAAATCGCCACGGAGGACGCCACCACGCCGGGGGTGAGTTGCACAACGTCGGCATCCCGAACGTCCTCAAACAGCCGTCGCTTGGCCTGCCCGTACTGCACCGAGGTCAATACCTGCTCCCGCCGCCGTCGGTTCAGGGCCGAAACTACCTCCGGCACGCAAAGGACGCTGATCCCCAGCTCCTCTGTTCTTGAGCAAATTTCCTCCACCCGCCCGCTTCCCGACTCCTCCAGGAAGCGCTTGGCGAAGGAGTCAAAAAAGGTCCTCATCCTCCCGCTCCTGCAGAATGGCACGGGACAGCGCCGCACCTTTGGCCACCAACCGCAAGGCAGGCTTTTTCCAGGAGGGAGTGGAAGCCGCGACCGGGGAAATTTCCGCAATGGGACGACCATGACGCAAGACCACCAGCGTCTCGCCGCGCTGAACCCGGCCAAACATGCTTGCGGCCTCGCTCCGTAGTTGGGTAAGGGAAACCGTGCTCATCAACATTCTGTACATAAAAGTACATTTTTATATACGTTTGGCAATCCCCCCCCTTTTTTTTCCTCCCCGGACTCGGCTCCCCCGACTCCACCGTCATCATTCAGTTCAAACTCGAGTAAAAAATTTCGAATTTCGAAATCCGAATTCCGAATTTACTGGAAATCTGTCTTCCGTGCTGTTGTCTCTCGTGATGCGTCTTCTTTTTATCCCTTTTCTCGTTCTCCCCCTCGCCCTCAATGCCCAAACCGCCGCTCCGGTCATCGTCATTGAGCAAACCCGCAAGATTGACGTCGCCGTGGAGTCGATCAGCGGCGCGGAAGGACCCGCCGCCGCCAAGGTCCTTACAGACGATCTGAACCGTTCCGGCGTCTGCCGGGTGGTTCCGGCCGATTCGGCAGCCTTCGTCTTAACTGGCTCGATCACCCCAGCGGGACTATCCGGCCGGGCCGTCCCCAAGGCCGGTGGCGCTGCCGTGGTTGACAAGAGCTTTTCCGGCGATTCCCGCCGGGCCGCCCATCTTTTTGCCGATGCCGTGGTGGAGGCCCTCACCGGCTCGCCCGGTTTTGCCTCGAGCAAAATCACCTTTGCCTCCGCCTCTGGCGCCAGGAAAAGCAAGGTCAAGGAGATCTACATCTCCGACATCGACGGCGCCAATGCACGCCAGCTCACCCAGGACAAATCCCTCGGGTATGGGCCCAAATTCTCCCCCGACGGCTCCAAGATCGTGTACAGCTCCGACAAAAGCGGATATCGCGATACCTATGTGATCGACCTTGCCTCCAAAAAGCGCTCCTGCATCGCCCAATTCCCCGGACAAAACACCGGCGCCTCCTTTTCTCCCAACGGTTCCACCCTGGCCCTCTCCCTTTCCAAATTCGGAAATCCGGAAATCTGCACCCTCCCCGCCTCCGGCGGCGAACCGAACCGCCTCACGCAAACCCGGGGAACGGACTGCTCCCCCTCTTGGTCGCCGGATGGCACAAGGATCGTTTATGTCTCAGATGAAAGGGGCAGTCCCGGCCTTTACATCATCCCCGCCTCCGGGGGAGAAGCCGAACGGCTCAACACCGAATCCTCCTACACCACGGAACCTGACTGGTCGCCCGATGGTAAACTGATCACTTACAGCATTAGCTCAGGCGGAGGACAGATAGGTGTTTACGATCTTGCGAGTAAAAAAGCCCGTATTGTCAGCCGCGGATCCGGACTTGAAAGTCCTTCATGGACAAGGAATTCCCGTCATTTGGTGGCATCGCAAAATGGACATCTCGTTCTTCTTGACACTCTTACGGGGGAAACTACAAAGATACCCAATAACTTGAGCAACAACACAGAACCTAACACCAGCCGCTGAAAATATGAAATACCTACCCCTATTCCTTGTAGCCATCCTCGCCATCCTTTCCGGTTGCGCCGACAAAGACAAAAAAGGCGATGCCGCCGCCTTCGGCAATTCCACGGACAACATTTACGACCAACCCCTTCCCGAACGTTCTGGCAATCCTGATAATGCCGATTACGAGACCCTTAAGAGCGAAACCGTCTATTTCGCCTATGACAGTTTCACCATTGAGGCCAAAGAACGCCCCAAGCTCGATAAGTTGGCGAATTACCTTAGCAATAACACCAACACCAAGATCGTCATCGCCGGACACACCGACGTCCGTGGAACGCCTCAGTACAATCTGGCCTTGAGCGAAAAGCGGGCGACTGCCGTCCGGCAGTACCTCATCGGTCTGGGTGCGAACGGAGCCAACATCAGCACCATCGGATACGGCGAGGATCGCCCCGCCTCGGAAGGCGACTCGGACTCCGCCCACGCGGACAACCGCCGCGCCTCCCCGGGTATTTTGCGCTGATTCCAGGGTTATTCCGGTCGTAGCATACCGGAAGCCGCCCTGTGATCCCCCAACCCTCCTCCCGCGACCAGACCCACCTCCTTCGTCTTCCCAACTGGCTGGGAGACCTGATCCTCTCCGTCCCCGCCGCCCGCCTTTACCATTCCTGGCTGAACGGCCGCGCCTCCCTAGTGGTGGCCGGCCCGGCCTCGCTTGCACCCCTTGCCCCGCTCCTCCTGCCCGGTCTCGAATATGTTTCCGTTGCGCGCTGGCCCATGGCCATGGCTGCCGAGTGGAAAAAGCGAAATGTGGCCGCCGCCGTGGCTTTTCCCAACTCTCTCCGGGTGGCCCTCGAGATCCTTCCGGTTTGCTACCGGGCAGGATTCGCACGCAGCCTCCGCAACGAGCTGCTCACGGAACATCGCCCCCGGCGCACCTCCCCCTACGGTTTTGTCCACGTGTCCGATCAGTATCTTGGCCTTCTTGAGGATCTCGGCCTTCCCGGGGGAAGCAGGGAACTGCCGCCTCCCCCCTCCTTACCCAAACCCTCCCAGGCCCCGGCCAACCCCTGCCTGGCTGTTTTTCCCGGAGCGGCTTATGGTCCCGCGAAACGCTGGGATCCCGCCTGCTTCGCTGCCGTCATCCGCGATCTCGTGAAGGAATACTCTTGGGAGCCCATCCTGATGGGAGGCCCGGATGACACCGAATCCTGCCAGGCCGTGGCCGAGGCCTATGGCTCCCCTATCCGGGATCTTTCCGGGAAAACCTCCGCCCTTGATCTCGCCCACTGGATCGCCCACGCCCGCTTCGTTCTCTGCCACGACAGCGGTCCCATGCACCTGGCCGCCTTTCTGCGCCGCCCCGGCGTGGCCATTTTCGGGTCCACGGAACCCGCCTGGACCGGTCCGCTGGGCAACACCGTCACCGTGGCCCGACACAAGGTCTCCTGCAGCCCTTGTTTCCTCAAGGTTTGTCCCCTCGATCGGCGCTGCATGACCCGCCTCAGCCCTGAAGAGGTTCTCACTGCCTGCCGCCATCGTCTTGCCAAGGCATGAGCACCAAAGGCACCTCCCGCGTGATGCTGGCCATCGGGGCCTCCCGGATTCTGGGCCTGGTCCGCGAAGTTCTGCTGAATACCGTTCTCGGCGCCGGCAAAGAGCTGGACGCCCTGATCGCCGCCTTCCGCATTCCCAACCTCCTCCGCGATCTTTTTGCCGAAGGAGCCCTCTCCACCGCCTTCGTCACCACCTTCTCCCAAAAGCTCGCCAAGGAGGGCAAAGCCGCCGCCTACCGCCTCGCCAACAACGTCAACACCCTCCTTTTCATCGTCCTGACCGCCATCGTGGCTGTCGGAATTCTTGAGGCCGACTTCCTCGTCCATTTCTTTAATCCCGGTTTCACCGCCATTCCCGGCAAAGCGGAACTAACCGTCGAGCTCACCCGGATCCTTTTTCCCTTTATTCTCTTCCTCTCCCTGGCCGCGGTTTACATGGGCCTCCTCAACAGCCTTCACCACTTCGGCCTGCCGGCCCTCGCCTCGGCGGTCTTTAATTTTGTCTCCATCGGCCTCGGTCTGCTGCTGGCCTGGTGGCTGGATCCCGCCTTCGGACCAAAATCCGTCTACGCCTTTTCCATCGGTGTCCTCGTCGGCGGCCTGGCCCAATGGCTGGTGATGGTGCCGCGGGCCGTGTCCGTGGGATACCACGCCCGTTGGCTGATCGACCTCAAGGATCCCGGCCTTAAACAAGTCCTGCGCCTGCTGGGACCCGCCTCGGTCGGTGCCGCCGCCATTCAGATCAACGTGCTGGTAAACGGGTATTTCGCCTCCTACCTCGAGGACGGCTCCGTCACCTGCCTGAACAATGCTTTTCGACTGATCCAGCTGCCCATCGGTCTTTTCGGCGTGGCCGTGGCCACCGTCACCCTGCCCCATCTCGCCCGCCATGCCGCCCTGGACGACAAAGAGGCCCTGCACGACCGGCTTTTGGTGGGTGTTCGCCAAACCCTCTTTCTCACCCTGCCGGCCGCCATCGGGCTTTTCCTCCTGGCCGAGCCCGTCATCGCCTCGATTTACCAGTACGGCCGGTTCACCGCGGATGACACCGCCCGCACCGCCCTCGCCCTCAAGGGCTATGCCCTCGGACTGGTTTCCTACTCCTGTATCAAGGTGGTCAGCCCCGCTTTCTCGGCGATCGACAAACCCGGCATTCCCCTGCGGATCAGCCTGACCGGCATCTTTCT
>DFCD01000010.1:0-326 GCA_002366885.1 Verrucomicrobia bacterium UBA3063
GTCAGGCCCATCATTTCGGCGCGGTCAAAATCCTCCTCGTACCGGTTCCAGAAATCGATCGACCGCCCCGACGACTCCACCCGGCCGGATGCCTCCCATTCGTACCAGTTGTTTCGCGGTTGCCCCTCGCCATTGAATCCCCCCTCGTGCTGGTAGGGACTGGTGGACACGCCCCACAAAAACTTTTCGCTCACCTCTTCCGCACGCTTTCCGCCATTTTTTCCTGTTTCTCTTCATCCACGTGGATCGCTTCATGCTCGGGGTCGGACAGCAGGGTGTGCACGACCGTGTCCGCGGCGTTCGGGCGCCCCATTTTTCGGGCCGAG
>DFCD01000010.1:430-8272 GCA_002366885.1 Verrucomicrobia bacterium UBA3063
GGGATGGGATCGTAAATCGCCATGGGTAAACCCGAGGCCATCGCCTCCGCCGAGGTCATTCCCCCGGGTTTGCTGACCAACACATCCGCCGCTCCCATCCATGTCGGCATGTCGTCCACATACCCCAACACCCGAAATTCCGCCTTGCCCCCCTTCCCTTGGCGCAACTCTGCCTCCACCCGCTCCTTGGCCTCCGGATTTTTTCCGCAAATCACCGCCACCTGGGCTCGGTGCGTGAGTTGCCGCAACGACCGCACCACCTGCTCGGCCGGGTTCACCCCCAGCGCGCCGGCCGAAACCAGAATCACCGGCAGATCCGATCGCAGCCTGAGTTGCCTCCGTAAGGCGGGCTTGTCGGTGTTTCTTCCAAACGCCGGATCCACCGGGATTCCGCTCACCGTGATCCTCTCCGCCGGAAGGCCAAGGGTGCTGAGATAGGCCTTGGTTTCGTCCAGTGCCACGAAGTAGCGATGAAAGGCGCGGGACAACCACATCGCGTGAAAATCAAAATCCGTCACCACGATCGAAAGTTTGGCCCGGATTTTATTCCTCGTGATCAGATGGGAGATGATCTCCGCCGGCATGAAGTGGGTGCAGATGGTGATGTCGGGTTGCATGTCGGAAAGAAGCCGGATGAGCGGGCCGGTGTTGAGGCGATCCAACAGAAATCGCATCCGGTCGGTCTTCCATGGTTCGTCGCTCCGTTCGTACCACCAGCCGAGCAGCGTGGGGGCATCCTCCACCAGCTTGATGTACAGCTTGGAGTAAAAGTCCCGGAAAAGTTTGTTGGTGAAGGCCAGCGCATCCACGTGGGCCACCTGATCGATGCCCGGACTGTTCCGACACACCTTCTCCAGCGCCGCCGCCGCCCGGAGATGGCCGGTGCCCGCGCTGGTGGAAAGGATGAGAACCTTGTGCCGGGCCGACGCCATGGAAATAGCCTATCCGGTTTGGGAGCCGGCAAAACCCCGAAAAGGGAGGTCAGGCAAAGAGGTCGAGTTCGTCCCGTTTTTGCATTTTCCGGGCCTGGTGGGTGCCCTGCGGACGGATGCGCGCAGGTTTCCCCGCCGCATTCACTTCGCCCGCCTCCAGCCCCTTCAAAATTTCCTCAGCCCGGCTGAGCACTTCCCTGGGCAAGCCCGCCAACCTCGCCACCTGGATCCCATAACTACGATCCGCGCCACCTTCCACGATCCGCCGTAGAAACACCACCCGGTCCTTTTCCTCCCTTACATCGACCCGGAAATTCCGCACCCCGGGTCGGGTCAGAGCCAACTCCGTCAGTTCGTGGTAATGAGTGGCGAACAGGGTCTTGGCCTTCACCTGGTCGTGCAGATGCTCCCCCACCGCCCACGCAATGCTTAAGCCATCGAGCGTGCTCGTGCCCCGGCCGATCTCATCCAGGATCACCAGGCTGTCCTGGGTGGCATTGTGCAAAATCAAAGCCGTCTCATTCATCTCGACCAGAAAAGTGCTCTGCCCGCGCGCCAAATCATCGCCGGCCCCAATCCGGGTGAAGATCCGATCCAACACGGGAAGTTCCGCTTCCGCCGCCGGCACAAAGGAACCGACCTGGTTCAGGAGACAGATCAACGCCGCTTGCCTTAAGTAGGTGCTCTTGCCGGCCATGTTCGGCCCGGTCAGTACCATCAGCGTTCCCGCCTCTCCGCCGAGCCGGAGATCATTGGGCACAAAGGGCTCCGCGCCACCGGCCAAAAGCTGCTCCACCACCGGATGTCTTGCCTGCCGGATCCGGATCTCCCCGTCCTTCCGTAACTTGGGCCGGATGTAATTCCATCTCCGGGCGGTGAAGGCCAACCCGGCCAGCGCGTCCAAGGTTCCCACCGCGGCGGCGGTTTTCTGCAAAATCTGGGTTCGCGCCAACACCTTTTCCTTGAGCAGGGCAAACAGTTCCAGTTCCCGCGCAATCGCCTTTTCCTCCGCCCCGAGAATCTTGGCCTCCATCTCCTTCAGTTCCCTGGTCACAAAACGCTCCGCCTGGGCCAGGGTCTGTTTCCGTTCGTAGCCCTCGGGGATCCGGTCCAGATAGGACTTGGTGATCTCGATCCCGTAGCCGAACACCTGGTTGAACCGGATCTTGAGGCTTTTGATACCCGTTCTTTCTATTTCCCGCGCCTGCAGTTCGGCGATCCAGGTCCGGCCCTCTCGCATGGCCTGACGATGGCCATCCAGGATGGAGTCGTAACCATCGCGGATCATTCCCCCCTCGCGGGTGATCGCGGGAGGTTCATCCGCGATTCCCCGCGCCAGTTCTTCCGCCAACCCCGTTTCCAGCTGAATTTCCGCGGCCAGCTTTCCATGAAGTTTTCCCGGAAAGCTCTCCGCAACTTTCCGGACCCGCGGCAAAGCCTCCAGGGTGAACCGCAAACCCAGCAGATCCCGGGCGGATCCACTGGGTGTGGACAGCCTGCCGATCAGCCGAGCCAGATCACGAACCTCCCGCAACGCTTCGCGAAAATCATCCAGGATTCCCGCATCCTCCAGAAATCCGGCCACAGCCTCGTGACGCGCCCGGATCTCCTCCTCTCGGCGAAGCGGTTGCTGGATCCAACTCCGCAGTTCACGCCCTCCCATCGCCGTGACGGTCTGATCAATCGCCCGGATCAGGCTGGTGTCGATTCCCGCTCCGGTGGGGTGCAGCAACTCCAAATTGCGCTGGGTGGCCGCATCCAGCCGCAGACAATCCTCGGGCCGGAAAGGTTTGGGCGGCTGGAGATGCCTCCCCGCTCCTTTCAACGTCTCGGTCAAATAACGGAGCAGAGCCCCGGCAGCCGCGACCGCCGGACCGAGGCCACGGCAACCGAACCCGTCGAGGCTTTGGACATGAAAATGTTCACAAAGGGTCCGGCGGGCCGTGTCTTCCTCAAAAGTCCAGTCCGGGATCCGGGTCACCGCGACCCCGGCATCGACCCAATCGCCCGCCTTCTTCTCCTCCTCGTCCAACAACAGCTCCGCCGGATGGGCTCGGCGAATTTCCTCGCGGCAGGCAGCCTCATCGGCCGGCTCCGCCAGGCGAAAATCCCCCGTGGTGGCGTCCAACAGGGCAAATCCCCAGGCCCCGTTTTTTCCTCTGCCGCGCCAAACCGCCGCCACCCAGCGGGGAAGTTTCGGCTCGGCAAGCTCCACCCCCACCGCGCAGCCGGGACTGAGAATCCGGCTGATCGCCCGTTCCACCATCTGTCCCGGCTTCGGCTCACTGATCTGGTCGCAGATCGCCACCCGGCGACCGGCCTGCAGGAGTTTGGTGATGTATCCCTCGGAGGCGTGATACGGCAGACCGCACATCGGCACGCCGTTCCGCTTGGTCAGGGTCAGGTTCAGTAACCTTGACCCCTCCTCCGCATCGCCAAAGAACAGTTCGTAAAAGTCCCCTAACCGGAAAAGGAGCAATGCATCCTTGGGAATCTGCGCCCGCAGTCCGTGGTACTGCTTCATCATCGGCGTCGATCCTTCAGCCATCCCCCCTTTCTCCCCTGATCTCGAAGCCTTCTCAATCCCGTACCACCCCTGCTGTGGATATCCCGATTCCACTTTCCGAATCCCGAACCAACGTGAAAGCCATTCTGGCGCAGAGCGCCTTGCCGGGGTGGGCGGGGGAAAGCCTTCGGAGGCCAATTTCGCATTCCGCTTTTTTCCGCGATTCCTACCATCCGTTTATGCGTGTCATTGTCACGGGCCTCGTGGGGCAATACCCGTTCGGCGGGGTGATTTGGGACTACCTGCAATACCTGCTGGGGTTCCGCGCCCTGGGCCACGAGGTCATGTACCTCGAGGATTCCGGCGCGTGGCCCTACGACCCCGAGGCGGGGACGATCACCGACGACTGCTCCTTCGCCTTGCGCAGCCTGAACAAGATTTTCTCTGATTTCGGCCTGCCCGAGGCCTGGGTGTACCGGAATGGCGCGGACGGAAGGTTTCACGGCGCCGGCGAAGCCAAGGCGCGGGAATGGCTCCGCCACGCCGACCTGCTCGTCAACGTCTCCAGCGCCGGCTGGCTGCGCGATTACGACCTGCGGGTCGGTCACCGGATGTTCATCGATGGAGACCCCATGTTTTGCCAGATCGGTTTGCTTGATGGCTCGGATCCTCTTTACGCGGGCCGGCTCCGCGATCATGACAGTCATTTCACCTTCGGACTTTCGGTGGGAGCCGCCGGCTGTCCGGTTCCCGCCGACGGCATTGCCTGGAAGCCCACCGTTCAACCCGTTGCCATGGACCAGTGGCCGGTCACGCCTCCTCCTCCGGACGCCCCTTGGACCACGGTGATGAACTGGGCCAGTTACCGGCCCAAGATTTGGGAGAGCCGGCCTTATGGGCAGAAGGATTTGGAGTTCGAAAAATTCACTAGCCTGCCCACGCTGACGAGCGAACGGCTTAAAATCGCCATGGGACTCGGGGTGGACGGCAAGCGGCCCGCGGAAAAACTTCGTCGGCTAGGATGGGATCTGGTGGAACCCCAGGAGGTGGTTCCGGATCATCTCACCTATCGCGAATTCCTCAAAAACTCCGTCGGGGAATGGAGCGTGGCCAAGCAAGGCTACGTGGCTGGCCGAACCGGTTGGTTCAGCTGTCGGAGCGCCTGCTACCTCGCCTTGGGGCGGCCGGTGGTGGTGGAGGAAACGGGTTGGAGTCATCACCTGCCCGCCGGCAAGGGAGCTTATTCATTTCAGTCCTCGGAAGAGGCTGCCGCCGCGATGAGGAAAATACGGGCGGACTATCCAGCCCAAGCCCGCGCCGCACGAAAAATGGCGGAGGAATTCTTTGATGCGAAAAAAGTCTGCGCCGATTTGCTGAAGGCGATCTGAAGACTAACGAGCCCGCCCATAGCCAAGCGCCCCGGCCAACTGCGTGGCGCGGACGATGCCCAACTTCCGATAAACCGATTTGCGCTGGTTTTTGACCGTCCCTTCGGAAGTTCCCAGAGCCGAAGCCACCTGCTTGGCGGAAAAACCTTTGACCAGCATCCGGGCCACTTCGGTTTCCCTTTGACTCAATCTCGAGATCCCTTTTCCGTGCCCGGAGTTCAAGGCCCGGGTGACCGAGGATGTCTCGGCCATGTGCCCGTTGCCCAGAGCCTTGAGGCTTTGTTCCCACTCCTCCAAACCGTCCCGCAAGTCGAGCAGGGCTTTTACCCCGCTCCTCCGGCACCACTGAATCGTGGAGGGATCCAAGCCCTCTCCATAAACCCCGTGTCCATGGATCTGCAGGTCCTGTTTGAAATGATGCCGACCCGGCAAAAGATGGGCGGCAAGGAGCTCGATATCCCTCGGCTCTTGGCTGGCCTCCAGCCCATCTGCCGAGTCAAAAAAGGACAGTTGATGGCCGTTTTTCTCGCCCAGCCATTGCTTCAGGAAGAGGCGAAACATGGGCCGATCCTCCAAAACGAAGGTTTTAAGGGATAATGGATCTGCGTGATTGTTTCCAACCAATTCCATAGTAATCTCTTACCAAGAAACAACATCACCTCATGTCAACAGTGATCAAATGCCGTTTTTTTGTGATTAGAAATCGTATTTTGAAGAAGTGAAATTTAGGCCGAATCAGACATAAATAGCTTCATGAAAACAAGTTGGAGCAAAGAACAGGTCGCCGGTGTGTTTTTGACCGCCGTGACCCAGATTATCCTTGGTTACTTCACCCTTTTTATTCAGGCCATTTATCCCGTTTGGTCTTCCCCATTCTGGCCTGCTTCCGGGGCTGCTTTGGCTGCTGTCTTACTGGGAGGGCCCCGCATGTTTTTCGGTATCTATCTTGGGCTCTCTGTTCTGGGCTTGAAGTTCTTCTGGGGCCCATATCCCCTTTGGATGGCGTTCGTAGTTCCTCTGGGAAATTTGAGCGAGACGGGGTTGGCCTATTTTTTATTCCGCTACTTTGTTCCAAAGTTTGACCCCAGTTTCGGCAATCTCCGCCAGTTGGCTTTCTTCATTCTCCTCTGCCCTTGGATTCCTGCTTTGACGAGCGCGGTAAGCATTCAACTCCTCCTGCAATATCTGGGAACGATCCCCCCCGATCGCTTTTTCAGCGAAGTCGCCGTCTATTGCCTGGGCAACGCCACCGGCATCCTTCTGGTCACACCCCTAATTCTCGTCTGGCGGGATCTGCCCCGGTTTCCATGGAAGACACCTCACGGAGGCAAAATTGTCGGACTTTGGTGCGTGCTGCTGACCGGACTCTGGTTCTACTCCGATCTAACCCCGGCGTGGTGCCGTTTACTGACAGTGGGCCTGATTCCCCTGGTCGCATGGGGAATCTGGGCGACAGGAATCCGAGGAGCCACCATTGCCTGCCTCTTGGGCTCCGTTTCTTATTTCGCTTTGGATGTGCCCGGAGCCCGGCCTCTCTCCCAGTTGCTGGAGATCCGACAACAAACCGCGGAGAAGGATTTTGCGGTGGCAAAACAAATTCAACGAGAACCGGGCATGACCCCTCCCAGTCGGTTGGCCCGGGAAATCTCCGATCAAATCGGACTCCTCGCCATCATCTGTGTCACCATTCTCCCCTTGGGCGTGGCCTCGGATGAGCTTCGCCAGAAGGCCTCCCGGGACCGGATGGCTATGACCGCCCTTTCCTCCTCCTTTTGGAGTTGGACACCGGAAACCGGCAACGAGATCGAGGATCCGAGAATCGCCAAATTTCTTCTCCCTTGGGCCAAGCTGTTTCATGCCGGACAAAAAAGCGGTAGCCTTAAAATCCGGTCCGCGGACCCGTCCTCGCCGACATTCCTTTCCCACTGGACCGTGCAGGAAACCGCCCCAGATGGCCAACCTCTCCGGGTGATCGGACTTCTTCAGGACTTTTCTCTGGAGGAGGAGCGCGATGCCGCCTTGGCCCAGGCCCGTCTGGCTGAGCTGGAAATTCAAACCCTTCGCTCCCATCTCAACCCCCACCTGCTTTTTAACTGCCTGACCGGCCTCCGCGGCTTGATCACTGCCGACCCCGTCAAGGCGCGTGAGTTTTCCGGGAATCTTGCCCGTTTTCTCCGTGCGGTGGTCGACTCCGAAAAAAGAAAAACCATTCCGCTGCGGGAGGAGCTGGCCATCTGCGGCGACTTTCTTCGGTTGGAGGAACTCCGCGGCCGCCCGTTGAACTTGCAGACGCGGCTGGAAACCAAGGATGGGGACATTCTCATTCCCCCGCTGACCTTGGTGACCCTTCTGGAAAACGCCGCCAAGCACGGACACCGCAACGGCCGCGGCCCCTTGCAGATCGAAATCAGCGCGGATCGACCCGACTCCGGCCACATTGCCCTCCGGGTCTGCCAACCGGGGAATCTCCAGACCCCGGACGATGGGGCGAACCACGCCGGATTGGATTTGATCCGGCGACAGATCGGGATGGTCTTCGGCGGGCAAGGGCGCCTGAACTTGAAGGAGGAGCCCTCCGGCAATGTGGTGGCTGAACTCATTTTGCCGGCATGAAGCTTTCGCCCCTCACCGCGTTTCTGGTCGAGGATGAGCCGCTTTGTCGGGCCGATTTCCGCCAAACCCTGAACTCTTTCCCTGAGGTCAAGCTGCTCGGGGAGGCGGAAAATCTTTCTGCCGCCCGGAAATTCCTGGAAAGGCAGACGGTCGACACACTGTTCCTGGATGTCTCTCTGGGCCGGGAGAATGGCCTCGATCTATTGGAAAAACTTTCCCATCGGCCCCAGGTCATCGCCCTGACCGCTCATCCGCAACACGCCGTGCGGGGTTTTTCCATGGACTTGGCCGACTACATCCTGAAACCAGTGGAAGAGGCTCGTCTGCGGACGGCTTTGAACAAGGTTCGTCACCGACGGGAAACTGCGGCGTTGCAAACCGGTGGGATCACCTTCGTGGCGGA
>DFCD01000065.1:0-4303 GCA_002366885.1 Verrucomicrobia bacterium UBA3063
AGACTGCCTTTGGGAATATGGCCGGCGGCCAGGGATTTTTTCAGTCCAGCCAGCGGGGCGGCGCAGGCGGGCTCGACAAAAACACCCTCGCTTTTGGCCAGCAACTGATAGGCCTCGAGAATTTCCGCGTCGGTGACCTTGTCGATCCGGCCGTTCGACTCCTTGGCGGCAGCGAGAGCACCGGGTCCGCTGGCCGGATTGCCGATGCGAATGGCGGTGGCGATGGTCTGCGGATCTTTGATGATATGACCGTCGACCAAAGGCGCAGCACCGGCGGCCTGCCAACCAAACATCCGTGGGCGCGGTCCCTTGGGCAGGGCTTCGGCAAAACCTTTCCAGTAGGCGGTGATGTTGCCGGCGTTGCCGACCGGCAGAAAATGAAAGTCCGGGGTTTTGCCAAGTGCATCGAGGATCTCGAACGCGGCCGTTTTCTGGCCCTCAATGCGGACGGGATTGATGGAGTTGACCACCTCGACTCCGGGCAGGTCGGCCATCTGGCGGATCAGCTCCAGCGCGGCATCAAAATTCCCCTCAATGGGCAGAAGTTTGGCGCCGTGCATGAGGGCTTGGGTGAGTTTGCCAAGGGCGATTTTGCCTGCGGGGATGACGACGGCTGAAGCGATTCCCGCCCGGGCGGCGTAGGCCGCCGCAGAAGCTGAGGTGTTGCCGGTGCTGGCACAGATCACGACTTGGGCGCTCTTGGCCACGGCGTGGGTGACCGCCACGGTCATGCCACGATCCTTGAAGGAGGCGGTTGGATTGAGTCCCTCGTATTTCAGTCGAAGATCGATGTCTCCCTTGAGGGCGGAGGCCAACCGTGGGGCGGGGAGGAGAGGCGTGTTGCCCTCCAGTAAAGTGATGACTTTCGCTCCGGCCGGCAGGGGCAGGCGGGAGCGGTATTTCTCGATGATGCCCGGCCAGCTCATGCCAGATCCTCGACGCGCAGAATTCGCGCCGGGGCCCGGTTGAGCGGGAGTTTTTGGACGGCGGCGACAGCTTTTTGCAGGGAAGATTCCTTGGCCGGTTCGAGCAGGAAAACGAGGGGGACGGAGTCGGCCCCGTGACCTTCCGGCTGGAGAACCGAGGAGATGCCGATCTTTTCCGTGCCGAAGATGCCGGCGATCTGGGCCAAAACGCCTGGCTGGTCGCGAACATCGAAGCGCACATAGAAGCGGCCGACGGAATCGCCGGGTTCAATCAGGCGGATTTTATCCCCTCCGGCGGGAAGCACGGGACCCGGGGATTTGTCGCGGAGGTGGCGGGCAGCCTCGCCCAGGTCCGCAAGCAGCGCGCTGGAAGTGGCGTCGGGTCCGGCGCCACGGCCCGTGAACTGGACCGGTCCGGAGAGGTTGCCAACGAGGCTGACCGCGTTGAAAACACCGTGGACCGCGGCCATCGGGTGGCGGGCGGGAATGAGGGTGGGGGAGACGCGTACTTCCGCGCGATCGGCACCCACCGGGCGGACCACGGCGAGGAGCTTGATGGTATAGCCCAGTTGGCGGGCGAAGGAGACGTCCTGGGCGGCCAAGCTGCGGATGCCCTCCACAGGGACCTTGGGAAAAGGGGGGAGAAAGCCGTAGGCGAGAAGGCAAAGGATGGCGGCCTTGTGAGCGGCATCGATCCCATCGACATCCAGCCGGTCATCCGCCTCGGCGTATCCAAGTTCCTTGGCCTGCTGCAGGGCGGGCGCAAAATCCGAGCCTTCCTCGGCCATCCGGCTGAGGATGTAGTTGCACGTCCCGTTGATAATACCGTGCAAGCCAAGTAGCTGGTTGGCGACCAACCCTTCCCGCAGGGCCTTGAGAACCGGAATGCCGCCGGCGACGCTAGCTTCGAAATAGATGGGAACTCCGGCCTTTTGGGCGAGGGGGATCAACTCCTGGCCGCGTTCGGCCAAGAGGGCCTTATTGGCGGTGACGAGCGGTTTACCGGCTGAGATGGCAGCTTTGGCCACCTCGAAGGAGTCCTTCGTGCCGCCGAGCAGTTCCACCACGATTTGGACGGCAGGGTTGGAGATTACTGCTTTCCAATCGGCCACGGGCGGAATCGGCAGGCCTTCGCGTTGTTTGGCAAGATCACGGACGGCCACGGCACGGATTTCCAGGCCGATGCCGAGGCGCTGCTGGAGCAGGCGATTGGCTTCGGGAAGGTTCCGGACCAAGCCGGAACCNNCGTGCCGCAACCCACCAAGCCGATGCCCACCTTGTCCACCTTTCGATTTCAGCGTCTCGGGGGGGTGGTTCGCAAGAGCAACTCCTTGAGCGGCTTGGATTTTTGGGAGCAAGCCGACAAGGCGCAGTTGCTTTTTTCCTGGGGTCGTCCGATCGTTTCAGGGTGCCGAAGATTCTGCCGTTCCTCTGGGCGGTCGCCTGCCTAACGGGTTCCCATTTGCGGGCTGACGATGGGGATCTGGACAAAGCCATCGACAAAGCTGTGGAGATTCTGGACAAGTACGCCAATGAGAGGAGTGACACGGCTCCGGCCCAGGCCTTCCAAAAGGCGAAGGGGCTCGCGATCCTTAATATCTTCAAAGGCGGGTTTATCTTTTCCGGAACCGGCGGGTCCGGTCTCGTGACCGTGAAGATGAAAAATGGGAAATGGTCGCCGCCATCGGCCATCTCCGCGGGAGGCTTTGGCGTGGGTCTTCAAGCCGGCGGTTCCAACATCGATTACGTGATCCTGATGAACACCGACGACGCGGTGGAGCAGTTTTCCAAGGAAGGAAATTATCGTGGCGGGGTGGAGGCGGAAGGCACAGCCGGGACCGACGGTCGAAACCTTTCGGCCGGCATGGCGGGTATGTCGGCCCCGGTCACCTCCTACAGCTTCAGCGAAGGGCTCTTTGGAGGAGTCTCGACCTCCAGCCTCGCCTTCGGGGTGGAGGACGACACGAATGAGGCCTTCTACGGTGAAAAACTTGAGTCCAAAAACATCCTGGATGGGAAGGTGAAAAAAGTCCCTTCCTCCGTGCAAAAACTTTGGAAGGCTTTGGAGGATACCGACAGAAAAACGAAGGTGATCGCCGCCGAGGCGGAAAAAAAAGAGAAGGAGTCGAAGCCAAAGAAATGAGCCGCGGCATTTCCGTTCAATATTTGGGGCACTCCTGTTTTTTACTGACCACTGCCAAGGCCAAAATTCTGCTCGACCCATTCCTGACGGGGAATCCCCGGGCGGCCACCACGGCGGAAAAAGTTCCGGCGGACTTTATCCTGGTTTCCCACGCTCATGGGGATCATTACGGGGATGCGGTGGCGATTGCCAAGCGCACCGGCGCCACGATCGTGGCACCCTATGAGCTGGCCCTGCATGCCGGCGCTCAGGGGGCCAAGGTTCACCCCATGGGCTGCGGGGGCGGAAAAGATTTTCCGTTTGGGCGGGTGCAGTTGACGGTTGCCCACCACAGTTCCTCCGTCGATGAGGGAGGCAAGGTGATTTCGGTGGCGAACCCTGTGGGCTTTTTAATCCGAGCAGACGGCAAGACGATTTATTTTGCAGGGGATACGGCACTGACCATGGACATGGATCTTCTGGGGCGGAGGAACCCGATCGATCTGGCCCTGCTCCCCATCGGGGACAACTTCACGATGGGTCCCTCCGACGCGGCCGAGGCCGTGCGTCTGCTCAAGGCGAAGCGGGCCGTGCCGATGCACTACAACACGTTTGATTTGATTGAAGTCGACCCGGCCATCTTCAAAAAGGAGGCAGAGAAGCACGGCTGCCAAGTGGACGTGCTTAAGTCGGGAGAGTGTATCGAGATTTAGGCCAGATAGGTTCCTTCGGACGAAAGGGGCGATACGTCTGTCCGAAGTGGCCTATTCAAGGTTCTGGCTTAAATCTTTCCCAGGGCCAGCAACAGTGTGCGTGTGCTGATCAAAATCAGCAAAATTCCCACCAACCGCATGAGAGTTTTGGCCGGAAGAATCTGACATAGCTTGGCGGCAAAAGGTGCCGCCACCAGTCCACCCAGCATCAATCCGGCGATGATCTTGAAATTCTCTAATTTGAGGAACACGAAAAAGGTTATGGCTTGGGACAATGTGACGAAAAATTCGGCCAAGTTGACGGATCCAATCACGTAGCGGGGTTGATGGCCCTTGGCCAACAGGGTGGAGGTGACCACAGGCCCCCAACCCCCTCCTCCCACCGCGTCCAAAAACCCACCCACCGCAGCCAGGGGAACCGCCTTGGTGGGCTCGGTACCGATGACGATCGGCTTATGGTTGGACCGCCAAAGGATATATCCGCCCATCAGGAGGAGGTAGCCGCTAATCCAAGGCTTGAATTTTTCCCCGGGAAAGTTGGA
>DFCD01000065.1:4318-8757 GCA_002366885.1 Verrucomicrobia bacterium UBA3063
GGTTGACGTTTTGGTGAAAGAGATGGCTAACCCCGCTGATGCCGGTGGTGAAGATCTCCGAGACCTTCACGCTGTAGCTGATCATGGCAGGCGCAACGCCCAGGGTGAGAAGGAAGGTGGAGCAGGTGACACCGTAGGCCATACCCAAGGCCCCATCGACCAACTGGCCGACCAGGCCAACCAACATGGCAGTGACGAGAATTGGCATGGGTTGGGAACCTACGTCAAAGAGCGATATTCCGGAAGGATTATGACGCACGATTGTCCGCCGCAAGGAAGGCGAGCTAGGGTGATCTTGTGAAGATGCTGGAGGTGCTCAATCCGTTTGACGGAAAAAAGGTGGGGCAAGCGGCGGTGCAAGATCGGGCAGAGGTCCAGCAGCGCCTGGATCAGGCAGCGGCCGTCTTTGCCGACCGGTCCAAGTGGCTCAATGTGCCCCAGCGGATCGAGATCCTTGAGAAGTTCCAGAGACTGCTTGGGGCTAACCAGGAGAAGATCATCGGACAGTCGTTGGCCGAGGGCGGCAAGCCACTCATCGACACCAAGGTTGAAATGGCGCGGGCGATCAACGGGGTTCGCGTGGCCATGGAGACGATTCCACATCTGCTGGGCCGGGAGATTCCCATGCGGCTCAACGCCGCCTCGATGAACCGCATGGCCTACACCTATCGGGAGCCGGGTGGCCTGGTCACGGCGATCAGCGCCTTCAACCATCCGATCAACCTGATCATCCATCAGGTGATCCCAGCGGTCGCAACGGGGTGCCCGGTGGTGGTCAAGCCGGCCACCAAAACGCCGCTGTCGTGTCTGACTCTGGTCGATCTGCTGCATCAGGCCGGTCTGCCCAAGGAATGGTGCCAAGCGGTGGTTTGCGCCAATGCCGATGCCGAATTGTTGGTGAGCGATCCGCGATTAAGCTTTTTCAGCTTCATCGGGTCGGGTCGGGTGGGTTGGGCATTGCGGTCGAAATTAGCGCCCGGGGCCACCTGCGCTTTGGAGCATGGCGGGGTCGCACCGGTGATTTTGGAGGCCGATGCCAACCTGGAGGATGCTCTACCGTTGCTGGTGAAAGCCGGTTTCTACCATGCAGGGCAGGTTTGCGTTTCGGTGCAGAGGATTTATGCCCATCGCTCCATTGCGGAAGGGGTGGCCCAGAGGATCGCAGACCAGGCGGCCAAGCTGGTGGTGGGCGATCCGGCGGATCCGAAAACGGAGATCGGTCCGCTGATCAGTCACACGGAGAACGACCGGGTGGCTGGGTGGGTGGAGGAAGCGGTGAAAAAGGGTGCCAAACTGCTTTGTGGGGGGAAGAAGGTTTCGGCCAGTTGCTACGCACCGACGGTGCTGTGGAACCCCCCGGAGGATGCCAAGGTTTCTTCCGACGAGGTGTTCGGGCCGGTGGTGTGCGTTTATTCCTACGACAAACCGGAGGAGGCGGTGAGGCGGGCCAACGCGTTGCCCGTCTGCTTCCAGTCCGCGGTGTTCACCCGGGATATCGACCGGGCGTTTTATTACGTACGAAATCTGCAGGCCACGGCGGTGATGGTGAATGACCACACGGCCTTCCGGGTGGACTGGATGCCGTTTGGCGGAAGGATGCAGTCGGGGCTCGGGATGGGCGGAATTCCCCGGAGCATGGAGGATATGACCGCGGAGAAGATGTTCGTGGTGCGCAACCCGGCTTAAGCCGCCAAGGGGGGGAATTTAGGTTCGCGCAGGTTTTCCAAACGAAGCAGAGACTTTTAAAGCGACACCGCCGCGGGCGGCAAACTCGCCGGTGACCACGGCGTGCCGGGGGGCAAGGGCGCGGACGAGATCATCGAGGATCCGGTTGGTGACGGCCTCGGCAAAAGAACCGACATTTCGAAAGGAGTGGAGGTACAGTTTGAGGGATTTGCTTTCCACACAGCGGTGGTTGGGGGTGTACCGAATGGTGATGGTGGCGAAGTCGGGCTGTCCGGTGACGGGGCAAAGGGAAGTGAACTCCGGGGTGGAAAAAACGATCTCGTAGGGGCGGCCGGGTTTGGGGTTGGGAAAGGCTTCCAAACGGGCCTTGGAAGGATGACTCGGAACGGGGGTTTTGGTGCCAAGCGCGCGCAGAGCCATGGGTAGGTTTAGAGGTTCAGAAGAAAAAAGCCGGCGACGGGACGAGATCTCACGGCTGGATTTCCGAAACTTTGCGGATTTTGTTGTCGGGGCCTAGCAGAACGGATTTGGCCCGATGGCCGGCGAGTTGTTCCGTGGTCAACTGGGCAAAGGCCATGATGGTGAGCTGGTCGCCCTTTTTGCCGAGATGGGCGGTGGCGCCATTGAGAACCACGGCGCCTTTTCCCTCCGGTGCCGGGATCAGATAAGTTTCGAAGCGCGCGCCAGTGTTGATCACCCCCACAAGGACTTTTTCCCCCGCCCGCAGGCCGGCGGCCTGCATGATGTCGGTGGAGACGGCCAGGCTGCCCTCGTACTCCGCCGAAGCATCCGTGACGGTGGCACGGTGGATTTTGCCAAACAGGAAGGTGCGGAGCATGGCGTTGCTTTTAAGTTCCCGAGGAAACCAGGTGGAAGTCCGACATGATCATGACGTTAGAAGGGGCGGCTCCAAATGGCAAACGAGCCAATCTCAAGGCTTTTGCCCGCCGTGGGTATGGTTGTGATGCGCATAATGGCGACCACGCCAAGGGAGGCGGCGACGGAGTGTTTGGAGCCATGAGTTGGCGGCGATGGTTATGACGAACGACTGGCCCACAGGATGGAGAAAAGCGCCAAGCCAGCTTTGACGGAAGCGATGGGTCAAGGCGAGACGAAGGGAGAGGATGACGGCGATCTCGATCCAGAGGACTGGATCCTTCGGGGAGAAGGGAAGGAGCAGGAAGGGGCCAAGAAAGACCACGCCTTGGAAGAACTGGAAAAAGACAAAGGCGCCGAACCTGCCGTCAAAAGCGGGGTAAAGGTTTTTGGTAAAACCATCCCAAAGATCCCGGAAGTTGTCGTACATGCGGCAGCGGACCAGGGCGATGGGGTGGCCGGGGTTGGTGCCATCGCGGTTGAGGACACGAAAACCGGCTGCGCGCAGCTTGCGGCCCAAAGCGATGTCTTCGACCAGATGACCGGAAACCGCCGCGTGTCCCCCAATTTTTTCGTAGGCCTCCCGCCGAAAGAGTAGGAACTGGCCGTTGGCGGCCCCGAGGGAGGCGGAACGGCCTCCCATCCAGTGGGGCAGATAAAGCAGGATAAAGAGGTGGACGAAGGGAATGACAAGCCACTCGCTCCAGCTTTTGGCCTCCAGGTATGGCCAGAGGGAAAGAAGATCGGACCTTTCCCTCCGCGCGAGAGCCACGGCATGAGAGAGGGTGATATCGGAGAAGCGGGTGTCGGCGTCGACAAAAACCAGGTATTCCCCTTTGGCCCTGGCGGCCAATTGATGGCAAGCCCATGCCTTGCCGGTCCAGCCTGAAGGGAGTTCCTGCCCCGAAATCAAGTGAACTCGTGGATCCCCTTGGGAGTGTTGGCGAACAATCTCAGCTGTGCCATCGGTGGAGTGGTCGTCCAGAACAAGAATTTCAAAGCTGGGGTAGTTGCTGCTGATTAAAGTCTCCAGACAGGGCCGGATTCGCTGTTCCTCGTTCCTTGCGGGAATCAGGACGGAGATCAAGGGTGCTGGATCGTGCGGAGGTAAAATATCCGGGAAGCGGAAAACCTTGAGGTTGAGGAGATAATTGAGCAGCAAAAGGCTGAGCGACCCGAGCACAAGGATGTGGAAAATGTCCATGGGAAGGAAGGGAAGGTTCTAGGGCCTTAAAATTGGGCAAGGAAGGCGGAATCGGGATACTTATTAATTATTTATATGTATATTAGTAAAATTATAAGTACATGGCTAACAATACTTTATGAAGATTATTAAATAAAATTCTTGCTAAAGGGTGGGGTTTTTTCACATAGTATCGTGATTAATTTATGAACAAGTTTTGGAAAAATCTGAATGTGCTGGCGTCGGATCACAACCTGCCTCCGGCGCTGGTATCCATTTTCAAGAACGCCTTGGGGGATGATTCCACCTCCCTGAAATATCTGACCTTTGTCCTCTCTCCCAACGGTCCGGGTGGACAGATTGACCGAGATATCCTCGAGGAGAACTTCAATATGGTGGATACGGCCCGGAAGTACCACCTGTCCCTGCCTGAAGTGCAGAAGGCGATCCAGATGTTCGTGGAAAGGCGGGCCATCCCGGTCCGGGAAGGCGCCCCCACCAAGGAGATCGGCGGAATCAACGGCAAGAATGGCAACGGGCACTTTGCCGCCCGGCGCCAGCCCCCTCCTTTGGGCCCCTATCCGGTTTGTGGATCGACCATCTCCCGCCTGGACTCCCGCCGCAGTGATGGCGGGGAAGTGGTGGAAGTGGGGGAAGGCTACGCCATGGTCTACTGGCACAAGGCCAAGAAAAA
>DFCD01000065.1:8819-8941 GCA_002366885.1 Verrucomicrobia bacterium UBA3063
TCGCCCGTTTGCGGGATGTCCGTCTCTTCAAGGTAAAGTCCCCGGCCGGTGCCGATGAGGGGGCTCCCAAGGCCAAGCGAAATGGCAACGGGCACAGCCACTCCAAATCCAAGCGGAACGGT
>DFCD01000065.1:9065-13089 GCA_002366885.1 Verrucomicrobia bacterium UBA3063
ACCCGTGGCTTTCCAGTCAGCGTCTTTTCCCGCCCTACGAGTGGACCGAAGTCTTCGGCCGCAGGGCTCCCGTGGAGATCGATCTTGGAGCCGGGGATGGCGTCTACATTGAGGCGCGGGCGCGACGGGAACCCGAGCGCGATTTTGTGGCCGTGGAGCGGCTGTTGGGGCGTGCCACCAAGATCGCGAAAAAAGCGGTGCGGGGAGGGTTATCCAACCTGCGGGTCTTGCGGCTTGAGTCCGCTTATTTCCTGCGAAACCTATGTGCTCCGGGATCCCTCGACGTCATTACCCTGCGCTACCCGGATCCTTGGCCGAAGCGAAGACACCATGGGAACCGGATTTTGACCCGAGAGTTTGCGGTGGATGCCCTCCGGGCTTGCCGCAGGGGAGGGCGATTGCAACTCACCACGGACGATCGTGATTATTTTGAATGGGCCTGCCGCGAGGTGGCGGCCTGTCCCGATTGGAAAGGGGACGAAGCGTGGAACGGGGCGGAGGAGCCAACTTCGGAATTTGAGGAGAAGTTTAAGCAGGAGGGGAGGGCGGTGTACCGCAAGGCGTGGGGGAATTTGAATTAAGTCAAGTTTCTAGGCCGGTTCGTTGCCAGGCTTCCACTTGATATTGCAACCTAGGCTGGGTTTTTGGGGTGAGGGGACGGCTTTGCCGCTGAGGAGAGCTTCCAATGCGGCCCGAAGGTCCCGGCCATCCACCGGTTCTCCGTTGCCGGGTCGACTGGAATCAAATTGTCCCGCATAGGCCAGTTTACCTGCGGTATCGAGGACGAAGAGGTCGGGGGTGCAGGCGGCGTGCCATGCCCTGGCGACCTCCTGGCTCTCATCGACAAGGTAGGGGAAGTTCCACCCACCGGATTGGGCGAAGGCCGGCATGAGCGAGGGGGCGTCATCCGGATATTGGACGGCATCGTTGGAGTTAATAGCCACAAAGGCCACTCCTTTGGGTTGGAACTCCTTTGCGACTCGGCCAAACGCATCACGTACGTGGATCACGTACGGGCAGTGGTTGCAGGCAAAAACTACGACAGTGGGTTTTCCCTTGGCCAAATCCTGCAGCCGGTGGTTTTTTCCGGATGGATCGGGGAGGGTGAAATCCGGAACGGGCCTTCCCAAAGGCAACCGCTGGGTGGAGGGAGTCCGGGCCATCCGGCTACTTGACGGTGGTGGTTTTAACGGAATCCCGGTCTTTGGCGACCGCCGGGGCCTTCCACGGGGAGGAGAGGGCCAACCAGTCACCCATGATCCTCAGTCCCTCGCGCAGTTCGAGCGCCTCGGCGAGGTCCACCGCATCGGTGACGCTTTCCGATTCGGCATCGGCGGAATCCTCGAGGGTGTTTTTCTTTTTCTTGGGATTCTTGTCCGTGGCCACGGCTTCGCCCTTTTTGTCGTCGATGACAAGGTGGACAACGGGGGCGAGAACTTGCTGAATGCGGTCCTCGATCTTTTTGCGCTCCCCGTTGCGCTCGTTGTCCATCTTGTTTTCCTCGACCCGGCGGGTCTCGTTGAGCGAGATGGTCCCGGTTTCCAGGCGGGAGCGGACTTTTTCGATATCCTGCTTGAGGAAGGCCATGTCGGTGTCCGAGGAGAGGCGCTCCCGGGATTTCTCATTGAGAACGACCTCCACCGAGGGATCCATTTTCAGGGGGGTAAAGGGAGCCGCGGAGATTTCATCCCAGGCGAGGGCGTTGGGCAGATCGGACTCGCCGATCTTCATGTAGTCCAACGGAGAGGGGATGGAGATGTCGGGAAGGACGCCCCGATTCTGGGTGGAGTGGCCGTTGGGCAGGTAGAACTTCTGGATGGTGAGTTTCATGGCCCCGGCCTTGGGAGGAGCCTGATCAGGGCGACTGAGGAACTTGCCCAACTCCACCACGGCCTGGACGGTGCCTTTTCCGTGGGTGCTTTTTTCACCCACGATAATGGCCCGATGATAATTCTGCAGGGCCCCGGCCACGATTTCCGAGGCGGAGGCGCTCCGCCGTCCGACGAGCACAAGAAGCGGTCCGTTATAGAGCACACCGGGATTATCGTCCGTTCTCTGGATCACCGTTCCCTTGCCATCCCGAACCTGCACCACGGGACCTTGGTCGATGAAAAGACCCGTGAGGGACACGGCCTCATCCAGAAGACCGCCGCCGTTTTTGCGCAGGTCGAGCACAATTCCGTCCACGCCGGCCTTATTCAGCTGGCGGACGAGTAGTTCCACGTCTTGCGAAGTGGAGCGGGCGGTGGCGCCGTTGCCGCTCGCGGCCGACTCGTCGCCCCCAACCGCACCGTAAAAGCCGGGAAGATCAATCACACCGATGCGCCAGTTGTCCGGTTTCTTTTCGGGAATCGCCACGGGCGAGACCTTGGTCTCCTTGGTATCGGCTTTGCCGGTCAGCTGGTTTTTCAGGTTGTTCCAAAGGGAAGGGTTTCCGGCGGGGGCCGAGGGCTCGGGTTTGACGGTCTGAACCGCAACGGGGACCTGGCCGGACTTGGGAAGATCGTACAGGGTGGCGCTGGCCTGCTGGGCGGAAAGTTTGACCTCGTTGCGGGTGATCTGGATCTCGCGTTGTTCCCCGGCGGTGCTGCCGGCGGGAACCACCTGCAATCGGACGATGGTGTTCTTGGGGCCGCGGATCTTTTTGACGGCGTTGCGGAGCTTCATGTCCACGATGTCCTCAAACGGACCTTCGCCTTGGGCCACTCCGATGATCTTGTCGCCCACCTTCAGACGGCCGTCGAGGTCAGCGGGCCCGCCGGTCACCAACTCCTTGATGACGCAGTAACCGTCCTCGGAGGAGAGGACGGCGCCGATGCCGCAAAGCGCCAGTTTGATGCCGATGGAAAAGTCCTCGAGGGTGGTCGGGCTCATGTAGCTGGAATGCGGGTCGTAGAGACTGGCGAGGGCGGTGAGGTAGAGCTCGGAAATTTCCTCGTTGTCATAATCCTCCAGGTTTTTGAGGAGGCGATCGTATCGTTTTGTGACCGTGGCAAGGGGGTCTTCCTCCTTGTCCTTCTTTTTTGTGGCCGCGCCGGTTTTGGTGACGAGTTTTTCCCGGAGGAGATCAAACTTCAGGCGGCGCTCCCATAACTCGTCGGCAGCTGTGCGGTCCGCCGGCCAGCCGACCTTGGTCCGGTCGATTTCGTAGGACTGGTCGGAGGAGAAATCGAAGGGCAGGGAAAGACGACGTTTAATCCAGTCGAGCCGCTCACGGACGCGGTCATTGAAGCCGGAAAAAATCTCATAGGCCGGACTGATGTCGCCCCGCTGCGTGAGTTTGGCCAACTGGGGGGCGTAGTTGTCCTGATAGCCCTTGAGGTCGCTATCCAAAAAGAAGGCGTGATTGTAATCCAAAGCCTCCATGTAGGCCCGGATCCACTGCCGGGCTTTTTCATCGGTGAGGGGTTTGCCGGAAAAATGGTGATCCTGCAGGAGTTTCTGTACCAAGATGGCGGTGGCTTGGTTGCCTGGGCTGGTCTTGGGAACCGTCGCGCCGGCAGGATTCAGGCACAGCCAGACGGTCAACCCAGCGGTGACCAAACTTCGGAAGAAGCGCCTTAGGTCTACGTGCATCTCATGAACCTACCTCTCTTTTCGTAAAAAGCACTTTCGTCGCGCCGTTGAATGTGAAAATTTTTAATACAAAATAATATATATACAAGAATCTGAACATCAATTGATTACATATCCGATCTGGCTTTGAGGGCCGCCATCACGGCGACCGCATGGCTTTTGGAAACCTCGACGGTTGTCTTGTCGGTCAACTCGAGAGTCCACCGATCTTCCGGATTACGGTGCCACGACTGGACGTCATGCAGGGCCACGATGCGCCCGCGGCTCGTTTCCAGGAATCGACTGGGAGGAAGTTTGTTCCGGACTTGTTTGAAAGTGACCCGCTTGATGGCTTTGCCGAGTTTCGTGTGGAGAATGACATAATTCCCCATGGACTCCACGCCGAGAACATCGGCGATCGGCAAGAGGATCTTTTTGCCCCGAATCTCCGCCACGAAGGTGATCCCAC
>DFCD01000047.1:0-2623 GCA_002366885.1 Verrucomicrobia bacterium UBA3063
CAGACCAGGAAATCCATGCCGCACTGCTTGGCCGCATCGGCCACCGGCCGCAAGCCCTTAGGGAAACGGATGGGATCGGGGGTCCAGCTCCCCGTGGTCTTGTCCCATCCGTTCGTGGTGCCGTTGGCTGGTGGACACGTGTACCAACCGGCATCCAACCAGAAGTTGTCGACCGGCAGATTGCGCGCCGCGATGTTCGTGAGGCAGGCCAGGAGGTTTGCCTCCGAGGTGTTTTCAAACGGGATGATGGCATGCACCCCGGCCGAAATTGGGGGGACCACCGGTTTTCCTCCGATGCGCGGGGTAAAATGTTCCAGGAGCAGGCGGCGGAACTGGTTTTGGCCATCGGTGGATTCGTTTCCGCTCCAGGACATGACCAGAATGGAAGGCGTTCGGATTTCCTCCCCGGGTTGGAGGCTGGCCCTCATCTGCCGGATTCCCGCGGAGAGCGAGGTGGGGCCGGCACCGTCCCGCGCAAAGGTCGCGGCCCATTCGCCGGTCCAGCCGATTCCCCAGAAGAGTCCGCTCCGCCCGCTGGACGAGTCCAAACGAAAGAATGGCAAGACCTTGTCCGAAGGCCGGCCGCCGTAAGGCACAAAGGTGGATTGTCCTCCCGGGCTCAAACCCAACTGCGCCGGCTGGAAATCATCCGGCCCGGGAAGGGGATCTCCGTCCACGTTCGTGCCGCGGTTGTAATTCAAAGAAAGAACCGGATCCGCCGCTGTCGTCGTGGGCAACTGCAGATCGAGCGCGTTGACGTTCTCGAGGAGAGGTGTGGAGGTGGTGGAACTGCCGTTACGAAACCAAAGCACCCACTCCGCCGCGGGAAAATCGCGGTAGATCACCGCCTCGGCCCGTAGCTCGAGTTGGGTGGCCGGATCCGTGAACTTGATGGAGACCTTCGTGCGCCGGGTGTCGAGCTCCGTGACATTGCTGGTCCGCGTCCAATTCGCCAGGAAGCTGCGCGAGTTGGTTCCGCCATACCGGAAGGCAAACGGCAATTGCGCCACTTGGGTCTGCAGAAAAGGCTGAACCACCTGGTCCACCGAGTCCCAGGGAGTGGTTGGAATGTTCGTGGTGGCAATGTTCACCTCGAGTCCGAGAGGACTTCCTTGGGCGGCGGCCGGCGTTCCGACCTGGAACTGAACGACATCTCCCGCCGCATAGGTATTGGTAAAGGTGAAGGTGGAAACAGAGGAGGATGGCAACAANNTCCGCCTGGAGAGGAGGGTGTTGGTCCGGCTGTCCACAATCGCAAAGCTGGTGGACTGACCGTAGTTCCCGTTGACGTAGGAACCGCTGAAGGAATAAGTACCCGCCGTGGGGGCGGTCCACATCAGGATCGCGCCCAAACCATCGGTGGAGGGGGAGAGCCCGGTTCCCTGCAGCCAAAGATATTTGTTATTCACGCCCCCGGGACTATTTGCGTAGCAGGGGGAACCGGTAAACCACTCCTTCGTATATTTTCCGATTTGGGTCAGGGCGTTGGGGAGACCCGCGATGCCGTATTGGTCGTTGTAACCGATCCAAAAATCATTTCCCCCAAGCAAGTAGCTTGATCCCGGTCCGGCGTACTGGCCTCCTGATGTGAGGGGATAAAGAATGCCTGAGGAAGCAGAAAGATAAGTCCCCACACTGGCCGGGGCTCCCACACCGTTAAAATTACCGCCCGCATAACTCCAAGCGGTCGAGTTGGTCAAACCGGTGTCGAATGGAATCTGGCCGGCTAAATTGATCCAGTCTGTTCGGGTGAAATTTCCATTTCCCCCCGTTGCCGGCACGTTGACATAAAAATCATTGAAAGCGCTCCAGGAAGTCACTTGCGCTTCGGCGATGGGGGAAACAGCCATGAGCGCGATCCATGCGAAAGAAACTTGAGCCCAACGAGATAGATGGACGGCTGACTTCATGAAATTCGTATAGATAAGTAATAGTATACCGATCAGGCCTTCTCCACCTGTCTAAGGCTTATTTATTACCTTATTTTCGCCCTCCAGAATTGCAAATATTTGAAAACAAAAGCTTTAGAGCTATATCCTTTCTGTCACATTGGCAAAAAAATCACTCTCACCGCCACCAAGGGCGCCAAGCACGGATTATTTTTAGGGTCTCACCAAAAAACGCTACCCCCGGCATTGAGGGCCAGGTTGCCTCCATCCACCGGAAGCAGCGCGCCCGTGACCATCGAGGAGGCGGAAGACGCGAGGAATAAAACCGGCCCGACCATTTCCTCGGGTCGTCCGAGACGGCCCATGGGAATGCCACGAAGGACCTGTTCATTGGAAGCCTTGCAGGCCGGATCCGCCATGCGGGCCTCCCACCATGAATTGGTGAATTGGCACGGCAGTAGCGCGTTCACCCGGATCTTGTGCCTCGCCCACGCCAAAGCCGTCTCGCGCGTCAACTGCCCGACGCCCGCCTTGGCCACACCGTAGGAGATCGCGCCACGACCCAGCGCGTTCATGCCGCCAATGGAGCCGATATTGATAATCGAACCGCCTTGCCCTCGCGCGATCATCCGGCGCCCCGCCTCCTGCAGGCAGAGAAAATAACCTGTCAGGTTCGTGTTCAGCATGTGCTGCCAGGAAGCCAGCGGCACGTCCTCCGGCTGAAACCGTTCCAC
>DFCD01000047.1:2721-3021 GCA_002366885.1 Verrucomicrobia bacterium UBA3063
GCGACGTCCTTCTCCTTGGAAACGTCCACGGCCAGCGCATCCGCCCGGCCGCCCGCCGCCCGGACACGCGCCGCCACGGTCTCGCCATTGGCCCCGGCCATGTCCACGACGACCACGGCGGCACCGGCACGCGCCAGCCCTTCGCAGATGGCGGAGCCCAGGCTGCCACCGCCGCCGGTGACCATGGCCACGCGGCCGGTCAGATCAAAGAGGGACGGGGAGGAAGTCATGGGTGGGAGCTTACTTTTTTTCCTCGGCCAGATAATCGTGGAGCACCACGCCGCCAATCAGGGAGAAAGC
>DFCD01000073.1:0-22947 GCA_002366885.1 Verrucomicrobia bacterium UBA3063
ACCCCTTAATCCCTGGACCCCTTAATCCCTCAGCTACACCGCCCCGTCGTACGTAAACTGCTTCAGAAAGCGGACATCATTCTCATAAAACATCCGCAGGTCCGGGATGTTGTGGCGAACCATGGCGATCCGCTCCACGCCGAGACCGAACGCGTATCCGGTGTGTTTCTCCGGATCGATCCCCACCCCGCGCAACACCTTTGGATGGACCAATCCGCAACCGGCGATCTCCAGCCATTCCCTCCCCCGGAAAGTCCGCCCCGGAATGGAAACGTCCACCTCGAAACTGGGCTCGGTAAACGGAAAATAGTGCGGCCGCAGGCGGATCTTCGTCCCGCTCCCGAACAGCTCCGCGAAGAAAAACTCCAAAACCCCCTTGAGGTGCGGCAAAGCGATCCCCTCCCCGACGCAAAGCCCCTCCACCTGGTGAAAGAAAAGCCCGTGGGTCGCATCCACCTCGTCGCGGCGGTAGCAGCGCCCGGGGGCGATCACCTTCACCGGCGGCTTCCTCTTTTCCAGCACCCGGATCTGCACCGGCGACGTCTGGGTCCGCAACAACCATCGCCCGTGCGGTCCCGGGGGAAGATCGAGATAAAAGGTATCCGCCTCGTCCCGCGCCGGATGATCCGCCGGGGTGTTCAGGGCGTCGAAGTTATGGTGCTCGGTCTCCATCTCCGGTCCGTCTGCCAGGGAAAATCCCAATCGATGAAAAATATCCACAATCCGGTCAAGCGTCTGCGTCAGGACGTGAACCGCACCGGAGGGATACGGCCGGCCCGGCAAGGTGGGATCGAACTCCCCCGGTGCGGCGACCGCCCCGCCCGCTCCCTCGCCTCCTTTTTCCTCCCAGGCTTGCTCCAGCGCCTGGCGGAGCTCGTTGACGGCTTTACCGTAAGCGGGGCGATCCGCCGCCGGCACCGTCTTTAGCCCGTCGAGAAGTTTCTGAACCTCGCCCTGCCGGCCGAGATAGCGGTTCCGCCAGACCTGCCTTGCGGCGGCATCGCCGGCGGTGGAAAGCTCGGAAAGGGCCCGGTCACGGATCCCCGCGGCATCGGGGAGAGAGGATTGGGACACGGCCGGTCCCCGCGGATTAACCGCGGACAGCCTGCACCACGGCGGAAAAAGCCGAGGGCTCGTTGGCGGCCAAGTCGGCCAAGACCTTGCGGTCCAGCTGGACGCCGGCCTTGCGGAGCGAGCCGGCAAAGGCGCTGTACGTGAGCCCTTGGGAACGCAGGGCTGCACTCATCCGGCCGATCCAGAGATTCCGGAAACTCCGCTTCCTGGCCTTGCGGTCGCGGTACGACCAGTACATCGCCTTCATGCGCGCGTCCTTGGCGTAGCGGAACAGCTTGCTGCGCCGGCCGCGGTAGCCGGCAGCGGCGGTCACCATCCGTTTGCGGCGTTCGCGGGAGGCGGGGGCGTTCGTGGCGCGGGGCATGGAAGATTACCTCTTAACGAAAGGGAAGATTTTCGGTGATCCGGGCAACATCGGTCTCGGCCAGCACTGAAACCTTGCCAAGCCGCCGCATCCGTTTCCGGTTCTTGCTGGAAGCGAGGTGCCGGCGACCAGGGCTGAAAAACATGACCTTCCCCCGGGCGGAGATCTTGAAACGCTTGGCGGCAGACTTTTTGGTCTTCCGGCGGGCGATCGAGCGGGGCATGGACTGGTCTCCGGTTATGAGGGGGTGGGGCTGGAGCTGGGGGTTTTCTCGGGGGTGTCCTGAGCCTCCTCAGAAACACCGTTTTCGCCTTCTTCTTCCTCGTAAGCCCCCTCGGCTTCCTCGGTGGTCCAGCGCCGGACCCGTTTTTTGACGGGGAGAGGAGTTAACATCATCGTGATGTTTTTGCCAATCAATTTCGGGTCGGCGTCCGCCAGCCCCACCAGCTTGAGATCGGCGCGGATGGTCCTGACCAGGTCCTGCCCGAGGTTCTGGTGCTGCATCTCCCGGCCCCGGAAAGCCATCACCACCTTCACCTTCATGCCCTTCCAGAGGAACTCCTCCGCATGCCGCATTTTGGTGGCGTAGTCGTGGGGATCGATATTCACGTGGAATTTCATCTCCTTCACCTTGGCCGCCAGGTTGTGCCGCTTGGCCTCCCGGTCGCGCTTGGCCAGTTCATAGCGAAATTTGCCGAAATCGAGGATTTTACAGACCGGCGGGTTGCTGGCACTGCTCACCTCGACCAGGTCGAGCCCGGCCTGCCGGGCCGCCGCCATCGCCTCGGTGAGACCGACGACGCCCAGCTTTTTGCCCTCGGCGTCGACGAGGAAGACCTCGCGAGCACGGATGCGATGGTTGGCGCGGTACTCCTGCATCAGGACCAGCGACCATCCCGGACGAGGCGGGACGCGTTCAAAGGGAAGGGAGAAGAAGCATCAGGATGACCGGATCGGTCAGGCAGCCAGGCCCTCGGGGGCGTTCTCGTTCAAAATCATCAAGGGGAAATCATTCATCCAAAACCCCGCCGGAATCAAGGGAAAAAAGGCGAAAAACCCGGTGGGTTCCGCTCGCCCCTGCGGGGCCCCCGCACGTAACATCCCGTTTTCATGAAAGCGGTTCGGATCCTGGCGGGCATGGCGGCGATCACCCTGGGAACCCTTCCCGGCGGGGTTTTCGCCCAGGATCAGCAGGCCGCACTGAAGAATCTCGAGGAAGCCTACCTTTCCGACCGCTTTGAGGAGTGCACCAAGCTTTCCGGCGACTTTATCCAGGCCCACCCCCAGTCCCCCAACCTGCCTCTGGTTTATCTCTATCAGGCCCGCTCCTTTTACAGTCTTTCCCGGTGGGCGGAGGCAAAGGCTGCCTATGAAAAGGCCGCCGCCGCCAAGGAGAAGGAGATCAAGGAGGAAGTCTCCCTCAACCTGGCCCTGATCGCCGGAAGCCAGGCCGACGGGTCGCCGGAAAAGTCCCCGGAAAGACAAAAAGGCTACGAGGAGGCCCTCACCAGAATCCGCGCCTTCCTCCAGGAATATCCTCAGTCGGAGTCCCGCACGGAGGGACTGCTCTTTGAGGCCCGTCTCCACCTGCTGCTGGGAAAATACGCTGAGTCGAGCCAGTCGCTGGATCTGGCCAGACAGGCGGACAAGGACAAGCTCTACCTGGATGAAATCGACGGGATGCAGGCCTTCGCGGAGGCCCGTCGCTCCGAGGAACTGATGGCCGATTTCAAGAAGGCGGAGGCGGAGGCCGCCTCGGCACGGGCAGGTCAGATTTACGGGAAATTGGCCAATTCGGGCAGTCCGGCCGTTGCCGCCGAAGCCTCGCTTCAGCTCGCCGCCCTCGATATCAACGCCCGGCGTTATCCCGAAGCCATCCAGCGGCTGCGCTCCATTCCGGGGAAAGAGGAGATCCTTGCCCGCCTCCGCGCCAAGCTGGACTCCCTCAACGCCGAGATCCGCGAATCCGGATCTACCCCCGAGAGGATGAGAAAAATCCAGAGGGAAACGAAAAAAATCGGTGAAGCCCGGGCCCGGACCGACCCCTCCGCCCAGGCCCTTCTGCAGCTCGGCACGGCCTTTCTGCAGACCCGGAAATACGATGAAGCCCGCCTCGTTTTCCGCCACGTGGCGCGTTACGGGGGACCGGAATCCCTCGAGGACGCGGAACAAAAGATCATCATGACCTATGCCCTGCAGGGCCGCACCGGCGAGGCCGACAAACGTCTCGAGGAGTACCGCCGGAAGCATCCCGACCAAAAGGGAATTTCCGGACTGGTTGATTACCTGGTCGGGCGGGCGCTGCTCGAAGATGGCAAGACCGACGAGGCCATCCGGCGGCTGGAGTCCGCCCAGGAAAAGTCCCCCGGAGAACGCTTCACCGACGAGATCCCGCGCTTCATTGCCAGCGCCTACCAGAAAGCCGGCAAGGGCGCCGAAGCGCTTCAGTACTACGAAAAATTCCTCAACGAGGTGAAGGCCGGCAAGACCAAGGTGCCGGACGAAAGCTACGAGGGCACCCAGCTGCTTTACGCCAGCGCCCTCCTCACGGAGAAAAAAATCCCGGAGGGGATCGGCAAGCTGAAGGAGTTGGCCGCCTCCGCCAAAACCGCCTCGATCCGGGAGGATGCGGAACTCCGCCTGGGCAACGCCCTCCGCAGCGCACAGCAGCCTGCCGAAGCCGCCGAGGTGTTCGCCAAATTCGCCGCCACCTACCCCGGATCGAAGAACGCGGGCAATGCCCTGCTTTTCCGGGGGGATGCGCTTCTCGAGGCAAAAAAAACCGATGAGGCCGTGGCCGCCTGGAAGGAGCTGGTGGCAAAGCAAAAAGATTCCCCGGTGGCGGTGGATGCCTCGGAGCGGATCTGGCGAACTTATGCACGGGAGAAAAAGAGCGAGCTGATGAGGGCCGCCCAGGAGGAGCAGCTGAAAAACTTCCCCAAGGAACCCCGCAACATCGGCGTCTACCTTGCCCGCGGGGCATCCTTCGCTGATTCCCGGGACGAGGCCCAGGCCTTGGCGGCTTATCGTCAGGCTTTCGGCCTTTTCCAGGAACTTTACCCGGACATCGCCACGTCTCCTCCGCCCCCGCAGATTTCCGATCTCGCCTACTCGGCCCTGGAACGCTCGGCGGACCTGAACATCACCCGCGCAAAAAGCCTCGGCACCTACTCCAACCTGTCCGAGGACCAGAAAAAACAGTGGGCGGATTTCCTTGGACAGGCCACCGAGGGGTATGGCCAGGCCGTTCTCGGCTACAGCCCCTCCCGCGTGGCGCCAACCCTTTCCAAGTTGGTCACATTGGTGTTGTTCCGGTTTCAAGCCGGGGAAGCCCCCGTGGAGGAGAGCCTTAAACCCTTCCGGGATTTGGCCGCCAAGGCCGGCGGCCAACCGGGGCTGGTAGCCCAGGTTCTCTTTGCCCAGGCCAGCGTCCCGTTTGAGGCCAACCAACCCGCCCTGGCCCTCCGTCTCTATGAGGATGCCTACAAAAAATCAGCCGAAAACGGTGTGCCTCTCGACTGGCGGGACCTGGAACGGTTCGCCCGCGCCCTGCTCAGCGCCGGAAAAAACGAGGAGGCCCGGCCCATCTTTGAGCGGATCCAGAAGGAGTTCCCCGCCAGCGGGCCGAAGGATCCCAAGTTGCGGGCCCAGGCCTCCGCCATCTTCGGGCTCGGCCTGATCGATTTCCAGGCCGGCCGGAAAGAGGAGGCGGAAAAGCAGTTTGCCAAGCTTACCAAGGATTACCCCTGGTCGGAGAAGCTTCAGGAAGCCAACTACCTCCGGGGTCAGGCCCTGGCCGCCACCGGCCGGTATGAGGGCAGCGAGGACAAGCCCGGAGCCTTTCAACTCTGGGCTAAGGTCATCGAGAGCAACAAGACGGACAACGAGACCAAGGCCCGGGCCATGTTGGCTTTCGGCAAGGGCCTGGAGGATGTGGCCGACAAAAAAATTCCCACCAAACAGATCGACCAAGGAGAAGGAAAACCCCCGCTGGATCCCCTCGATCTGGCCGTCAGCTACTACCGGAAAGTCGACCTGTATTATGACAGCCTTCCGGAGTTTGCCGCGGAGGGCCTGCTCAAGGCGGCCAAGATCCGGAGGAGCCAACAGAAAAACGCGGAGGCAAGGGAGTTGGCTGGAACCCTTCTCGAAAAATACGGCAACTCCTCCTCCGCCGCCGAAGCCCGCGAGCTCCTCAACTCCCTCCCGCCCGCCTCCGCCCCGGCTTCCTAGGTTTTCCCGTAACTGTTGCAAAATTTCGTAAACCTAAACCTAAACCTAAACGTAAACGGAATTTTTTAGCCCGTGACTCGAAAGCCTCAGAGCTTATTACGAGGCAGAACTCGCCGGATCATTTCCAAACTCAAGCGTGCCTACCCAGACGCGCACTGCGAGCTTCACTACTCCAACCCCCTCCAGCTCCTCATGGCCACCATCCTGTCCGCCCAGTGCACCGACGAGCGGGTCAACAAGGTCACCCCGGCCCTGTTCGCCCGCTGCCACACCGCCCGGGACTTCGCCGAAATCCCCGCTGCCGAGCTGGAGGGCCTGATCCGCACAACCGGATTTTTTCGTTCCAAGGCCAAGTCCATCCGCGGTTGCGCGGCGACCTTGGCCCGGGATCACGGCGGGGAGGTTCCCAGAACCATGGAGCATCTCCACAAACTGCCCGGGGTAGGCCGGAAAACGGCCAATGTTGTCCTGGGCAACGCCTTTCATTTGGCCGAGGGAATCGTGGTCGATACCCATGTGGGCCGGCTCTGCCGCAGAATGGCCCTCACCCGCCAGCACGATCCCGTCAAAGTAGAGCAGGCCTTGGTCAAAATCGTGCCCCGCGAGGATTGGACCCTCTTTTCCCATCTCCTCATTTGGCACGGTCGCCGCCGCTGCTCCGCCCGCAAGCCCGACTGTGTTCACTGCGAAATCTCCGTTCTATGCCCCAAGCGTGGGGTCAGACCCCGATAGCAAAGTTCAAATCTGAAACTAATGTGGGGCGGCCTTTACGGCCGCCAGCTTGAACCTTGAATCTCCTCAGCCCGGTAGGGGCGGTTGTCCCTAACCGCCCGATTGAATTATTGATGCCCGAACTTCCAACCGCTCTATCGGCCGATGAGGATCATCGGCTCTGCCGATCATCCAACCTCTGACCTTTCAACTCGGTAGGGACGCGTACCCCTACGCGTCCATGCATTAGCTTCAGCGATCAATCATCGACATGGACGGATAAGGGTATCCGTCCCTACCAAATGTCCAACATCCGACATCCCCGCTTGGTAGGGCCCGACGTCCCGGCGGGCCGATGGAATGATTCAATGCTCAACCGTTGTCCTACCCATCGGCCGATGAGGATCATCGGCCCTACCGAATCTTCAGACTCCTAACTTCATCCTAATCCTTTGGCCTCAAGCCTTTCACCCCTACCGCACTACGGCACCGTCGCCTCCACCTTCAAGAATCCCCGCCCGTTCGTGGTCGACAGCGTGGCTTCATACTTCTTGTAACCAGCCGGCACTCCGTTGGTATCCGCGGAAAGCTGGGGGGTGATGTTGTTCGTGAATCCGCCGGCCAAAGTTGCGGCCGCTTTGACGGCGTAGGTGATCCCACCCGTATCCCTCTGCAGGAATGTAATTTTTACCTGGTTGGTGGTTTGCGTCAGGCTCGCCAGACTTCCCCCGGAGTTGGTCGGGTTGAGCCCGAAGGCGTATTCCTGTGCGTTGCTCCACCCATCCCCGTCCGGATCCGCCCCCGCCTCCGCACTCGTCCCGCTCAGCCCGTAGCCCGAGCCCCACGACTGATACGGCGTCTGGGCGGGACTGACCGTCCCGCTCACCGCCACGCTCTGACCGTTGGCCCCTCCTCCCGTGTCGGTGATCGCCAATGTTCTGGTTCCCACCTGGGCCGCCGTACTCAACCGGACATAAATCACCGCCGTCAGATTCCCATTCACGGGAACCAAGGTCAGGGTTCCGGCGAAAGCGACGTTATCCACGCTCACCTCGTACCCTGCCGGGGCCGTCACCACCACGTTCGCCGTCAATCCCGTGCCGGTCATGGTGTAGCTCTGGCTCACGCTGGCTGTTCCAGCGGTGGTGGAAAATCCCCCCAGGCTGGTTTTCGACAGGGTCAGGCTGGGGGGGGAAGTCACCGTGAAAGTTTCCGCGCTGGTGTCGCTCCCATTGCTGCTGCTGGTGACCGAGATCGTCCCCGTGGTCGCGGAGGTCGGTACCGTGGCCGTGATCTGGGTTCCCCCGCCCGTCACGCTCGCCGAGGCGGTCACCCCGTTGAATTTGACCACAGGGGTGGTTCCAAAGTTGTATCCGGAAATGGTCACCGTGGACCCCGCCGTGCCCGAAATAGGACTGACCGCACTGATCACCGTCGGGGTATTCGGGCCGGATCCGGTATCCTTCACTTTCCTCAGATATCGCGCGACGGATGTGGGAAGAGAGGAAAAGAATCGAAAACCGGTGTTCGCTTCAATTTGCTCCACCGTCGTGAGGTAACTGGTCCAGCTTGAGCCCACAGTCGTCGTGTTGGGGGTATGAATCGCAATCACCCGGCAGGCGGTGTTGACCTTGCTGGGTGCCGTGGCTGTGCCCGCGGGTGCGACCACCACCACTTTCCAAACCGATCCGGGCAACTTCATTCCATTCGAGATCGTAGTCGTACCAAAATCACCCGGGCCGCAGATGATTAAAACCTCACTCCCCCCCGACGCCAGGCTGCGGCAATAAGTTTCAAACGTTGCCCACAGCCCCTGGTTGTTCTGGGAAGTTTGCGGGATCATGTTGCTCATAAAGAAGGTGGCATCGTTGTCGGCGACGGTCGCCGTCCTGTCTGCCGAGGGGCACATGTGACCACGATCCAACCCCCCTCCAAATGTTGCACTCCCGATCCGGGTGAAGCCGGTGGGCAGGTTGGTGTCTGCCCGGTACGTATCTTGTCGACCCGAACTCCCGGAATCGCTTGAAGTGTAACTCCAACTCACCCAATTGGCCTGACGGGTCGTATCGTTGTAATCCATTGCATATTGAGCGCGCTGAATCAAATAGTTGGTGTGATTGGAGGGATCGCTTGTGGCCTGACTGGGGTTGCCCAACTGCATCTGATAGTCGACGCCGATTCGGGCCACAGCCAAATGGCCGCTCGCAAAAAGAGAGCAAATAAAAACGAGAGCCGCGAGGGAAGTGTGCCTTGACACAAAACCCGCAGGCTCCATGCGGAGGAGGAAACTCCGGATAGATCGCATCTATTTACAATTTAGCACATTATGTCGATTTTTGCTGTGTTTTTTTTAATCTTAAAATTCCGCTTCTCAACCCCTACTGGCCCTTCCCACCCCCTTAAAATTTCGGGGACATGGCACAGGCGCTTCAGCGCCCAAGCCATGATCCCGGAGAGGATCGCACAAAGGTGGGGGATGGTATCAAGGGACCAAACCTAGACCCGCCCCTAGCCCGTTCCCAAAAACTAGAGCTTTGGGACAAGGGAAAGGGCGTAATCCCGGTTCATCCGGGCGATCAGGTCGGCCGAGATCTCCTTCGGGCAGACCGCCTCGCAGGCGTACTGGTTGGAACAGTTGCCGAACCCGGCCGCATCCATCGCCTCCACCATCCGCCGCACCCGCTGCTTCCGCTCCGGCTGCCCCTGAGGCAACAGCCCCAGATGCGACACCTTCGCGGCCACAAACAACATCGCCGACCCGTTCCGGCACGCCGCCACACACGCCCCGCAACCAATACAGTGAGCCGCATCAAAAGCCTGCTCCGCCGTCTCCTTGCCGATCGGCATGGCATTGGCGTCCGGCGCCTGGCCCGTGTTCACAGAAATGAATCCCCCCGCCTGCATGATCCGGTCAAAGGCCGAGCGATCGGTCACCAAGTCCTTCAAAACCGGAAACGCCCGAGCCCGCCACGGCTCCACCGTCAGCGTCTCCCCGTCCTTGAAGGAGCGCAGATACACCTGGCAGGTGGTAGCTCCGTCGTTCGGCCCATGCGGCTCCCCGTTGATCGCCATCGCGCACGATCCGCAGATCCCCTCCCGGCAGTCGTGCTCAAAAGCCACCGGCTCCTTCCCCTCCCTCGTCAGCCGGTCGTTCAGCACATCCATCATCTCCAAAAACGACATGTCAGGATTCAGTCCATCGAGATCATACATCTCCAACTTTCCGGGATGATCCTTGCCCGGTTGTCGCCAGATTTTAAGGTGGAGCTTCATTTGTAGCTCCGCGTGGCGAGGCTGACCTCTTCATACTTGAGCGGTTCCACATGACGCACCGCCGCTTTGCCTTCCCCCGAATATTCCCAGGCCGCCACCTGTGCGAAACTGTCGTCCTTGCGGGCGCATTCCCCTTCCGCGGTCTGGTGCTCTTCCCGGAAATGACACCCACAGGATTCATCCCGCTCCAGCGCATCGCGGCACATCAGCTCGCCGAGTTCCAGGAAATCGGCCACCCGCCCCGCTTTTTCCAGCGACTGGTTCAGATCCTCGCCGGAGCCCGGCACGTTCAGATCCTCCCAGAACTCCTTCCGCAACTGCCGGATCTGCTCGATTCCCTGCTCCAGCCCCTTCCTCGTCCGGCTCATCCCGCACTGGTCCCATAGAATTTTGCCGAGCTGCCGGTGAAACTCGCTGACCGGCCGGCCACCCCTCACTTCGAGGAGTTTCCGGATCCGGTTTTGCACGTCCTCCGTGGCCGCCCAAAACGCCTCGGTCTCCGCCGCGTTCCTGGGACCCGACGGCTTTTGCTGGGAAAGATAATCCCCGAGCGTGTAGGGAATCACGAAATAACCGTCCGCCAGCCCCTGCATCAGCGCGCTCGCTCCCAGGCGGTTGGCGCCGTGGTCGGAGAAGTTTGCCTCTCCCAGCACAAACAGGCCCGGAAGGTTGCTCATCAGGTGATAGTCCACCCACAAACCACCCATCGTGTAGTGCACAGCGGGAAAAATCCGCATGGGCGCCTCGTAGGCACTCTCCCCGGTGATCTCGTGATACATGTCAAAAAGGTTCGCATACCTCTCCTGCACCGTCTTTTGCCCGAGCCGGCCGATCGCCTCGGAGAAATCCAGATACACCCCAAGGCCTGACTTGCCCACCCCCCTGCCCTCGTCACACACCCGTTTCGCCGCCCTCGAGGCGATGTCCCGCGGCGCCAGGTTGCCGTAGCTCGGATAAATCCGCTCGAGAAAATAGTCCCGTTCCTCCTCGGGGATCAGGCCGGCGGGACGCCGGTCGCCCGCGTGTTTCGGCACCCAGCAACGTCCGTCGTTCCGCAAGGACTCCGACATCAGCGTGAGCTTCGACTGGTACTCGCCCGAAACCGGAATGCAGGTGGGATGGATCTGGGTAAAGCAGGGATTGGCAAAGAGCGCCCCTCGCCGGTGGGCCCGCCAGATCGCCGTGGCGTTGGAACCGCGCGCGTAGGTGGAAAGGTAGTACGCGTTGCCGTATCCCCCGGTGCAGAGCAGCACGGCGTCGGCCGCATGGGCCTTCAGTTCTCCATTCACCAAATTCCGCGTGACGATCCCCTGCGCTTTCCCGTCTGCCACGACCAGATCCAACATCTCGTGGCGCGGGAACATCTGCACCCGCCCCTGCCCGATCTGCCGGCTCAGCGCCGAATACGCCCCCAACAACAGCTGCTGACCGGTCGCTCCGCGGGCGTAAAAGGTCCGCGAAACCTGGGCTCCCCCAAAGGAGCGGTTGGTGAGCATGCCACCGTACTCGCGCGCGAACGGCACGCCCTGCGCGACACACTGGTCGATGATGTTCACGCTGACCTCGGCTAACCGATACACGTTGGCCTCCCGCGAACGGAAATCGCCGCCCTTGATCGTGTCGTAAAAAAGGCGCCGCACGCTGTCGCCGTCATTCTGGTAATTTTTGGCCGCATTGATCCCGCCCTGCGCCGCGATGGAATGGGCCCGACGCGGGCTGTCGTGAAAGCAGAACGCCTTGACCCGGTAGCCCAGCTCGGCCAGCGAGGCGGCCGCCGAGGCTCCGGCCAGCCCGGTGCCGACCACGATCACCTCGTACTTCCGCTTGTTGGCCGGACTGACCAGGCGAACCGACGCCTTGAAGTTCTTCCACTTGTCGGCCAGCGGTCCGGCCGGCACCCGCGCGTCGAGCTTCATAGCTTCCACACCCCCAACAACACCGCCACGGGAATCGAGCTGAAGCCAAGAAAGAGGATGGCCGCCAGCGCCCAGGAGCCGCTTTCGATCACCCTGGAAAGGGTCCGGTCACGGATGCCGATCGTTTGGAAGACGCTGGCCGCCCCGTGCCGCAGGTGAAAAAAGAGCAGCCCCATCGCTAGGATGTAGAACGCGCTGATCAGGGGCTTGGAGAAACCCGCCACCACCATCCGGTGGACATCGTGGACCGCCTTGCCGTCGAGCACCGTCTCCATCTCCTGATAGGAGCGGTCCACCACCTGGGCGGTGAAGTGGAGCAGATGAAAAATCACAAATCCCAGGATGACCGTCCCGCTGATCACCATGGTCACGCTGGCCAGGGTCACGTGCAGGCGGGATTTCCGCCCGGCAACCGCGTAATTCACCGGCTTGGCCGCACGGTTTTCCCGGGCCAGGGACAGGGCCGCCCAGATGTGCGCTGCCACCGCCGTCAGTAGGGCCAGGCGGAATCCCCAAAGCATGAGGGGATTGGTTTTTAGAAAATAAGCGTAGCGGTTGATCACGTCCGGGGTGGCTGCAAACATCTGCAGGTTTCCGGCCATATGGATGATGACAAACCCGATCAGGAAAAGACCGCTGACCGCCACCACCCACTTTCGTCCGATGGAGGTCCGCAAAAAGCCGGGAAACTGCGGGTTCGCCGACATGGTTTTAGGCAACTCCTTGCACCAAAGGGAAAAGTGCGCCCAGCGCCCTCCCAAGTCAAAATCCGATCCGGCTTATAAGCGCAAAAAATTCATAACCCAAGGTGAGCTAATGCGTCCCAGAGACCCCGGTCCGGACGCTCGACCAAGGCCCATTTCCAACCGGCAGCCTCGGCCCCGCCCTGGTCACTGACGGGATCATCTCCGACCAACGCACATTCGTGCGCCTGCCAATCACCGGTCTGCTCCGCCTTTCGAAAAATCTCTGGCTGCGGCTTCTCCGTTCCAACCTCCTCTGAAATCAGCACTGGATCCAGGAACCCGGCCCAGTCGAAGCCGGTTAAAACCTGGCGCAGGCGCGGATCCCAGTTGGAAAGCAAACCGACGCGGATCCCCTTGTCCCGGAGATGTCCCAAAACCTTTTCCGTTTCCGGAAAATCCCGCCAGGCATCGGACCGCGCAAAATGGGAGTAAACCTCCTCAAAATACTCCGCAAAAGGAAAGTCGACGGGCAAGCCACCGACCTCGACGCTGGCCCGCAAAATTCTTTTCCAACCCTCCTTGCCCAGCGTGCCATCCGATCCCACCCCTTCGGCGGTTCTTTTTTTCCAGGCGGCGCGAAACCCTTGCTCCAACCTCTCTTCGGACGGCTCCCAACCATAGTGCGTGGCCAACCGCGCATACGTCCTGCCCACCGGCTCCGCGGGGAGAAGCAACGTGCCGCCCGCATCAAAGAAAACCGCCCGGATCATGCCACCTTCGTCCCTCTTTGCCGGAGGACCTCCCCCGCCAGGACGAGCGAGCCCAGCACCAAAGTATCCCGTGGATTACTTTCCTCCTCGTCCATGGCTTCCGCCACCGAACCAAAGAATCGGTCGGGCGAGCGCGGCCAGGCCAGCGGGTCGGACCCCCGCGCCCCTGGCAGAATCACCCCCCAAAGCTGGCCGCATTCCCGCCTGATTTTTTGCAACATCGGTCCAACCGCCTTGTCCTTCAGGCATCCGAAAATCACCCGGGAGGGTCCGGATCCATGGGATGCTCGCCAGGTCCGCAACGCCGCCGTCACACCTTCGACGTTGTGGGCACTGTCCAGAACCAGCCGCGGTTTTTTTCGCAGTTCCATGAAACGGGCCGGCCAGCGGGTCTGTTCGAGTCCGCGACGGATGAGGGACTCGGGAAACGACAGGTAACGGGCGGCGGCCACGGCCAAGGCGGCATTCTGTCGTTGATGTTTCCCCTTCAGCGGAAATCGCCCCGGGGCCAGGGGCCGGATAATTTTCCAGGGGCAACGCAAGGATTTTGCCCGCCGGGCCAGCACCCGGTGTGCCGCCGGCGGCCAGGGAGCGGAAAAAACCGGAACCCCACGTTTCAGGATCCCCGCCTTCTCCCGGCCGATCTTTCCAAATCCGGAACCGAGGATCTCCTCGTGGTCCCGCCCGAGGGAAGTGAGCAAACAGAGCTCCGGCTTCACCACATTGGTGGCATCCAGCCTTCCGCCCAACCCGGTTTCCCAGACGACGAAATCCACCCGGGCAACGCGGAAAATTCCCAAGGCAAGCGCGGTCGCGGCCTCAAAAAAAGTCGGGCGGTCCGCTGCGGGCATCCTGCGGATGCGGCGTAGCAAGGGCCGAAGTTCCCTTTCCAAGGCCGTTGGATCCACCGGTCGCCCCCCCACCCGGAACCTCTCGCGGAAATCCACCAGATGGGGTGAGGTGTAAAGACCGGGGGTGAATCCGGCAGCCCGCAAAATCGAATCCACCGCCGCCGCCGTCGAGCCCTTGCCATTGGTTCCGGCAATGTGAATGAAATTCAGGCCGCGCTCGGGATGACCGAGCCGTTGCAGGAGTTGGCGCATTCGGCGCAGACCGGGCCGGATGCCGGCAGCGCAGACCGTCTCCAGCCGGACCACGGGGCTTGTACGGTTCAGAGGTAGCGGAGCAGACGCGCCAGCGTCTCCTTCATTTCCGGACGAGGCACAATCAGGTCGATGAGTCCGCGCTCATGGAGGAATTCGGAAGTCTGAAAACCCTTGGGAAGTTCCTGCTGGGTTGTTTCCTTGATGACGCGCGCCCCGGCGAAACCGATCATCGCCTTGGGCTCGGCAAGGATGATGTCCCCCAGGGAGGCGTAGCTGGCCATCACCCCGGCCATCGTCGGGTTGGTCAGGACCGACAAAAATGGCAATCCCGCCGCACCGAGCCGGGCGAGCGCGCCGCTCGTTTTGGCCATCTGCATCAGGCTGAACATCCCCTCGTACATCCGCGCCCCGCCCGATGCGGAAAAGACGATCACCGGGGCCTTTTTCTGGAGGCCGCGCTCGATGGTGCGTGTGACCTTCTCGCCCACCACCGCCCCCATGCTTCCGCCCAAGAAGGCGAACTCCATCGCCGCCAGGGACACTTCCCGACCGCCGATCTTGCCTATCCCGGTGATGATCGCGTCCTTCAGTCCCGTTTTTTTTCGGTTGGCCTTGAGTTTGCTTGTGTAGCTGGCCACCCCCTTGAACTGGAGCACATCCACCGCCTCCATCCCGGCATCGTGCTCCTGGAACTTGCCCCCGTCACACAAGGAAAGCAGGCGCTCCCGGGCTCCGATTGCGAAATGGTGGGCGCATTTGGGGCAAACCTGCAGAGCCTTTTTGAGGACCTGGTTGTAGACCATCTCGCTGCAGCCCGGGCATTTTGTCCAAAGCCCGCCCGGCACCCCGCGGGTCCGGGTCTTGGACTCCTTGCGTGGCTCGTATTTTCTTCGTTCGAAAACAGGCATCGGGATGGGATGGGGTAGGTTTGGGTCCTTTGGGGGTAGGTTATCTTCGGGCCACGGCCAGGGCGACCACTTCCCCGGCTCCCGCCCGCAGCAGTACCTTCGCACAGGCGTCCGCGGTGGCCCCGGTCGTGAACACGTCATCACAGATTACCAACCGCTTTCCCCGGGGGTCAAATCCCGGGGCCAGAACCAAGGATCCCCGAAGATTCCGCAACCGCTCGGCCCGGCTCAACCGGGCTTGGGGGATCGTGGCCTTCACCCTACGAAGCCCCTCCACCACGGGAATCCCGACCCGCTTTCCCAGCCAACCCGCAATCTCGGCACTCTGATTGAAGCCCCTTTTGCGCCTCCGATCCGGGTGGAGCGGAACCGGCACGAGGGCATCCCACTGCTCCGCGGCGTAATGCTCCCGAAAACCGTCCGCAAGCCAGCGCCCCAGCCAGGGACGTAGATGAAATTTCCGGCCGTACTTGAAACCCAGGATCGCCTCCCGCACGGATCCCTGCTCGCGGTAAGCGGCCCGAAGGCGGCCAAGGGACCAGTTCCTTTTTGCACAGTTTGCGCACTCAAAAGATGCCGCAACCGGCCGCGCAAAGGGCTCGGCACACCGCTCGCAAAAGGGGCGCTCTAAGCGCGCCCAGGGCCGGGGCGGGCGCGCCACCGGAAACAAAATCCCGAAAACCGCCTCAATCCAAACGTGCACGGATCGGCTGTCCCCAGACGGCAAAAGCCACCAGCAGCAGAAGCACTAAGGGAATCGGACCCGCCTCCAGGGATGGCCCCCACCATCCGGCGGACACCCCGGGGGTTTCCCTCCAGAATTCGCGGCAAAAACGCATCCCCGCCACCCAGCCGGCATGAAGCCCGATGGCCGCCCAAAGATTTTGGTGCTGCCAGGCCAACCGGGCCAAAATCAACCCGGCAACAAACAGCCCCGCCAGCTTCCAGGGATCTGCCGGCCCCGCCCACAGTTGTAGTTTGGTCCAGGCCGCAAATCCGGATAAAAACCCCGACGGAACATCCCCTATCGGCCGCAAATCGTGGGCCGCGGCAAACACCGCAGCATTCACCCCCAGAAGAAGCGCGGCCGGCTTCTCCTCCGCCGCCTTCCAGAAGGCCAAACCGAGCACCCCGCGGAAGAAAAACTCCTCCAGCACCGCCACAAGACAGCCGGAGGCCAACGCCCCCGCCCAGATGTCTGGACCGGGAAAACCCCCGCGATTCCTCACTCCGAGCATCTCCTGCAGCCAGGCCCCCGCTGCCACCATGAAAAAACCCCAAAAAAACCAAGCCAGGGTCTGCATCCCCCGTCCGCCCCGCGAAAGTCCGGAAAAGAACCTTTTGGGGCCGTCCTTCCAGAACCAGAACAAGGCCGGCACGAGAACCAAGGCCACAACCAAAATAATCCTCCCGAAAACCCGGGAAGCCGTGAGGGAACCGGGCGCCCACCCCTCAATCACCCCGCGGACCGCCGGCACCGTGACCCCCGCCCAGACCACAGGAAAAAGCGCACCCGTCAGCAGGATCCAAAGACAAAAAAATGCCGCCACACCCTTCCAGCCACGGTTCATCAAACCAGACTGTGCCGTCCCTTCCTCCCGGGAAAATCCTTTCTCGCGCCTGCGGCCGTTTGCCCTTGGCCCGTCCCCGGGGGTAGCATGCTACCCAATGCCGGAAGCCAAGGCCATCGCCCCACTGGAATTCGAAAAGCCGCTGGTGGAATTTGAGCGGAGGCTGGCCGAGCTGCGCCGGCTCACCGGAAAGCAAAAAATCCAGGCAGAGGACGAGATTTCCTCGCTGGAAAAGAAACTGGTGGAGGCCCGCCGGGAGATTTATGGAAACCTCACTCCCTGGCAAAGGGTGCAGATTGTCCGCCACCCCCTCCGCCCCTACCTGCTCGATTATCTGCGCCTGGGAGCCACCAACGTGGTGGAACTGGGGGGCGACCGGGTTTTTGGCGACGACCACGCCCTGATCGGCGGTTTTGCCACCATCGGCGAGCAACAGGTTGTTTTTCTGGGACACCAGAAGGGCCGGGACACCCGGGAAAACCTGATGAGGAATTTCGGCTGCGCCCACCCGGAGGGATACCGGAAGGCCCTGCGGTTGATGCGCCTGGCCGACCGCTTCGGCCTTCCCATCGTCAGCTTCATTGACACCCCAGGGGCCTTTCCCGGGGTTCCCAGCGAGGAGAGGCACATCGCCGAGGCCATCGCGGTCAACATCCGAGAGATGTTCCATTTCCGCGTTCCCATCGTCGCGGTGGTCATCGGCGAGGGAGGCAGCGGCGGGGCCCTCGGCATCGGTGTGGCCGACCGGGTGCTGATCCTCGAAAACGCCTACTACTCGGTCATCTCCCCCGAAGGGTGCGCCAGCATCCTTTGGAAAGACCGGGCCTACGCCCCTCAGGCCGCCCAAGCCCTGCGTATCTCCGCCCCGGATCTCCTCTCCCTCAAACTTGTCGATGAGATCGTCCCCGAGCCGCCCGGCGGGGCCCACCGGAACTGGGATTCCACGGTCCGCGGCTGCGTGGAAAAGGTTTCCCGGCACTTGCAGGAGTTGGCACGCCTGGGCCCCGAAAAACTTCTCGAGTCGCGCCAAGCCCGCTACCGGGCGATTGGCTCCGTCCTGGAAAACTGATTTCGCCAACCTCCGGCCTTGGTGATCCGAAGTCCGGGCCTTACCCCTCTTCCCCGATTTTTCCCAGTTCGTCCTTGATCCTGGCCGCCTCCTCGAACTGCTCCTTCTTCACCGCAGTGGCCAGGTCCTCCTGCAGGCGTTTTTTGCGCAGCTTGCGGAAACCTTTTGGGACCTTGCCGGTGTGGCGCGTTCCTTTCTGGCAGTCGTTGAGAACGTCCTGCAGCAGTTCCGCGAAAATCCCGTAACATTCGCCGCAACCCAAACGTCCTGTCTTGCGCACGTCCTCGGAGGTGAAACCGCAGCTGGGGCAACGTTGGGAGACCGCCGGCGTCGGTGAGGGAATCAGCAGGCTTTTCGCCGAAATCTCCTTGATCTCGTTTTCCACGGCCGCGGCGGGATCTTCCTTCCCCTTGCTGGCGGCAAGCTTGGACACGGCCGCCCAGACGTCAAAATCCACCAGGTCTTTCTGAGAAAGCTGGGGAATGCATTTGTCGCAGACGTGCACATCGATGGATTTCCCGTTCACCAGCTTGCTCAGGTGACACGTCGCCTGGTTGCCCGGGCAGAAGGTGCACTCCATAACCTTTATCTAACCATGCCTGAGCCGTTTCGCAAACCGCCTGCCGCCGCCCCGGTCTGGATTTCCGGGAGTTGCTGGAAGGAGATCGAGGCCACCGGGACCGACGCTTTTCTGGTCGCCTGGTCCCCACGGCTCCGCCTGGAACGATGGGGCACCTTCCTGCGCGCCATCGCCTCCCAGCCGGTTCCGCTCCCCTGCGAAGCCTCCCTGCTGACCCCCCCGGCAGACTGCCGATGGAAACCCCGACAGGTCATCTGGCAGGCGGAGAATGACCGTACCGCACTCCATCTTGCCGGTGGAGAGTGGACGACGGAAGTGAGGGAGCTGGGGCTGCGCTACGGGATCGACCTCACCCCCGGCACCGCGCCCGGCCTGTTTCCGGATCAGCGGGAAAACCGTGTTTTTCTCCGCTCCCTCCGTCCACGATCCCTTCTAAACCTCTTTGCCCATACCTGCGCCTTTGGCTTGCTTGCTGCCTCCACCGGGGCAACCACCCTTAACATCGACAACTCGGCCCGCGCCCTCGGTCGGGGACGCGATAATTTTCGGCGGAACCGGCTGGACGGGGAAAACCACCGTTTTTGGCAGGAGGATGTCCGCAAAGCCCTGCCCCGTCTGCTTCGCCGGGGAGAAACCTTTGAGGGAATCATCCTGGACCCCCCCACTTTCGCCCACGGCGGGCGGGGACGCTCCTTCCGGATCGAAAGGGAGCTCGAGCCGATGCTCGCGGTCTGCCTCCGGCTTCTTTCCCCCCGGGGAAGCCTGCTCGTCTCGGTCAATCAGTCGGGAACCCACCGGTGGAAGCTGGACCAGCTGGTCCGGTCGGCTCTCCATCGGGAAAAAATCCGGGCACGTCTGGAACCGTCCCGCCACCCGCCGGAGGTTCCCGGGACAAGGATGCCGGCCGGAGTTTGGGTCATTCGGGAGGATTGACAGCCCGCTGTTCGGGCCGAATTTCAAGGCGCGTGAACGGTCTGCAGTCCCTCGCCTCAACCGCCCTGAACCTGTTTCGGGAATTTGTTCCGGGCAATCCGGATGCCGCCCGGTTCTGGCTGGAGACAGGTTCCGCCGTCCTTTCCCTTTTGCTGGTGCTGACCTTGCTTCTTCGTTTCTTCGGTTCGCAAAACAGCCGCCCGGCCCTCGTCCTGGTGGCCGGCACGCTCGGGGTCCTCCTCCTCGCCGGCGGGGCCGCCTCGGTCGAGCTTTACGCCCTGCCCTCCCTTCCCCCCGCGGCGATCACCGCCGTGGAAGCCGTTTCCTCTTGGGCGAGCACGCGGTTTCACCAGCCGGTCTGGCCCGCCCGGAACGTGCTCCTGGTTGGCGGCACCGCCGCCAGCCTTCTCCTCATCGTCGTCCCCCTCACGCGGATGACCTTCAAGGTTCCGGGTTTTCTGGCCCTCGTTGCCTGGCTGGCCGCTTTGGCCACAACCTGGACCGTCCCAGCCGTCATCCGCACCGGGCTTTCCTCCCGGACGGAAATGTCCGCCCCGAAAAACCGGTAGGACGGATCCCGCGCGGATCCATCCGCGCAAAGATCAATCTCCCAGCGCGCGCTCCAGTTCCCCCCGGGCACGGTCCAACTCCGCAGGCTGCAACCCCTTCGGTGCGGCCACCGCGGGGCCGACGATCACCCGGCAGACCGCCCCCGGCCGGGGAATCTGGAAGCGGTCCCAAGATGGAAGCTCCCAGCAATGGTCGTAGCGCACGGTCACCGGACAAATGGAACGACCCGTTCCCGCCGCCAGCGCAAGGACACCGTCCTGCACCCGCAACCGCGGTCCGCGCGGGCCGTCCGGGGTGATTCCGATGTCACGCCCGCGCGGTCGGTCCAACTCATGGAAAAGCTCCCGCAGCGCTTCCGCCCCTCCTTTCGAGCTCGAACCCCTCGCACCCTCGATGCCGAAACGGTTCATGATCCGCGTGATGAACTCCCCATCCCGGCTGCGGCTCACCAGCATCAGCATTTTCCGACCCGGGCAAAATTTCTCATAAAGGTACGGCATCATCAGGATCCGGTTGTGCCAGAAAGCCCAGATCCGGGCCGAGTCCAGCTGACGGTTCAAAAGCCCTTGCGGATCCTCCAAGCGGTAGCGGAGGCTGCCTCCGAGCAACCGGATCAGCGCGGCGATCAGCGGCGGGCTTTTTTCCGCGAGGAACCTTTTGCCCGCCCGGATCACGCGAAAGGTCTCCGGTTCCACCAGCGGGTGATCGAACGCCAGGGCGTTTCCAGCACCAGTTCCCGGATCAGTTCCTCCGTGGACGCCGCCCGCGCCTCCTGGACCCTGCCTAGCAGGATCAGGGCCGGGATCATGATCAGGGCGATGGTCGCGTAGAGGATCACAAACCCGTTCAGCTGCACCCCCGTGCCGATCCGAAACCCGGCCAACGCGTCGGCGGAAAGCCCCCAGCCCAGCGGCGCCAACCCCGCCACAACACTCCCCGCCACGCTGAAGAGGGCAAAAAAGTGGCTCCTCCCCATGGCGGGAACAATACCCATGAGCAGACGCATGTGCGCGCTGTTATACAGAGCCAAGCCAATCCCGGCCGTTGCCTGCTGAAACGCGAAAGTCCCCCAGGAGAACGGCAGAAGATGGGCGGCCACCGCCCCCCAGCCAAGCCAGTGAATTCCCATGACCACGACGCAAAGAAACAGCACCGGGCGGCTCCCCATCCGGTCCAGCCATCGGCCCGCCCGCAGCGAGGTCAGCACAAACACCGTGCCCCACATCAGGTGCAGGATCAGGAACAGGGAATCGGAGCACTGGAACTGGTCGCGGGCAAAGGGCACAAAGAACAGTCCTCCCCCCGACATCGCCAACATCACCACCGCATGGAAAATCACCAGTTGGCGGAAGGGGGGATGCCCCAACATCGCCTTCCAAGGAACCTCTTCCGATCCGCCCGTCCCCTGCGTGGGCGCATCGGGGATTTTCCGGAGGTAGAGAAGGGAACCAGCGGCCAAAACCAAACTCGCCCCGAAGAGGACCCCAAAGGAGGCGGGATTATCGGTATGGCTCAAAAACCAGGCGGTCAGGGCAACGGTGAGCAGCAGGGCGGACTGGGAGGCCGCCTGATCCAGGGCAAGGAAACGCCCGCGAACCGGCTCGGGCACGATCGCGCTGATCCAGGGAAGATACCCGCTGAGGGAAATGCCCCGGATGGTGTTGAAAAGAAAAAGCAGGAAAAGCATGAGCGCCTGCCGGGAAAAGTTGTCGATCGAGAGGGGCAGGACCGCCACCAGCACCAGCCCGGCGATGAGCACACTCCGGGATGTCCAACCCCGCAGCACAAAGTTCCGGTACCCCACCTTCTCCACAAAACGGGCCGCGGGGATCTGGAAAATGTTGAGCAACGCCGCAAGGGAGGCCAACACCCCCAGCACCGTGGCGGATGCGCCCAGTTTCTTGAAATACAGCATCATGGGCAGGCCCATCACCAGGTAGAACGAACTGGTGTTGAAAACCTGAAACAGGAAGGCGTTCAGGAGGGGCCCGCGCACGAGCCCGCCGTCTTTCATGCGCCGGAGTCCCGCGGCCGCAGCAAGGGGAAAAAGATCACCTCACGGATCGAATCCGTCCCCGCCAGCAACATCGCCAAACGGTCCACCCCTAGCCCCAGACCGCCCGCCGGCGGCATGCCGCTCTCCAAAGCCTCGAGAAACTCGTGATCCACTTTTTGCGTGTGCTCCCCGACCTGGTGACGGAAGCGCTCGGCCTGCAGGATCGGGTCGTTCAGCTCCGAATAGCCGGGGGAAATTTCCTGCCTTCCGAAAATCAGCTCGTACACGTCCACCACGGTTGGATCCTCCTTGTTAAGCCGGGCCAAGGGAACAAGTTCTGCCGGCAGATGGGTGATGAAGACCGGATCGACGGCCTCCGCCTCCACTTTCTTTTCGAACACTTTTTGGGTGATTTCGGAGGCAGGCAGGCCGGGCCCGAGTTCCACGCCCAACGCCGCCGCCTTCTTCTCCATCTCGTCCCGGGAAAGCCGGAACCAGTCCGCTCCCGCCGCCGCGGCCACGGCATCGCGGTACTTTTTCCTCGGCCACGGAGGGGTGAAATCGATCATCGTGCCGTCGGATTGCGGAACCCGGGTCCCGCCGGTCAGTTCCCGGGCGGCCCCCGCGATCATCTCCTCCACCAGCGCGGCCATCGCCTCAAAATCCGCGTAGGCCCAGTAGGCCTCCAGCATGGTGAATTCGGGGTTGTGGCGGCGGGAGATGCCCTCATTGCGAAAATTGCGGTTGATCTCGAACACCTTCTCCAGACCTCCCACCAGCAACCGCTTGAGATAAAGCTCCGGGGCGATGCGCAGATAAAGGTCCATGCCCATGGCGTGATGCCGCGTCTGGAAAGGCTCGGCGGCGGCCCCTCCAGCCACCGTCTGCATCATCGGGGTCTCCACCTCGGTGAAACCCCGGGCGGAAAGAAACTCCCGGAGATAGCGAACCAATCTCACCCGCAAATCCAGCGCCCGCCGCGAGGCCTCGTTGGAAAGGAGGTCGAGATGCCGGTGACGGTGGCGGGTTTCCGTGTCCACGAGCCCGTGCCACTTGTCCGGCAGCGGCGCCAGTGCCTTGGTGAGTAGGACAAAACTTTCCACCCGGATGCTTTGCTCCCCCGTCTTGGTGAGAAAGAGGGTTCCCTCGACTCCCACGATGTCGCCCAGATCGAGCAGCTCGAAGAC
>DFCD01000073.1:22989-26531 GCA_002366885.1 Verrucomicrobia bacterium UBA3063
CCGGCCCGATCCTGCAGGTGAAGAAACTGGCTCTTGCCCATGTCGCGATGGGAAACGATCCGGCCCGCCATGCGGACCTTCTTTCCCTCCTCCCACCCGGCGCGGATTTCCGAGGAGCTTTGCGTGCCCGGAAAGGGCCCGCCGAAGGGATCCACGCCCAGCTCGCGGAGCTTCTGCAGCTTTTCGCGCCGCACGGCCAGAAGGGCGGATCTTTCCTCGCTCATGAACCCCGAGTTCTACCCGATTCCGCCTCCCCTGGGTAGGGCAGACTCTCGTCTTGTCCTAAACGTAGATGTCCAAGCAGAAGAAAGGGCCTTGGTCGCTCGTACAACTTCTAGCCGACTAATTCCGGGTAAGCCCCTTGCGCCACTTGTTGCAGGCGCTGCCGGATCTGTTCCCCGGAATCCATGGACAGAAGTTCCGAGGAAAGTTTCTGGCACTCCCCGTAGTGCAGGCTCTGCACCGCTTTTTTCACCCGGGGCACCGCCACGGAACCCATGCTCATTTCGTCCACGCCCAACCCCACCAGGATCGGCGTCATCACCACATCCGCCGCCATTTCCCCACAAACCCCTACCCAGATGTCATGCCTCCGGGCCGCCGCCACCACCATCCGGATCAGGCTCAACACCGCCGGATGGGTCGGCTGATAGAGGCTGGCAACCCGCTCGTTGGTTCGGTCGGCCGCCAGCGTGTATTGGGTGAGGTCGTTCGTTCCGATGCTGAAAAACTGAACCAGGGGCGCCAGATGGTCGACGATCAGCGCGGCGGACGGCACCTCGATCATCGCACCCGCCTCCACCACCTCGGCCGCGGGAACCCCGGCCGCCTTCAGCTCCTCCCTCGCCTCGCCGAGGATCGCCAGGGCCGAGGAAAGCTCCTCACGGGTGGCAATCATCGGGAACATCACCCGCACCTTGCCTCCGGGATTGGAGCGGCAGATCGCGCGCAACTGCACCTTGAAAACGTCGGGCTTTTCCAGGCAGTAGCGGATCGCGCGCCATCCCAGGAAGGGATTCTGCTCGGGATCCAGCCCCAGGTGGGTGGGCAGCTTGTCCCCGCCGAGATCCAGCGTGCGGATGATTGCGGGGTGGGGCCGCGAGGTGTCCACCACCTGCCGGTAGATGTTGGTCTGCTCTTCCTCCCCGGGAAAATGCACGCGGTTGAGGAAAAGAAATTCCGTGCGATAGAGGCCGATCCCCTCCGCCCCACTTTCCGCGATCAACGGGAGATCCTCGGGGAGTTCCACGTTGGCGGAGAGGATGATCTTCCGCCCGTCCTTGGTGGCTCCCGGCGTGTCCCGCAGGGCCTCAAGGCTGACCTCCACCTCGTGGCGGCGTTTTTCGATCTGCCCGTATTCGTACCGGGTTTGCTCGGTCGGATGTACAACGAGGAGTCCGGCGTACCCGTCCAGGATGACGGGCGCCCCCGATTCACATTGGTCCAGCACCTCATGCAACCCCACCACTGCGGGAATGTTGAGGGAACGGGCCATGATCGCGGTGTGGGAGGTCACGCTCCCGGCCTCCGTGGCGAAGCCCAAGGCCAGCTGCCGGTTGAGCAGCGCGGTGTCGGACGGGGTCAGGTCATGGGCAAGGATCACACTGGGTTCATCGAGCGCGTAAAGGTCGGCAAGTTTTCTTCCGAGCAGGTTGTGCACCACGCGCCGCCCGACATCGAGGATGTCCGCCGCCCTCTCCCGAAGATAAGGATCCTCCACCTCCTTCATGCTCTGGGCGTAGGTGCGGATGACGTGCTGATAGACGCTTTCCACGCACACTTTCCGCATTTCTAACTGGCGGCGAACCGCCCCGGCGATGGTGCTGTCCGCCGCCACCATCAGATGCGCCTCAAAGATGTCGGTCTGCTGCTCTCCAAGGGAGTGGGAGAGCTGCTCGCGGATTTTCTGGATCTGTTCCCGGGTCTTGAGCAACGCCGCCTCCAGGCGCCGCATTTCATCCTCAATCTGCTCTTCCCGGATCGGGGTGGGATGGATCCGGATTTCCTCCTCCCGGCTGAAAACCGCCAGTCTTCCGCTGACCACGCCCGGGGAGGCGGGGATCCCCGTGAGGCGGAGTTCCGCACCTCGAGGGGGACTGGCGGCTTCGCTCACGGAACGAAATTCTCTCCCCCGGGCCTACTCCTCGTCGAACTTTCTTTCCACCAACTGCAGGAGGGCCTGGACCGCCTCCGCGGCCCCGGGACCCGTGGCGACGATGCGGATCCGCGAGCCCATTCCGGCCGCCAGCATCATCAGCCCCATGATGCTCTTTCCGTTGATCGTTTCCCCGTCCTTCTCCACGTGAATCTCGCATGGATGCCGGTTGGCCTCCCGGACAAACATCGCCGCCGGGCGGGCATGCAGCCCCAGCCGGTTTTTGATCACCGCTTCCTGCCCGTGTTTGCCTCCCTCACCCGCGGCCATGGTCAGCGATCCTTCAGATTGAGCCGCGTCAGCAGCTTCTCGTTGAACTCCATCGCGGAAAACTGGCCCATCGTTTTCATCTTTTGATCGAGGGCCGCCACCTGCACCAACCCGGCCAGGTCTCGTCCCGGCCGGATGGGGATTTTCACATGCGGGATCTTCATCCCGAGAATCTCGTAGAACTGCTGATCCAGGCCGGTCCGTTCGATCTCCCCCGCTTTTTCCCACTCCATCAGGGTCACCACCAGATCCAGCCGCTTCTCCGTCCGGATGGCCCTGCCCCCAAAGAGCGAGGCCACGTTGATGATGCCGATGCCCCGGACCTCCATGAAGGTTCGGGTCACCTCCGCCGAGGTGGCCATCAACTCCCGGCCCTCGATCAGGCGAAGCCGCGTGATGTCATCCGCAACCAGGGAGTAACCCCGCTCGACCAGGCCCAGGGCGCACTCACTCTTACCGATCCCGCTCTCGCCCCGGATGAGCACGCCGACCCCGAGGATGTCGACCATGCTGCCGTGCTCACTGGTGGTGGGAGCAAAATCCTCCTCCAGACAGAGGGTGATCAGGTTGACCAGCCGGGGAGTCACAATCGGGGAGATGAAGACGGGAACCTTGGCGGCCCGCGCCTCCCTGACAATCACCGCAGGCGGCCGGATGTTGCGGCTGAAGACGATGCACGGAATCCTGCGGGCCAAAATGGCCCGGATGCGTTGCCCCCTCTCCTCAGCAGCCAGCGAATTCAGGTAGCTGATTTCGCTTTTCCCGATGAGTTGGACCCGCTGGTACGCAAAATATTTCATGAAGCCGGTCAGGGCCATGCCCAGCCGGTTCACCGCCCCCTCGCGGATGGTGCGATCCATCCCCTCCTGGCCGGTGACCAGCTTGAGCTGGAGACGGGAGGCATGCTGGTTGAAAAAATGCTCCACCGTGACGGTCTGGGGTCGTCGAACCGTGCTCATGACACCTCGTCGGCGTAGCCCCGCGGATGGGCCTGATGCCAGTTCCATGCGCTGGAAAGAATCTGGTCGAGGCTGGAATGCACCGGGCTCCATCCTAACTCCCTCTGCAGTTTTTGCGAGGCGGCAACGAGCTTGGGGGGATCGCCCGCCCGGGCCGG
>DFCD01000164.1:0-1816 GCA_002366885.1 Verrucomicrobia bacterium UBA3063
TCACGCCGATGCTGACCTTTCCCCAGCAGTTGGAACGGATCCGGCAGGCTCTTTGCGCCCAGGAGTCGGCTCTCCAGGCGGTGGCCTCCTGCTATGCGGATGCGATCGCCGCTGGCGGCCTGGTGCACCTCTACGCCAACGGCCACTCCCTCATGACGGTGTGTGAAACGGTGGTGCGGATGGGGGCGCTCACGGGTTTCCGAGGAGTCTTGGCCGACGGGCTCACCCGGTTTGCCGATGTGGTGGGTTCGAACGGGATCCGGGTCAACCAACATTTCGAAAAGTACGAGAGCATCGGCGACAAGCTGCTGGATGAAATCGATTTCGGGCCGAAAGACGTGCTGACGGTGATTTCCGCCACCGGCCAGACGCAGGCAGCGGTCGACACCGCCCTCGCCTTTACGCGTCGTTACCCCCATCTCCCGCTGGTGGTCATCGCCTGCCGCGAGCAGGCCGCCACGGCCCCCGCCAAACATTCCTCCGGAAAAACCCTTTTCCATGTGGTTCAGGAGGCCCGACACGGGCATTTTCTGGACAACGGAATGCCCGTGGGAGATCTGACCACCTCCATTCAGGGCAAGACGGGCAGCTATCGCGTCTGTCCCCTCTCCTCCCTGGGAGCGATCAGCGTGAGCCAATGCCTCAACGAGTTGACAGCCCGGGAACTCGATCGGCGGGGAGTCGCCCCGGTCATTCTGCAGAACATGCACCTGAACCAAACCCAGGTGAACTACGACGAGTGGCTGCGCGACCAACGACGCCGGTACGCACACGCCTTGCATCACCAGCAGTCAGCCCCACCCGCAAGCGGGGCACGCTAACATGGCCGGGCCGGTGGTCTTGATCACGGGCGCCTCGGGGATTGCCGCAGCCACCGCCAGGGTTGCGGCCAAGGCGGGCGCTTCGGTCTTTGTCGTCAGCCGGAGTTCGGAGAAGACCGGGGAGCTTTGTGCCGAACTCACCCGGAGCGGGGCAACGGCGGAGGCCGCCGTGGCCGATGTCTCCCGCGAAGCCGATGTGGAAAGCGCCGTGTCGCAGTGCTGGCAGCGGTTCGGACGGATCAACGCCCTGTTTAATGTGGCCGGAATCAGCGGAAGCCGCTGGGGGGATGGCCCGGTCCATGAGTGCACCCCGGCAGGATGGGACACGGTGATGACCGTCAACGCACGGGGGACTTTTCTCATGTGTCGCCAGGTCATCGCCCGAATGCTTTCCCAGAAGGCCGAGGCGGACGGCACGCGGGGCGCGGTTTTAAACATGTCCAGCATCCTGGGAATACGGCCGATGCCGGAATATTTTCGCACCCATGCCTATGCGGCCAGCCGAGGCGCCGTCATTTCACTCTCCCTGGCCATGGCGGGCACCTACGCCCCGCACGGGATCCGGGTCAACGCCATTGCCCCCGGATTGACCGACACCAAGATGGCGGGTCGCGCCACGGAGGATCCCACCATCTTGGAAGCCATGAAGCGAAAACAGCCCCTGACCGGCGGCATTCTCTCCCCCGAGGAGGTCGCGGAGGCCGCTTGGTTTTTTCTCTCCCCTGCCTCCCGGGCCGTGACCGGACAGATTCTTCACGTGGACGGGGGTTGGTCGGTCACGGGATAGCCGGAGTCAGAGCCATCATGTGGAACTTTTCCCAATCCCTCCCTTCCCTGGGGCATTTCGATGTGATCGTGCTCGGCAGCGGTTCCGCCGGTTCTCCGGCCGCCATCGCCGCCGGGCGACTCGGGGCGCGGACTCTTCTTCTGGATAGGCTTCCTTTTTTGGGCGGCACCAGCACCGCCGTGCTCGACACCTTTTACGGATACTACAC
>DFCD01000164.1:1867-3644 GCA_002366885.1 Verrucomicrobia bacterium UBA3063
GGCCTGCGACAATATTCGGCTTTTTTGGAGCGGCCCAACATGCACGGGGCCGGCACCGGGGTGACCTATCATCCGGAATATCTCAAGGTCGTTTGGGAAACTCTCGCCCGGGAAGCCGGGGTGAAGGTCCTGTTGAACGCCTTTGTCCAAGCGGCGGTGCGCACGGGCGACCGGGTCGAACGGCTGGTCCTGGCCACCACCGCTGGCCTGCACGAGGTAACCGCCCGGGTCTTCGTGGATGCCTCGGGAGACGCCAACCTTTGCCACTTTGCCGGCTTCCCTTACGAGCTCGCGGGGGATTTGGAACCGGCCCAGACGCTGACCACGACCTTCAAGCTCGTCAATGTGGACATCGCCCGGCGAAAACAGATCAACAAGGAAGCCTTTCATGCCCTCATGGCCCACGCGGCGGAATCCGGCGAGTACCGTCTGCCCCGCAAGGAGGGCAGCGACCACATCACCCCGGTGGCCCATATGACGGCCACCATCATGACCCGTCTGGATTCCTACCGCCGAACCGAGGAGGGGCGGGTCATCAACGCCACGGATCCCCAACTGCTCAGCGACTCCGAGCAGGAAGGCCGGCGACAGGCCCTCGAGTATATCCGGTTTCTCCGCGACAAGGTGCCGGGTTATGAGACATCCCAACTTGCCACCTTTGGAACCACCATCGGGGTGCGGGAAACCCGGCGGGTGTACGGGGAATACCGGATCAACCGGGAGGAAACCCTCACCGCCCGGCAGTTCGACGACCAGATCGGGCTCTGCGGGGCCCCGATCGAGGATCACCACGGCGGCGCGGACACCCGTTGGAGCTATCTGCCCGAGGGAAAATGCGTCGGGATTCCCTATCGAACCCTGATACCGAAAGGAGCTGAAAACCTGTTTGTGGCGGGCCGCTGTTTTTCCGCCACCCACGACGCCCACGCCTCCATCCGCTCGATGGGACAATGCATGGTCATGGGCCAAGCCGCAGGCACGGCGGCAGCCCTTTGCGCCTCCCGAAATCTTGCGCCCCAAGCCTTGCCCATCTCGGAACTGCGGGATCGATTACGTTCCCACGGGGCGGTTTTGGAGGTCCCATCGTGAAATCCAGGTCCTACGCCATTGGCATCGACATGGGTGGAACCCGCATCAAGGGGGGTGCGGTGACAGGAAAGGGCAAACTTTTAGGCGAACACACCGTACCGACCCCGACTCACGGAGGCCGCAAGGCGTTACTCGCCACCGTCGAATCCCTGGTCCGGCAACTCCAGCGACGCTGGGGAGTTCCGTCGGGCGTAGGACTCGCCCTGTCTGGCGTGGTGGAGCCGGATTTTGGCGTGGTTTATCTGCCGGGCAAGGTCCAGGGGCTGGAAGGCCTGCCTCTGGTGCCGTCCCTCAGGCGGTCCCTGCGATTACCGGTACGGGCAGACAACGACGGGAGGTTGGCGATGCTGGCCGAGCGCAGGTTCGGGGCAGCGCGCGGGGAGGATTGGGCCGTGACGTTGACCCTGGGAACAGGAATCGGTTCGGGAGTGGTGGTGAACGGAGAGATGCCCGTTGACGAAGGTCTTCAGTTCGGAACACAAGCCGGCCACCTCGTTCTTCAGTCTGACGGGGGAAAGGCTTGCCTGACCACCTGCATCGGAACGGCGGAGACTCTTTGTTCGTGCACCGCCTTGGCGATGGCCGTGCGGGAGGCGCTCCAACGAGGCATTCCCTCCCGTCTTACCGAGACCTACGGCCGAAATCCGCATTCGGTGGATTTCCGGCGCATCGTGGATGCGGTGCGGTC
>DFCD01000049.1:0-8334 GCA_002366885.1 Verrucomicrobia bacterium UBA3063
TGAAGGTGGCGACGAACTGGGTTTTCGGCCGGTAGTAAAGGTCGTCGACGGTGCCGAGCTGCTCAATCCGGCCCTTGTTCATCAGGGCGATCCGGTCGGACATGACGAGGGCCTCCTCCTGGTCGTGGGTGACGAAGACAAAGGTGATACCCAGCTTGGTTTGAAGGTTTTTGAGCTCGATCTGCATGTTTTGGCGGAGCTTGGCGTCGAGAGCGGAGAGGGGCTCGTCGAGGAGAAGGACCTTGGGGCGGCAGACAAGGGCGCGGGCGAGGGCGACGCGCTGGCGTTGGCCGCCGGAAAGCTGGTCGGGTTTGCGCGCCTCCAGGCCGGAGAGGGAGACGAGGTCGAGGGCCTCGAGCATGCGGCGCTTCCGTTCCGAGGCCTCGACCTTCTGCATTTCCAGGCCGAACTCGATGTTGTCGCCGACGGTGAGGTGGGGAAAGAGGGCGTAACTTTGGAAAACCTGGTTCACGTTGCGGCGGTAGGGGGGCAGGCCGGTGACGTCGTGACTGTCGATAAAGACCTGGCCGGAGGTGGGGGTATCGAGCCCGGAGATCATGCGGAGGGCGGTGGTTTTGCCGCAACCGGAAGGGCCCAGCAGGGTGAGGAATTCCCCGCCCTGGATCTCCAGGTGGACGTGGTCGAGGGCCCGGAAAACCGGATCCTGTCCGGGTTTGGGGGAGGGATGCGGGAAGCTTTTGCAGACGTCCCGAAGTTCAACCATCGCGCTCATCGAGGGCGTGTTTGCAGGAGGGCTAGACCTTGAGGAGTTCAGCTTCCTTGCCGGAGACCAGCGCATCGATCTTGCTGACGTACTGGTCGGTGAGTTTCTGGATTTCCTTTTCGCCAAGGGAAAGTTCGTCCTCGGTGATCTTGCCGTCCTTCTGCTCCTTCTTGAGGGTCTCCAGCCCGTGCCGGCGTTCGTGACGGATGGCGACGCGACCGTCCTCGGCCAGTTTGCCGATCAGCTTGATGAGGTCGCGGCGCCGTTCCTCGGAGAGTTGGGGGATCGGCAGGCGGATGAGTTTGCCATCCACTTGCGGGGTGATGCCGAGCTGGGACTCCTCGAGGGCTTTGCGGACGGGGTCGACGTTGGCCGCGTCCCAGGGCTGGACGAGGAGGAGGCGAGGTTCCGGCGCGGTGATGCCGGCCAGTTCCTTCAGCCGCATGGAGGTGCCGTAGGCGTCTACCCGGAGATTCTCCACCAGCTGGGGGGAGGCCTTGCCGGTGCGGACGCCGTGAAAGTCCTCCTCCACCTTGCGGAGGGTCTTCTCCATCTTTTCCTCGGTTTCGAGGAGAATTTCGTCGGACGGCATCGGGATGACTCGGAACAGGATCGCGAAGGGCGACCTCGGGCCGGGTTACTCCTTGGATTTGCCTTCGCCGGGACGGTACTCCTCCTCGGCCTTTTCGAAGGCGGCTTCCATGCCTCCGAGGAAATCCGCCCCTTTGGAGGTGTCTTCGAGGGCCGCCCGTTCCTTTTCGAATTCCGCATCCGTGTAGGAGGCGGCCTTGATGGAGAGGCCGATGCGCCGTTCCGCCTTGTTGAGGCGGATGACGCGGGCCTCGATTTCCTGGCCGGGTTTGAGGACGTCCTTGACCTTGGCAACGCGCTCCTCGGAGATCTGGGAAATGTGGACGAGTCCGTCGAGGTCCCCCTCCAGCGCGATGAACGCGCCGAAGCTGGCCACCTTGCTGACGGTGCCCTTGACCTTTTGTCCGATCTGGAAGCGCTCCTCGACGCTCTTCCAGGGATCGTCGGCCAACTGCTTCAGCCCGAGTGAAATCCGCTGGTTGGCCTTGTCGATGCCGAGCACCTGGGCCTCCACGGAATCGCCCTTTTTCAGGACTTCCGAGGCGTGGGCCGGTTTGCGGGTCCAAGACATGTCGGAGACATGGATCATCCCGTCGATGCCCTCCTCCAGCTCCACAAAGGCCCCATAGGCCGTGGTGTTGCGGACAACGCCCTTGACCGGGCGACCCACGGGATAGCGAAGGTGGATTTCATCCCACGGATTCGGCTCGAGGTGACGCACTGAAAGGGAAAGTTTCTGCTCGTCCTTGCTGACGCTGATGACGATGGCCTCGATCTCCTGTCCCTCCTGAAGGACGTCGCTGGGCCGGGCGATGCGCCGGGTCCAGGACAACTCGGAGACGTGGACAAGGCCCTCAACGCCAGGCTCAAGCTGCACGAAGGCGCCGTAGGGAACGAGGCTGGTGACCTTGCCGCGGACCTTGAGGTTGACCGGATATTTCTCGGCGATCTTTTCCCAGGGATTTTCGGAGAGCTGCTTGAGGCCGAGGGAGACGCGGAGGCGCTCCTTGTCGATCTCGAGGACGAGGACTTCCAGTTCCTGGCCGACCTGCAGGAGGTCGGACGGGTGGGCGAGGCGTCCCCAGGTCATGTCGGTGACGTGGAGGAGGCCGTCGAGGCCGTCGAGGTCGAGGAAGGCGCCGAACTCGGTGAGGTTCTTGACGCGGCCCTTCACCTTGGCGCCCTTCTCGAGGTGGGAGAGGAGCTTGGCGCGCTTCTCGTTGCGCTCCTCCTCGATGAGTTCCCGGCGGGAGAGGACGACGTTCTTGCGATCCTCGTTGAGTTTGACGATCCGGCACTCGATTTCCTGGCCGAGAAACTCGCGGAGGTTCTTGGGGGGATTGATGTCGATCTGGGAGGAGGGAAGGAACGCCTCGACGCCCACATCCACGGTTAAGCCGCCCTTGACGATGCCCTTGACGATGCCCTTGACCGTCCGGGTTGCCTCGCTGAGCTTGACGATTTTTTCCCAGTTTTGTTTTTGGGCGGCCTTTTGGCGGGAAAGGACGACAAGCCCGTCCTCGTTTTCCAGGCGTTCGAGCAGCACCTCGATCTCGCGGCCGATGGAGAGGTCGTCCGCCGGGCTGAACTCGTCGACGTCGATGGCGCCCTCGGACTTGTAGCCGATGTCCACCATCACCTCGCGGGGGCGGCGCTCGATGATCCGGCCTTTGACGATGGATCCTTCGCGGAAATTCTGCATCGACTGGGAGAGAAGAGTTTCGAAATTGGTCATATGAGGGGATTTTTCTGGGTTGGGTCCGGGGGCCGATCGGCCTTTCCGGAGGTGGGGCGGCGCCTGGGCCGCCGGTTTTCTGTATGGGGTTAAAGGTTCATTCCCGTGTCCCCCGGAAAGCTCCGGGAGGAAAGACACAGGAGAGAAAGAATATCCTTCCGGGCGGGGCGGGCAAGCCCGCGATGAAACGCCCCCGCAAGACGGCCGAGGCTTGTTGGCCCTCCCCGCGAGGGGGGGAAGATCCTTGGGCGGGAGCCAAGGCGGGCCGTTGGCTGCCACCGTCCGGCCAGGCGGTGGTGCGGGCCGGTCTTCTGGCCTGGCAAGGTCTGGGCGCCCGGGAAACGGGAGCGCCGCGGGAGCGGGCGATTTTGGTGGCGGGGGTGGAGGGGTGTTGGCCGGATTGGCTTTCCGGCAAAAGCCCGGGCGATGTCGCCGCGGGTTGGCGAGGCAGGCCGCCGCTTTGGCTGTTGGGATGCCTGCCAAACCTCCCGGCGGCCCAGCTGGCGATCGAGATCGGCGCCTGCGGTCCTGTGGAGAGCCGGCGGAGCCGCGCCGATGACGGGGCGATGGTGAAGCGGGCCTTGCGCCGCTGGCAGCGGCGGGGGGTGAGGACGGTCCTGGTGGTCCGGTCAGCCGGGGAGACGGCGAAGGCGGAGGTGTGGTCCTTGTGAAAAACGCAGGGGAGTTCCGGGAGGTGGTTCGCAAGGCCGTGGCGGAAACGCTCCGGCGCAGGGAACCCGTCCGCGATGACCATCGGCTGACTGCTGATCTCGGGGCGGAGAGCATCGACCGGATCGACCTGATCTTCCGGTTGGAGGAGGCGGTCGAAAAGGCGCTCGATGAGAAGATTCTCTTCGCCGAGCCCGAGCCGACCGTGGAGGAGTTGGCGGGCCGGTTGAAAAAAATGGTGGAGGAAGCGTGAAACAAAAGGTGGTGGTGACCGGGGTCGGTGCCGTCACCGGTTATGGGAGGGGGGTGAATTCTTTGTGGGCGGGCCTGATCTCCGGAGTCACTTCGGTGCGCCCGTTGGAGTGGGCCGGGTGGGAGTCGGCTCCGGTGCAGCTGGCCGCGCAGGTGCGGGAACGGATTCCGGGAACCGGCTGGCGGAATCTGCGGATGGCACGGCTGGCCTTGCAGGAAGCTTTGGCGGGCGGGAGGCCGGCGGGGGAGGGGGGGTTATCGGCGGCGGTTGGTTGGCCCGGGCCGGACGAGGGCAAGGGGGGGGATCCGGTGGAAATCCTGGCGGAGGAGTTTTCCCTGGCGGGACCTCGGGAGGAGAGTCTGGCCGCGTGCGCGGCTTCCACGCAGGCCATTGGCGAGGCTTTCCGGCTGGTGCGCGAGGGGGATGCGGACTGGATGGTGGCGGGAGGGGCGGATGGGCGGGCCCATCCCGGGGGTTTGTTGGGGTACGACCGGCTGGGGGCGCTGGCCCGGGGTTTTCGGGACCGACCGGCGGAGGCGTGCCGCCCGTTCGGCAGGCAGAGGGCGGGTTTTGTCGTCGGCGAGGGAGCGGCCTTTCTGGTGTTGGAGAAAAAAAGCCGCGCGGAGAAACGGGGCGCGCCCATTTATGCGGAGATCAGCGGGGCGGCGGAGGGTTGCGATGCCTTCCGGGTCACCGATCCGGGCGAGGACGCCCGGCAGGCGGCTTTTTGCATCGAGTCATGCCTGGAGGATGCGGGAGTGCCCGGAGGGAAGGTGGATGCGGTGGTGTGCCATGGAACGGGCACGCCGGCCAACGACCGGGCCGAGGCCGGGGCCCTGCGGCAGGTTTTCGGCGAAAGCCGGCCCTGGGTGAACGCACCGAAATCCCTGATCGGCCATCTTTCCATGGCCTGTGGTGCGGTGGAATCGGCGATCGCCGTGCTTTCCCTGGGGGAAGGTTTTTTTCCCTCCACGCTCACGGAGGGCTGGATGGAGGATGAGGCGGCCCCCGTCCGGATGGCCCGGGCGCCGGGGATCCGGGGCGTCCGGTCGGTCCTGAAGCCTTCCTTCGGTTTTGGGGGCCAGAACGCCTGCCTTGTGTTTCAGCGGGGCTGAGGGTTTGCGGTTGGACTCCACGAAGGGGTGCGATATTTTTGCCGGGCATGCCGACCTACGAATACGTGTGCGAAAAGTGCGGGGCGCACCTGGATATTTTTCAATCCATGAAGGATGCGCCCCTGAGGACTTGCCCGAAGGACAAGTGCCCAAAAAAGGTGTGGGGCAAGGGCAGGATCCGGCGACAACTGAGCATCGGGGCGGGATTCCTTTTCAAGGGGAGCGGCTTTTACATCACCGATTACCGGAGTGCCGGCTACAAGAAGGCGGCGAAGGAGGCGGGCGGCGGCGAAAAGAAATCGTCCGACTCCTCCGGTGGAGGGAAAACAAAAAGCGGAGAGGGCAAGTCGTCCAAGTCCCCGTGACCCTGAGGGCGCTTGGATTCGCCTTGGTTGTTTTCGCGGCGAGCGGCGGGGCCGCCGATTTTGGGGAGAGTGCGCGGGGAAAATCCGTCCGGGTCCGCATCGAGAGCGCGGACCGTGCGATGGCCCTACGGGTGGCGACGGCTTCGGTGGCAGCTTCGGATTTTTTTGATGAGCTCACCCAGACGCGGCTTTCCCAACCGTTGGAGATCCGCGGGCGCTTGTTCCCAGGAGGCCCCTCCTCGCCCCGGGCCCGGTGGGACTCTCCTGGGATGGTTTGGCTGGAGGCCGATCCGGCGGGTGAGGATTTTGCCTCTGCATGGGTTTCTTCGGTGGTCCTAGCCAGAATCGGGTCGGCGGGTCGTTGTGGCGAGCAGGGCTCTTACCGTTGGCTGGCGGAAGGGTGCACGGGCAAGGCGAGTCCCGGGGAGGAGGGGGTGCGGGAGCGGGTTGCGGCAAAGGCGGCGGGATTGGAGGAGGCTTCGCTGCGTGGGATCCAGGCGTGGTCCCTGCAGGGAAGTTTGGGCGGGGACAGGCTGACAAGGGACCTGAGGAGGTTGTTGGCCTCCCGTCTGGTTTCCCGAGCGGTGGCGGCGGAAAACCGGGTCCGTTTGCAGGAATGGGTGACGGTGGGGTGTCCTGGGAATTTTTGGCCGGACACCCCCGAGGTGGAGGGGGCCTGGCGGCGCAGCCTTGCCCAGCCGGATTTGCGAAGCGGTGCGTTTCCGCGAACCCCCGAGCAGACCCTGCTGCGGTTGCGGGAGTTGGCCGTGGAGGTTTCCCGCCAAGGTGTGAAAGGGGGTGGGGAGGCGGGTGAGGTCGCCGCGGAGCTGGTCAAGCTGGAGGCCTCGGCGGATCCTTTTCTTCGTCCGGCGATTTTCCGCTATCGTCGCGCGATGAGTTTGGGTGGGGAGAACAAGGGGCCGGGGGAAAGGGAGGCGGCCCTGCGGGATGCGGACGCGGCCGTGGAGCGCTGGCAGGAGAAGCGGATCCGGGCTGGGAAGCTGCTGGACTGGTATGAGCTGAACGACCCGGATTTGCGGCTCGGGCCCGCTTTGCGTCAATGGGAGGAGAGCCTGCCGAAACCGGAAGAAAAAGGGCGACCGACGGGATTCGAACCCGCGACAGCCAGAACCACAATCTGGAGTTCTACCAACTGAACTACGGCCGCCATCGATGAGCCCTGATAAGATACCCGCCCCCTGGGGGGGAGCCAAGCCCGCCGACACCCCGGTCGTCGCGATCACCGGGACGATTGCCGCGGGCAAAAGCACCCTGGGCAAAATCCTTGCCGAGAAGGGGTGGAGGGTGATCGACGCGGATGAGATTGTGCATCGCCTGTATCAGCGGGGTGCGGAGGGCTATCGGAAACTGGTTGACGTCCTGGGGAGCTCGATTTTATCGTCCTCGAAAGACTTGGACCGCGGGTTGTTGGCCGCGGCGATGATCCGGGATCCTTCCGTAACCGCCACNNCTGGATTGCCGAAGTCGGCGAAAACCTTCGCCGCGCTCCCCACCAGCCCGTCGCCGTGGTCATCCCACTGCTCTTCGAGGCCGGAGTGGACGAACCCTTCGACCTCCGGGTGATGGTTGGTTGCCGGGCTTCGGTGTCACGGCAACGACTCCTCGCGAGGGGCCTGACGCCGGAGGCGGCGGACTTTTGGATCGCCCAGCAATGGACGGGCGAGGCCAAAGCCAAGGCGAGCGACCGGGTCTTGTGGAATGAAGGAAGCCTGGAGCTCCTGCGGGACCAGGCGGAACTGCTGGTGGACCCCGGGCGGGGTTGACCGGCATCCGCTCCCGCAAACGGGCGACGGCACGAGAGGACAAAATCATGAACGGTGATGGACAGGAACAGCAGGGGCAGGGCAACCAGGACTACGGACCGCGTGGCGGGGATTACGGACCGCGCGGAGGCGACTACGGTCGGCAGCGCTTTTTCCGGCGCCGAGGGGGCGGCCGGGGTCGGGATCGGCGCGGGTACGGTGGTGGGGGCGGAGGAGGATACCGGGACGATTACGATTACCGCAGGATGCCCGAGGAGGGCGGCGGGCAGGAGGGTGGCGAGGGTGGCGCGCCAGAAGCGCCCCGCCCGACCGGTCCCCTTCTTCGCCTGGATGACCTGCAGAATATGTCGTTTCAGGATCTGGCCGAGAAAGCCACGGAAGTCGGGGTGGAAAATCCCGGAGGACTGCGCAAGTACGAGCTGATTTTCGAGATTCTGCGTCGCCATGCGCTGAACAACGGGCGGGTGGCGGGGGAAGGTATCCTGGAAATTCTTCCCGACCATTACGGGTTTCTGCGTTTGCAGGCCAATAACTACCTGGCGACCCGCGAGGACATTTATGTCCATCCCGGACTGATCCGGAAGTACGGCCTGCGGCGGGGAGACCGCGTCGGCGGGGAAATCCGTTCGCCGATCGACAAGGATCACTATTTTGCCCTCGCCACGGTCGACACGGTGGGGGGCGATGACGTGGGTAAACGCAAGCCACCGATCCATTTCGACAATTTGACGCCGCTGTTCCCGAACCGCCGGATCATTCTGGAGAACGAAAAGCTCAAGGACATGGCGATGCGGGCCTTCGACCTGGTTAGCCCGGTGGGCTTCGGCCAGCGCGGCCTGATCGTGGCGCCGCCGCGGACCGGCAAGACGGTGCTGATGCAGAAGATCGCCAACGCAATCACCGCCAACCATCCCAAGGCGCACCTGATCGTGCTGCTGATCGACGAGCGGCCCGAGGAGGTCACCGACATGGAACGGTCCGTCCAGGGTGAGGTGATCAGTTCCACCTTTGACGAGCCGCCCGACCGGCATGTGCACGTGGCCGAGATGGTCATCGAGCGTGCCAAGCGGCTGGCAGAAAAGGGCACCGACGTGGTGA
>DFCD01000049.1:8531-9176 GCA_002366885.1 Verrucomicrobia bacterium UBA3063
GCACCGGCAACATGGAGATTCACCTGGACCGGGCGCTGGTCGACAAGCGGGTCTATCCGGCGGTGAACATCTCCAAGTCCGGAACGCGGAAGGAGGAGCTTCTTTACCACGCGGACGAGATGCCGCGGATCCATATTCTCCGCCGGGCCCTGGCCTCCTTGCCGCCGGTGGAGGCGATGGAACTGCTTCTCGAGCGCCTGAAGAAGACCAAGAACAACGTCGAGTTCCTTCTGGCGATGAACCTGAAGGAGTAGGGAAACCTCCGCGGAACCCCAGCGGCCATGAAGGTTCTCGTCACGGGCGGAGCCGGCTACATCGGCTCGGTTTGCGTCGAGGAGCTTTTCGCCGCCGGCCACGAGGTGGTGGTCTGGGACAACCTGAGCGAGGGGCACCGGGCCGCCCTGCATCCCCGGGCAGTTTTTCTGCACGGGGATCTGTTGGACCGGGATCTGCTGATCCGGGCGGTACAGGAACATCGGCCGGAAGCGGTGATTCACTTTGCCGGCAAGGCACTGGTGCCGGAGAGCATGCGGGATCCGTCCCTTTACTACCGCGTCAACGTGAGCGGCGGGATCAACCTGCTGGATGCCATGGTGGCGGTGGGATGTAAAAAAATCATCTTCTCCTCGACCTGCGCGACCTACG
>DFCD01000049.1:9339-9636 GCA_002366885.1 Verrucomicrobia bacterium UBA3063
ATCGGACCGAGACCCACCTGATCCCCAATGTCCTTTTCACCGCCCTGGGGCAGAGGCCGCACGTGGAGGTGTTCGGGGAACAGCATGCAACGCCGGATGGAACCTGTATCCGGGACTACATTCATGTGAAGGATCTGGCCTCCGCCCATATTCTGGCACTTCAGCGGGAACAGCCGGGGTTCTTTAACGTGGGGACGGGCAACGGCTATTCCGTGAGGCAGGTCATCGAAGTGGCCCAGAAGGTGACCCAAAAGGAGATCCCCGTGCAGGGACGCCCGGCCCGGGCGGGCGATCCCC
>DFCD01000079.1 GCA_002366885.1 Verrucomicrobia bacterium UBA3063
TGGACGGCAACGGCCGCTGGTGCGCGCTGGATCCGCGGGAGGGGTCGAAACTGCTGGTGGCCGAGGCCTGCCGGAATCTGGCCTGTGCCGGCGCCGTGCCGCTCGGCCTGACGGACAACCTCAATTATGGCAATCCCTTCGATCCGGAACTTTTCTGGCAACTGCGGGAGGGGGTCGAAGGCATGGCGGAGGCGTGCCGGGCATTCGATCTTCCCGTCACCGGAGGAAACGTCAGCCTCTACAACCAGTCGCCCGCGGGACCGATCCACCCCACGCCGGTCGTGGGGGTGGTGGGAAAAGTGGAGGAGGGGGTGAAGCTGGTCCCTTCGGTTTTCCGCTCCGGAGGAGGGGAAATTTTTCTTTTGGGGACTCCCGCCTCAGGCGGCCTGGGGGCTTCCCTTTATCTTCAGGAAGTGCACGGTGCCCTGGCGGGCAAGCCGCCCGTCGCCGACCTGGAATTGGAAAAAAAACTGTACGGGTTGGCGCGGAGGATCCTGGCCAAGGACGGCATCCGGGCGATCCACGACGTGGGCGAGGGGGGAATTCTCTGGACGTTGGCCGAAATGACCTTCGGCGAGCTTTCCTGTGGAGCGGAGGTAACGGTGCCCTGTGGGAAGGAAAGACCGGAGGAGGCGCTGTTTGGGGAAGGTGGCGGAAGGGTTCTGGTGGAGGTCGAGGGGTCCGCTCTCGGGGCAGTGGAGGAGTTGGCCCAGGAGACGGGTGTGCCCGTGATGCGGCTTGGAAAAAGCGGAGGAGAGGAGTTGAAGGTTTCCTGCGGGGATGTCCGGGCGGCCTGGCCCGTGGCCGAGTTGAAAAAATATTTCGAAAGTTCCCTGCCCAAGGCGCTGGCACGGTAGCCGGCACTTCTCAAACGCGGACGGCTTGGCTAGAAAGGAACCTTGAAGAATCCCCACCATCCGAGACATGAATGCGGGGTCTTCGGGGTGTACGGGCATCCCAATGCGGCGGAGCTGACCTACTACGGTCTCTATGCCCTCCAGCACCGCGGCCAGGAAAGCGCCGGGATTGTCTCCGCGCGCGAGGAAAGTTCTGCCTTTCGCATCCGCCGCGGGATGGGGTTGGTGGGGCAAGTTTTCAGCGAGCAGGACCTCAAGGATCTGACGGGGACGCGGGCGATCGGCCACGTGCGTTACTCCACGACCGGTTCCAGCACCCTCAAAAATGCCCAACCGATCACCGTGGAAACCCTCCGCGGCCAGATCGCCATCGCCCACAATGGCAACCTGGTGAATGCGGGCCGTCTCCGGGCGGAGTTGGAGGCCGACGGATCGATTTTTCAAACCACGACGGATAGCGAGGTGATTCTGCACCTGATTTCCCGCCCCAATCCGGCGATCGGTGGCGGGGCCTTGGCGCAGGCGCTTTCCCGGGTGCACGGCGCCTATTCCCTGGTGTTGATGGGGGAACGTGAACTCATCGGGGCGCGGGATCCTTTTGGATTCCGCCCGCTGGTGATCGGCAAACTGGATGACGGGTTCATCTTTTCGAGCGAGACCTGTGCGTTGGACCTGATCGGGGCGGAGTTTGTCCGCGAGGTGGAACCGGGCGAGGTGGTGGTGGCGGACGAGGAGGGCCTTCGTTCCTTCAAGCCCCACAACGAACCTCCCCGCGAGGCGTTGTGCGTCTTCGAGTTTGTCTACTTTGCCAGACCGGACAGCCAGCTGGGCGGGCGCAACGTCAGCCATGCACGGATCCGCATGGGACGGGAGCTTGCGCGGATGCATCCGGTCGACGCCGACATCGTCGTCCCGGTTCCGGACTCCGGAACCTACGCCGCCCTGGGATATTCCGAGCAGTCCGGCATTCCCCTCGACCAGGCCTTTGTCCGCAACCATTACATCGGCAGAACCTTCATCCAGCCCAGCCAGCTGATCCGGGACTTCAACGTCCGGGTGAAACTGAACCTGATCCGTTCCGCCGTGCAGGGGAAGCGTGTTGTCGTCGTCGACGACTCGATTGTCCGTGGAACCACCGCCCGCGCCCGGGTCACCAACCTGCGCGAGGCCGGCGCCCGCGAGGTGCATATCCGCGTGAGTTGTCCCCCGCACCGGTTTTCCTGCCACTATGGAATCGATTTCCCCGACCCCAAGGATCTGCTGGCCAACCGGATGACCCGGCAGGAGATCACCAAGTACCTTGGGGCGGATTCCCTGGGGTACCTGGATGTGGACGGCATGGTGAAGGCCTGCAAGCTGCCCGCCTCCAAATTCTGCCTGGCCTGTTTCACCGGGGATTATCCGGTGCCCTTTGCCCCGGAGGATGACAAGGGGGTGTTGGAGAGGCGGCGGGATCAGGCGGCTTCCCTTGTGCCGGAGGAAGAAGCCCGGCAGCGGTTTCTTTTGTAAGAGGATGGCACGGGACGCCTACGCCAAAGCCGGGGTCGACATCACCCTTGGCAACCGGGTGAAGTCCGGCATCGGCGCCTTGGTACGCTCCACCCGGCGACCGGGGGTGATCGGGGGGATTGGCGGCTTTGGCGGTTGTTTTGACGGGAAAATTCCCGGCTATCGCCGTCCCGTGCTGGTGGCAAGCATCGACGGGGTGGGCACCAAGCTGAAGGTGGCCCACCA
>DFCD01000064.1 GCA_002366885.1 Verrucomicrobia bacterium UBA3063
ACCCAAAGGCTGCGCGGCCCCAGGGCTCCCAGGTCCAGGACGGCGCGGAGGCTGCGTCCGAGGAGGCGTTGAATTTCCGTGGAGCGGCCGTCGACTTTCCCGCGGGTGGAGTCGCGCGGCTTCCGGTCGTGGGTGGAGGCGGGCAACATCGAGTATTCGGCGGTCAGCCAGCCCCCGGCGACGCTTTTTTCCTTCATCCAGCGGGGAACCGTTTCCTCCGCGGTGACGGTGCAGATGACCTCGGTTTTGCCGCAACGCAGGAGGACCGAGCCGGCGGCGTTGGCGGCAATATCCCATTGGCAGGACAAGGGGCGAAGATCATCCGGGGAACGGCCGTCGGCGCGGGAGCTCATCGGGAGAGATCCTCGGCGGCGCGGACGGTGTTGGAAAGCAACATGGCAATGGTCATGGGTCCAACTCCGCCCGGGTTGGGGGTGATTGCACCGGCCACGTTTTTCACGGATTCAAAATCAACGTCCCCCACGAGACGGTATCCCCGCGGGTTGGCCTGGTCGGGGATGCGGTTCACGCCGACATCCACCACGGTGGCTCCGGGTTTGANNAAATCAACGTCCCCCACGAGACGGTATCCCCGCGGGTTGGCCTGGTCGGGGATGCGGTTCACGCCGACATCCACCACGGTGGCTCCGGGTTTGATGTGCTCCTTTTTGAAAAACAAGGGGCGGCCAAGGGCACCGATCAGGATGTCAGCCTGGCGGGTGAGGGAGGGGAGGTCGGCGGTGCGGGAATGCGCGAGGGTGACGGTGCAGTCCGGCCCTGGGGCCTTGCGGGCAAGCAGCAGGGCGAGCGGGCGGCCGACAATCTGGCCGCGGCCGACCACGACGGCGTGTTTGCCGGACGTGGGAATTTCGCCGAGGCGGAGAATTTCGAGGATGCCGGCGGGCGTGCAGGGGAGAAATCCGGTGGGATCCCCGAGGAGGAGTTTGCCGAAGTTGACGGGGTGGAAGCCGTCCACGTCCTTGGCCGGGGAGACGCGCGCATAGACAAGATCGTTGGGCAGGGAGGCGGGCAGGGGTGACTGGATGAGGATCCCGTGGACCTTGGGATCGGCGTTGAGGGTATCGATTTCCCCGAGCAGGGCGGGGAGGAGCGTGGACTCCGGAAGAACCAGCGTGCGGCTGTTGATGCCGGCTTCCTGTGCACGCTTTTCCTTTCGGGAAACGTAGGCACGCGAGGCGGGATCCTCCCCCACACGGATGAAAACGAGGCCGGGGGTGATGCCGCGGGATTTTAGTTTATCCACCCGGACCGAGGTTTCCCGGTGGAGGCGGGAGGCAAAAGATTCACCGTCAAGAATGCGCGCGGACATGGGTTCCGAAGATGCCTTGGAACCGGCCCAAGGGGAAGCACCGTGCTTCAGGGGAAAAGCGGGACGGGTTGGCCGGGGGGCGGCTGCTGGACAACCATTTCCGGCCGTCGCAGGGCAAGCGTTTGCCGGAACCACTCTTGGGCCTCGGGGTCCCCATGGACGAGAAACAATTTTTTTGGCCGGGCCTGGGTGCAGATCCAGTCTGCCAGATCCTCGCGGGTGGCGTGGGCGGTGAGGTCAAAGTGGCGGATTTCACACCGTACGGGCAGGGGGCCGTGCGGATCCCCCCAGTCAACCGCTCCTCCCCGACCGGCGGTCCGAAGAATTCCGGCGGGGGAACTGGGTTCGGTAAACCCGACAAAAAAGATCGAGTCGTTCTCCCTCGGAAAAAAGAGCCGGGCCAGGGTGTGGCTGGTGGTGTGGGGAGTCATCATTCCGGAGCTGACGAGGTAGATCTGGCCCGCCTTTGGGCGCAGGGTGGCGAGACGGCGGGGGTCGAAGGTTTCCGGGCGAACTTCCGGGAGGATCTTGAAGGAGGCATGCTGGCGCGGGGCCAGGGACCGCTGCCGGTCATACACCTCGGTGAGAACGCGGCCGAGGCCCCCAATGTAGATGGTGGTGGGGGGCAGGCGTCCGTCCATCCGCGATTGGTGGAGGAGCGTCAGCATCTCCTGGGTTTTTCCCAGGGCAAAAACGGGCATGAGAACGGAGCCCCCCCGGGCAAAGGTTTGACAGATGGCCTCGAGGAGGTCGTTTTCCAGCGAGTCGCGGCTTTGGGCGGTGGGGGTGGGTTGGGCGCCGCGGGTGGTTTCCATGATGACCGTATCCCAGGGGCCTTCGGGCGGACGGCACGGGATCATCAGGGTCTGGCGTGCTAGGTTGAGATCCCCGGTGTAGAGGGCGCGCTGTTCACCTGCGCGGATTTCCGTGAGGGCGGAGCCGAGGACATGGCCGGCGTCGTGAAGGAGGAACCGAAAGTCAGATCCGGCGATGGTCAAAGGGCGCTGAAGCGGCACGGTCTCCCAGGTGAGCACGCAGTCATCGACTCCGCGGTGGGTGTAGAGGGGATATTCCTGTTGGAGGGTTTCCCGACGCTGTCGGGTCATGACGTTAACGGAGTTGTGCAGCAGGGGTTCGCTCAGAGCGGCGGTGGCGGAAGTCATCCAGACTTTGGTGTGGGGGCAGGCCCGCGTGACCAAGGGAAGGGCGCCAGCATGGTCATGGTGGGCGTGGGAGAGAATGACGGCATCCAGATCCTTGGGAAGGGAGTCCAGCAAGGGGGTGGCCGCCCAACCTTCCATGCGAGGGTGCATGCCGGCATCGAGAAGAACCGAGGCAGAGCCGGAGCGGAGCAGGTAGGAGTTGGCCCCGATTTCCGGGGCATGGGTGAGGTTGGTGAGAGTGGTCATGAACGGCGGAGCGGAGACCGCAACCGCCGATTCAGAACGGGCCCCGGAGGAGCTGGACGACTTCCCGGGGGAGTTCGTTGCCGGGCTGGGAGGCCAGCGCTGCCAGCCAATCCCGCGCCAACTGGTTGCGGCGCTGGTTCAGCAACTGGGTCTCGATCTTGGGAAGCTGGGCGGCGGCAACCTCCGCAGGAACCGGCAGGCGCCGGGTGAGGTAAACTGCCAAGCCGCCGTTTTGGGTCCGTACGAAAGGACTGACCTGGTTCGCTTCCATCTGGGTGACAACCTGGCGAATCCGGTCGGCATCCGGAAAAGTGAGCGGTTTGGCGTCCGCAGGGGCAAAGGAGGGAACCTTGGTGGTGGTGAGGCCGGCGGCCTTCACCAGATCCTCCCATTTTTTCCCCTGGGCGAGCTGGTTATTGGCGGTCTGGAGAAAGGCGCGGGAGGCCTGATCGGCCATCTGCAGGCGGGCTTGTTCCTGCCAGCGGGCCTTCACCTCGGCCATCGCCTCGTCAAGCGGGCGGAGACGGCCGGGCTGGAGGTCCTGGAGATGAAGAACCAGGTAGCCGTTTTTGGAGGGAAGGAAATCGCTGACCGGATCGTTGGGGGTCAGTCGCAGGGCGGCCGCAGTGAGCTGGGGATCGATTTCGCCGGGGAAGGGGGTATCCCCGGCGGTGAAAGGACCCGCTGTTTTCAGGCTGAGTTTGGCCTCTTTGGCCTGGGCGGAAAAATCCGGACGTGTCTGGCCTTCGGCCAGGTTGAAGAACTGCGAGGTGAAGGCGAAGGCGGCCTCCCCGGCTTTTTTGCGTGATTCCTCATCGCTCCCGGCAGCCGGAAATTCGACGAATTCCACGGTGCAGCGTGCGGGGATTGCGAAGGCCTGCTCGTTGGCCTTGTGGAACGACTCGAGTTCCTGCGCGGAGGGCTCCGGAGGGGTGAAGGCGGCGGCCTCCCACCGGA
>DFCD01000059.1:0-11670 GCA_002366885.1 Verrucomicrobia bacterium UBA3063
ACGTAATCGTAAACATAAACGACCAGTTCTGAGCGCTTGAATTCACGGTTGAATCGGGGAGCGTAAGATAATGGAAGGTTGGTGGACTCCCCTGATCGTGGTGGCGGCCTTGCTGGCAGTGGCGTGGGGATGGGTAATGGTGTATCGGCCGCTCCTGCAGGTGCGGAGGTTGGTGAGGGATCTGGCGGAGGGCAAGGCGTCTTCCGGATTTGTGGCCCGGGGATCGCTGGGGTTGGAGGAGATCATCATGGGTCTCGACAAAATCTCCGACCGCCTGCAGGGCCTGTCCTCGAAGGCGGAGCGGGAGAAGTACAATCTGCGGACGATCCTGGGCAGCCTGAGCGAAGGGGTGGTGATCACGGATCCGGAGGGAATCATCCGGCTGGCCAACCGCAGCTTCCTCGAGATGTTCGGGCTGACCGCGTTTCCGATCGGTCAGACCTTCCTGGAGAGCACCCGGTTACCGGAGGTGGCGCGGGCGGCGGAGGAGACCTTTGCGCAGGGTGGGGGGCGGAGCCTGGAGATCCATCCTTCCTCGCCCGGTCAGCCGGTGGAGAGGACCTTTGCGGTGAACTTTGCCCCCATCGTGGAGGGGAGCGGGGAACGTTCCGGCGTGGTGACGGTTTTTTACGATCTTTCCAAGATCCGCCGGCTGGAGATGGTGCGCACGGAGTTTATCACAAACCTTTCCCATGAATTACGGACGCCGCTCTCGATCCTGGCGGGATATCTGGAGACGATGGAGGACCCGGCGGTGCTGCGGGGCGCGGAGGGGAAGGAAGTGCTCCGGGTGCTACAACGGAACTGCGAGCGCCTGACGATGCTGGTGAACGACCTGCTGGAGTTGTCGCGCATCGAGTCGGGCCGGTTGAAGCTGAACCTGGTGTCGCGAAAGCCCGGGGAGATCCTCGAGGAGGTGCGGGACGACTGGAAGCGGGCGTTTGCGGGCAAGCGGGTGAAGCTGGAGCTGGAGTGTGAGGGCGGGCTGCCGGAGGTGGGGGCGGATCCGTTGCGGGCGGGGCAGATTTTTTCCAACCTGATGGACAATGCGCTGAGGTTTGCGCCGCCCGGGAGCCGGGTTCGGCTTGGCGCGCGGCGGAGGGAGGGGCTGGTGGAGTTTTTCGTGGCGGACGAGGGGGAGGGGATCCCGCCGGAAAAACTGGAGCGGATTTTCGAGAGGTTTTTTCGCGTGGATGAAGGGCGGACCCGGGATCGCGGGGGGACGGGACTGGGGTTGTCGATTGTGAAGCACCTCGTCCAACTGCACGGCGGGGAGGTGCGGGCGGAAAGCGTTCCCGGATCCGGGACGACGATCTGCTTCACCAAAATCCCAAGTTCTTCCCATCAAGAATCTTCCGACAAATAAAAACGTCATCGAATTGTCACAAAACCTGTCTTGGCTTGGCTGGGCTGGCCTTTTAGGCAGTCGAGATGACATTATCCTACCGGGCCTTTGCGGCCCTTCTGGCGGGACTGGTTGTTTCCGTACCCGGACTCCTCCGGGCTGGGCAAGTGGTCAAAATTGACGGATCCAGCACGGTATTTCCCATCACGGAGGCCGTGGCGGAGGAGTTCCAAAAGAGCACGGGCAACAAGGTGACCGTGGGGATCTCGGGCACGGGGGGGGGGTTCAAGAAATTCGCCCGCGGGGAGACGGATGTGCAGAACGCCAGCCGCCCCATCAAGGAGGAGGAAATCAAGGCCGCCAAGGAAGGTGGAGTGGAGTATCTGGAACTGCCCGTCGCCTATGACGCGCTCACGGTGGTGGTGAATGCCAAGAATGACTGGGTGGATTCCATCAAGGTTTCGGAGTTGAAGAAACTTTGGGAACCCGGTGCCGCAGCCAAGATCACGAAATGGAGCCAGGTCCGCGAGGGCTGGCCGGACAAGGAGATCAAGTTGTACGGGGCCGGATCGGATTCAGGGACCTTTGATTACTTCACCGAGGCCATCAATGGGAAGGCCAAGGCCAGCCGTGGCGACTATACGGCCAGTGAGGACGACAATGTGCTGGTGCAGGGGGTGGAGGGAGACCGGCACGCGCTGGGATACATGGGGTATTCCTATTTCGATGCGCACCGGAAGCGGCTGAAAGCCCTGAACATTGAGTGGGATGAGAAGGGGAAACCCGCGGTTGGCCCTTCCGAGGAGACCGTGCTGAACGGCACCTACAACCCGCTTTCCCGTCCTCTCTTCATTTACGTGAATCTCAAATCGCTGGAGAAACCCGAAGTGGCCGCCTTCGTGAAGTTTTATCTGGATAATGTGGAGCGCCTGACCAGGGAGGTTCATTATATCCCGCTTCCCGCCACGGCTTATGAGACGGTGCGGGCGCGGGTTACCAACAAGCAGAAGGGGACGGCCTTTGCGGGTCATGGGGACGTGGCCGTGCCCATCAGCGAGATTCTCCAGCGTTCCCCGGTTCCCTAACCAGGGTTGCATGGCTCCTGCTTTCGTCGCCCCCGGTCGTCGCCTCGACAAGGCGGTGGAGGCGCTGATGGTGTGGATCCTGCGGCTCGGCGGCTGGGCCTCCGTCCTGGTGACCTTTGGGATCATCGGCACGCTGGTGACGGAGTCGGCCCCTTTCTTTGCCAGGGTGCCGGTCGTCCGGCTGGTCCAGGACACCATGTGGACGCCCCTGTTTTCGGAACCGCAATACGGGATCGGCGCCCTGCTGGCCGGAACGATGGTGACGACGCTGGTGGCCCTGTCGGTGGCGGTGCCGCTCGGCACCATCCTGGCGATTTACCTCAGCGAGTTTGCCCCGGCCCGGTTCCGCGAGCTGGTCAAGCCGATGCTCGAGCTGCTCAGCGCCGTTCCCACGGTGGTCTACGGCTATTTTGCCCTGCTGGCGCTGACCCCGCTGTTGCAGATGCTCTATCCCGATTTGCCCCAATTCTCGATGCTGAGTGCCGGCTTGATCATGGGCATCATGATTGTTCCCTATGTGACCTCCTTGGGGGAGGACTCCATGCGCAGCGTGCCGATGCTGCTGCGGGAAGGAGCGTATGCGCTGGGGGACGGGAAACTGGGGGTGGCGGTGCGGGTGGTTTTCCCGGGGGCTTTTTCGGGGCTGGCGGCGGCCTACGTGCTGGCGATTTCCCGGGCGGTGGGGGAGACGATGATCGTGGCGATTGCGGCGGGTCTTCAGCCCAGGATGACGATCAATCCCCTGGAATCGGCCGCCACGGTCACGGCCTTCATCGTGCAGGTCAGTTTGGGCGACCTGCCCCACGGCAGCATCGGTTATCAATCGATTTTCGTGGCGGGGGCGATGCTTTTCCTGCTGACGCTTGGTTTCAACCTGGCCGGCCACGTCCTGAGAAAGAAGTTTCACCGTGCTTCCTGAAACCATCATCCTGGACCTGGAAAGGCGGGCCCACCGCCGCCGCGGCATCGACCGCTGGTTTGGCCGGCTGGGCATGGTGCTGACGCTGATCACCCTGGGGATCCTGGCGGTGCTGCTGCTGAACCTTGCGGTGAGCGGTCTAGCCCGGATCGACTGGCATTTTTTGACATCCTTCCCCTCCCGCCGGGCGGCGGAGGCGGGGATCCTTTCCGCCTGGGTGGGCACCCTGCTGCTGATGGTGGTGACCGCATCGGTGGCCATCCCGTTTGGGATCGCCGCGGGCATTTATCTGGAGGAGTACGCGCCGAAAAACAAATGGACGGACTTCATTGAGATCAACATCGCCAACCTTGCCGGGGTCCCGTCGATTCTTTACGGGCTGATGGCCCTGGGGCTGTTTGTCTATTCCTTCCGGTTCGGCCAGAGCATCCTGTCCGGGGGCCTGGCCTTGGCCTGTCTGGTGTTGCCGATCGTGATCGTGGCAACGCGCGAATCCCTGCGCTCGATTCCCGCGACCATCCGGGAAGCCGCCTTTGCGCTGGGGGCGACGCGCTGGCAGGCGGTCTGGCACCATCTGCTTCCTTACTCCACGGGCGGCATCGCCACCGGGGTGATTCTGGCGATGTCGCGGGCGATCGGGGAGAGCGCTCCCCTGATCACGATCGGGGCCCTCACGTTCATCGCGTTTCTACCGCCCCCGGCGGTCATTTCCCATCCTCCTTTTCTTTCCTTCGAATGGCTCTTTTCCCCCTACAGCGCCTTGCCCATCCAGATGTTCAACTGGGTGTCGCGGCCGGGGGAGGAGTTCCATGCCAACGCGGCGGCGGCCGGCTTGGTGCTGATGGTGATCACCCTCAGCATGAACGGCGTGGCGATCTTGATCCGAAGGCGGGCGCAGAGGAATATCCACTGGTGAATGCGCCCTCCTCCCCGCCGGTTGCCGGTTCCACCCGGGTTTCGATCCGCAACCTCAAATTTTATTACGGTACCCACCAGGTTCTCCAGGGGGTCAGTCTCGACATCCCTGCCTTTCAGGTCACCGCCCTGATCGGGCCTTCCGGCTGCGGCAAGACCACCCTGTTGCGTTGTCTCAACCGGATGCACGACCTGTATCCGGGAAACCGGTATGAGGGGGTGATCCGTCTGCAACCCGGAGACACCGACATCCTGGGCCCGGGCGTCGACCCCATCCAGGTGCGGATGCGTTGCGGGATGGTGTTCCAGAAGCCCAATCCCTTTCCCAAAAGCATCTATGAGAACGTGGCCTACGGGCTGCGGTTGCAGGGGATGAACCGCCGCCGCGATCTGGACGAGCGGGTGGAGAAGGCCCTGCGGGAGGCGGCGCTTTGGGAGGAGGTGAAGAGCCGGCTCCACCAGTTGGCCCACAATCTTTCCGGGGGCCAGCAGCAGCGGTTGTGCATTGCCCGGGCCATTGCCACCAATCCGGACGTGGTGCTGTTTGATGAGCCGACCAGTGCGCTGGATCCGATCGCCACCTCGAAGATCGAGGAGCTGATCGTGGAGCTAAAGAAGCGGGTGACGGTGATCATCGTGACCCACAACCTCCAGCAGGCGGGGCGGATTTCCGACATGACCGCCTTCATGTATCTGGGGGAACTGATCGAGTTCGGGGAGACCAACCGGGTGTTCACCAACCCGGCGAAACCCCAGACCGAGGACTATATTTCGGGACGGTTCGGATGATCTCCGCATCCCCCGTTGACAAGTCCGCCCCGGGGAGTACCTAGGAAAGATGATCCAAGCGGGTTTCGAGCCTGAAGGGGAAAAGCTGGAACGGATCCGCGGCTATTTCCGCGGGGAACTGCTGACGTTGCGGGAGGCCCTGCTGGCGATGGCGAGCAAGGCGCACGACAACCTGAACCTGGCGCTGGAGTCGCTGGTGGAGCGGAACGCGCGGAAGGCCCGGCAGGTGATCGAGGCGGATTCGGAGCTGGACCGGCTGGAGGTGGAGATTGACGAAATGGTGGCCAACTTCATGGCCACGCAGGCGCCGATGGCGTTGGCGTGCCGCCTGATGCTGGCGGCCTCCAAAATCTCCAACGACCTGGAGCGGATTGGGGACCAGGCGGTTTCCATCGCCCGCCGCAGTCTGATCCTGATGGATGAGCCGCCGCTCAAGCCCCTCCTGGACATTCCGCGGATGGGGGCGGATGTGCTCTCGATGATCCGCGGAACCACGGACGCCTTTGTGGAGATCACCCCGGAGAAGTGCGCGACCATCATCGGCATGGACGAGAGGGTGGATGACATCAACCGGCAATTGGAGCGGGAGTTGACCAGCTTCATGGTGGAGGATCCCAAGACCATCACCCGGGCGCTCAACCTGATGCTGGTGGCCCGGTTTTTTGAGCGGGCAGCGGATCACGCCAAGAATATCGCGGAGCTGGTGTTCTACCTCTACACGGGGAAGGACATCCGGCACGAGGCCGAGCTGGGCAAAACCGCGTAGCGATTTTGCGATTAGGTGGAAGGATGAGGATTAGGACGGGCTGAGCATCCTGCTCAGCCGATGGATCAATCGATTCCCAAGACTGGAAATTTCAATCGGACGACCGAGACGGTCGTCCCTACCAGGATTACTGCTGCTCGATGGTCAGCTTAAGGAACGCCCTTGGGTTGGTGCCGGCGTTGAACTGATACTCCCTGCGTTCAAAACCAACGGGGACGTTGGTTTGCGGCGGGATGTTGGTGGTGAAACCGGAGGCTGACCAGTTGGAGGAGGAGAGGTTGAGGGAGGCCTGGGGGTAGATCTGGAGGTTGGTGTCGTTGGTCCGGACAACAGCGACCAGGGAGAGGCCCGAACCCGACGGGGTGGGGACAGGCAGGAGGTCCTGGTCATTCCCGTTGGTGCTTCCGCCCAAGGCGTACTCGGCCAGGGCAGGAATGCCGTCCCCATCGGCATCGCTGGTGGGGTTGTTGGTGGCAAAGAGTGACGAGAAGGTGGGGTTGCTGACCGAGACGGTCACGGCAACCTCGGGTGCCGCGAGGTAGTTTTCGTTTCCGGCCTGCCTGGCGGTGATGGTGACGCTTCCGGCGGAAAGGAATGTGAGGGCGCTGCCGTTGAGGGTGGCGAGGGAAGATGGGACTACTTCCAGGCTCACCGGAAGCCCCGAACTGGCGGTGGCCGAGAGCGGGCGAATATCCCCGGACTGTGCGAAGGCCGGGGTGGTGAAAGCGATCGTCTGATTTGCCTTCACCACGGTAACGTCAGCGGCGTCAAACAGGCCACCGGCCTCCGCGCTCAGGGTGTAGGGGCCGCCCACGGAAGTCGCGGTGAATAGGCCGTTCGGGCTGACGGTACCGCCGCCGTTGACCGACCAGTTCCAGGTGGCCGGTTGCTGGGGCATGGGGGTGCCGAACTGGTCCTGCAGCACGGCGGTGAAGGCCTGGGTGGTCCCGAAGGAGAGGTTGGCGGATCCGGGGAAGACGGCCACCGCGCTGGCCGCGGGAATTACCCGGACGTGAACGGTGCTACTCGTCTCGAGACCGGCTGCGTCCCGCACGAAAACGGTGAGGGCGTAATCGCCCAGTTTGTTGAAGTAGACGGTGGTGTCCTTGGAGAGGTTGGAGCCGTTGGGGCTGAAAAAGGGCGCATCGGGTCCCGGCGCGGCATCGGAGGACCAGGTGTAGGACAGGGCGGGCTCCCCGCCGTCGTCGGAGGCCCGCACGGAAAGCGTGAGGGAGTCTCCCGGCAACAGTCCCCAGTTGATGAAACCGTCATTGGTGAAACTCAAGGCGGAGGAGGAAGCTGTCGAGGTGATGGCGGGGGGTGTATTGACGGGAGGGGTGCTTCCCAGCACCACGAGGTCGTCGATATACCAGCCCGCACTGGAGGTGCTCGAGTTGCTGGCCAGGACCCAGCGAATCCGGAGATTACGACCCGCATACTTGCTTGGCGTGTTGATGGTGACGACCGTTTCCACGAATCCCGAGGACGATCCGGTCCAAGCTTTTTTCAGGTTGAAATCACTCGTGCTGGAGGAAATGGTGCCGTTGTAGGGGACGCTGGAGAAGCCTTCGTCCGTGTTGGTGGTTTCCATGGCGAACCAGGTGGAACCCCCGTCGTTGGAGAGCTCGAGACGTCCCCCGTCCCGGCTGGTCTGGAAATTGTAGGAATGCCAGAAGCGGATCTGCAGGTTGGTGGCTCCGGCGGGGATCGGATAGGACGGCGAGGTCAGATAAGTCGTCGAGCGGCTGGATGGCCCCGGGGCGAAGTAAGCCTTGGAGGCTGACCTGGAGGCATTGGTGGTCAGGGTCCATCCGTTGCTGGAATATCCGGTATTGGTAAGATAAGTGCTGGACCAACCGGAGGTTGTGCCTTCGAAATTTTCCGCGGCCAAGGAGGCCAGCAGGGTGAAGCCATTGCTCAACGTGCCTGTCTGGCTGGGGGAATTGCTGACAGTGACATCCCAACTTCCGGTGCCGTTGGCCGGGAAAGTGGCCTGTCCACGCAGGCTGGAGGAGTTGAGATATTGCAGGTTGGTGGCCACCACGTCGGAAAATCCCGTCCGGGCAAATCGCAAGGTGGCGTTGGTGGCAAACAAGGTTCCTCCCACGTCAAACGTGAAGGTCCGGGCATACCCGCTCGGGGGATTGACGGTATCGACGGTCATCGCCGGGGGAGGGGCGGCAGTATCGGAGGAGCCGGAGACCAGCAGGGAGTAGGCCTGCAGGCTGTTGCTAAGGGATCCCTGGTAGCTGACGACGGCCTGGTAGGTTCCTGCGCCGGAGGGGGTGGCCAGATAAACCTGTTCCACATTATCGACGTTGTTGGTGCCGGTGATGGCATTCGAGGACATGGAAGCCTGGGTCCAGTTTCCCACAAAGGGCATCACGTAGGGCAGGTTTGTCCCGCCATCGGGCCGGATCAGCTTGAGGTCGAGGTTGTTGACCAGGCGGGGGGTCCTGGAGTCCGCGGTGGTGACGGCAGTTCCAGCCGGATCGATCCAGGCGAGGGTGATCCGGATAGGGTTGGTTCCATCCCAGAGAAACCGGTGGGTGACGGTCTTGTTGGTGGCATCCACGGTTCCCTCCACGAGCCGCAGCTTGGCGGGGTTGGTTTTTTGATCCTGAATCAGGTCGACGGCCGCCCGCACATTGATCAGGCCCCAGCCGTACTGGTAATCGGGGCCGGGGTTACCCCGGTCGTCCGCCGTGTGAATGAGCAGGCCCTTGAGGGTGCTGGAGCGCATGGCCTTGTTGAAGGAAAGAAGGTGTTGCTGGGCCACCAAGGCGGCGGACCCGGCGGCGTTCGGGCCTGACATGCTGGTGCCGGTCATGGAGCCGTAGGAGGTGTCGCTTCCGCTCAGGGTCGAATAAAGGTCCTCGCCGTTGGCCACCACGTCCGGCTTGATCCGGCCGTCGTCGGTCGGGCCGGTGCTCGAGAAAGAGCTGAGATTTGCCATGGCCGCGCTCCGATTCGTCCCGCTGACGGCATCGGAAACCGATCCGATGGTGATGACATTTTTGGCCAAAGCATCGTAACTGATGGTTTCGTAGCCTCCGCGGTAGCTGTTGTCCCCCGCCGGATGGATCGAACGGTCATAGGTAACCACGCTGGTGGCGTTGGCGGAGAGCCCGACGGCCTGTCCGTCGGAGGGGTTGTCCCACCGGTCATTTCCCGCACTGCGGAACATCAGGTAGTAGGGAGAACTAAAGGCAAGGGCATCCGAGTCTTTCGCATAGGTGTTGTACATGCCGAAATCACTTTCCGCGGAGTTGGTGGTTGTGCCGTTGCCGTACCATTCGTACACCCGATAAGGGCTTCCTCCGTTCACATAGACCCAGCCGGCAACATAACCGTAGCTGTGATTCGAGATCAGGATCCGGTTGGTGTCGGTGGCCGTGGCGGCGGCGGCGGCGGTCATCTCCGTTTTGTCCGAGGTCCAGTCATAGGAATCAATGCGGGCCGAGGGAGCCATGCCTTTGGCCGCTGCCGTGATGCCTGCCGCGATCATCGTGCCGCCGACATGGGTGGCGTGGTCGATGGCGGCGGTTCCGTCCTTGACCGAGACGCGGCCCCCGAACTCCTGGTGGGTGGAGCGGGAGGAGCCGCCGTCCCATTGCCCCAAAATCATATTCAGGCCGCTGAGGGAGTAGGGGCTGACTTGAACGATGTTGGCTGCGGTGGAGACGGCCGCGTTGGCGTTGTGGGTGATGAAGTAGACGGGGTTTCCACTTTCATCCAGGTCGGCAATTTCCCGGACCGAACCGTTGGGGGTCTCCACCCGGATGGGCCAACCCTTTTCCCGGGCAATCTTTTCGGCCTGGGATTTTCTGCCCTCCTCCAGTTGGCGCATTTCCGCGACGACCCTCTCTCTCTCGCCCGGCTTGGAAAGATCGACCCCCTCCAGAACGTCGGCGATGGTTCGGCGCGGAGCCGCCGCAGGAAGGGTTTTTTTGGCGAGGCGATTCGTCGTGGAATCCTGCGTTGGGGGGACGGATTGGTCCGGGGATTGGGGATGAGGGGAAGCGGAGGATGCCTGCTTCGAATCCGGGAAAGCCGGGGAGGTTGGGGTTTCGGAAGTTGCGGATGGATTCCCTCCGTTTTTTTCCGGCGGAAAAACATAAGACAAAACAGCGGCTAAAGCCGTTAAGGCCATCAAAACAATGGCAATCGCGCCAAGACGTCGTTTCATTTGTTACTTAACTACTTAGACAATAAAGCAGGGGTTTTCGTTGAAGCAAACCTGGGGCTCTAACCGTTAAAAGACAACGACTTACAGCAGGGAATTTGGATTAGGAGTAGGATGAAAATGTAGTTGCAGAGGAGATAGGAGTTAGGAGATGGAAGATAGGAAAAGATGTGACTGAAGGCCTGAAATTACGGGAGGTCAGAAAGCGAAAGGCTTTTATTCGACGACGACTCGGTAGAAGCGGGCGGCACTGGTGACGAAATTTTCGGTGTAGGAGCCGCTCGTTTGCCCAGTGGCAAGGGGAACCCAAAGAGGGGAATTCAGGCTGGTGGCGGCCTCGATCCGGTAGGTACGGCCGGCAACCGGTGTCCAGGTGATGTTGACGCTGTCGGCGGTGGGCCGGCTGGTGCTGGCCACAAAGTTCTTTTGGCTATTTTTCGGATTGGTTCCGGCCGCGAGCTCAACAGCGTTACTTTGGCCGTCGCCGTCATCGTCGTTCGAGGGGACCAGGGAGACGATCGAGCCGCTTGATGCGGAAGCGGAGGAGGTCTTGGAGGTGTCGTTGGGATTCACCGCGGTGACCGTAAAGGTGTAGGTGTCGCCGGGTGTCAGGCCGGTGAGATTGGCGCTGGTGGAGCTGGTTTCCCGGGTGGTTAGGAGGGAGCCGTCGGATTTTCGGACGGTGACCTGGTAGGCGGGGGTCGGTCCTCCGGGGTCGGTTACCGCCGACCAGGAGACGGTGGCGGTTCCATTTACGGTGAAGTTGGTGGTGGTGCCGGGTACGGTGAAAGGCGGGGTGACCGAGATGGCGCCGTCCACGGCGGGAGGAGGCGTGACATCGTAAAGTTTCAGATACTGGGGCTCAAAGGGCGCGTTGCTCCAAGCCAGGTCCGTGGAGGGGACGCCCGGGAGAGAAACGTAAATGCCGTTGGAAAGGATGTTGGCCCCGCTGATTCCATTGGAGCCCCAAAGGAATCTGGTGCGCCGGTTGGAATATTCGTTGTTGGGGCCGAGGTAGGCGGCGATGTTCCGAACGTTGTAGGTCCGTCCGGGGTTGATGCCGAGCAGGGTTCCCAGACCCGAGGAAATGGCAAAGGTGTTGGCCGAGGTGTTGCTGCGGTTGAGATTCACAAAGGCCAGCACCACGTCCTTGGAGGCGGGGGAGGCGTTGGCTTGCTCGTATTTGGCCACGGCAAAGATATTTTCATCGGGACCGGTGGATCCGACCGGGTTAAGGAACCAGCGACCCGAGGAGCGGAGAGCGGCGCTGAATTCCCGGGCCTTGCCGGCGCCGGAATAGGCGGGGATGAGGTTTTTGACCCCATAAGCGTTGGTCGACCATGCCGTCCACTGGGGTTGCATGGAGTTCCATGCCTTGAAGTGGGGAATGGATTTTCCGCCATTCATTTCATAACTGTGGAAGCTCAGGCTCGAGGAGGTGCCGATTTCCTGGCCGTACATGATCATGGGGGCTCCGTCGATGGTGCTGCCCACCGCATAACGGATGAACGCCTGCCAGGGATCACCATAGCCGATCTCGTCATGGGAGGTGTTGTTGAGGAGGACCAAGCCCTGCCCGTAGGAGGTGCGGCGTTCCTCGAAAATCCCGCGATGGCCGGTGGTGTTGCCGGCGCTTTGCCAGGGGAAGACGATGTTTTCATTGAG
>DFCD01000059.1:11726-22234 GCA_002366885.1 Verrucomicrobia bacterium UBA3063
TCGGTCATGAAGACAAAGTTCCACTTGTGGGTGCGGGCCACGTTGATGCAGTACTCCCAGAACTGGGGGGGCATGCCCTGGCCGAAATCGGCCCGGAGACCGTCGATGCCGGTGAATTCCTGCGCGGCCGGGGAACTGCCGGCGGGCAGCCCGGTCTGTTCCAGCCAGTAGGGAACGTAGCGCGCGAAATATTTCCAGACGGCCCGGGTGACGGCCCCGTTGGAGCCGGGCCCGCCGCGGAGATCGGACCAGTCCATGCCGTCCGCCTCGCTGTTCTTGGTGGCCTCGCTCTGCGCCGAAGGGGGATTGCCGGTGACCAGGGCGGAGTAGCGTCCAAAAAACACGTCTTTCACATCCGCCCACTTGCCAAAATCGGTGCGGTCGGGGGCCGTGGCGACGTCGGCGGCGGAGTTGGCCGGGACAGCGTAGGCGGTGCCGGCAGCCCCGGCGGAGGAGTAAAAACGGGCCTCCCGGCTTTTGATCGGATCCGTGGCGCTCCAGCCGGAGGTATTGAGGCCGGCTTCGGCGAAGAGGGGTAGGCCCTGGCTGGAGACCTCACAGTCAAAGGCGGTGTGGTTGAAGGGCGCATCGAGCATCACGTGGATGCCGCGGGCGTCGGCGGCGGCAACAAAGTTGGAAAAGGCCAGCAGGGAGGCGGAGCGGTTGGCGGCGGTGGAACCGCCCGAATTGTAGGCGGTGGTCATCCGCTCATTGACTTCGAAGAAATTTTTCACGGCGTAAGGAGAGCCGGGATCATAGGCCGTCCCGTTGAACATTTCGCGGCCCTCGATGCCATTGGGATGGATGGGTTGGAACCAGAGCGTGTTGACGCCCAGCTCCCGCAGGGACGCGAGGTTGACGCGGCCGTTGTTGGTGTCCATCAGGGACTCGAAGGTGGAACGGCCCGCAAAGGTGTTGGTGGTCGCGTTGACGTTGAAGACATTGATTTCGTAAACCTGCATGCTCCGGGCCAGCTTGGGGGCGACGGTGATGCAGTGGTCCCGCCCGCTGAACCAAGTCCAGTTGGTTTGTCCGCTGATCTTGTAGCGGCCGGTCAGGCGGTAGGCGCCGGTTTTGACCGCATTGGTGGTGAGGGTATAGGTCCCGCCGGATCCGGTGAGGGGGATGGCCTGAAAGTACCCGTTGGTGGGGTAGATGCCCGAGGTGTATCCGGCCGGCTTGGTATCGGGGGGAGCCGGAGGAAGGATGCCGTCGTGGATGCCGTCCCCGTCGGCGTCGGCGCCGGCCCGGTCGCGGTTGTTGAGGTTGGTCCAGAGCTCGACCTCGCTGACGGAGACGCCCGGGGCAAAAGAAATGGTGATGGGAACGGCATCGTTGCTGGCCTCGTTGACGTACAGTTTGCTGGTGGTGTACTCGGCGTTGAGGGTGCCGGTGGAGGTTGTGGCAACGGTGAAGGAGGCGGAGGCCGACGGGGCGGTGACGGTGAAGGAAAAGGGGCTGGCGGCGGCGGTGGATTGGGTGGCGGTCGTGGCGGTGCCGCCGTTGTTGTAAATGTAGGTGGGGCTGGTGAAGGGCGCGCTGAAGGTGGTGGCAAAATAGTATTCGAAGAGGGTGCCGACGGTGGTTGGCATGGTGACCGTGCTTTTCCAGACCTGGACGAAGCCGGAGCCGTTGTTTGTCTCGTTGTTATGCCAGCCCAGGGCGGAGGTTTGCCAGGCGCCGCCGGCCACCCGGTAATAGAAGGTTCCTCCCGTCTGATTGTTGCCGCCGGTGTTGGCTTTGTAGACACCCTGGTAAAAGGTGACGCTGGCGTTGGTCAAGGGATTGAGGGGATCGCGCATTCCGGCGGGGTAGATGCCGGAGGTTCTGGTTTCGGCAGGCACGTGCCAGACGTTGCCGAGCTGGGCGAAGGCGGGCAGCAGGGTGGCGAGCCAGACGATTGCCGCAAACCTGGGAAGGGGAATGCGGGGTTGGATCACGGCACGGTGATTTGGACCCGGTAAAACCGGCGGTTCTGCTGGAGGGAGTTGGTGTCGGTGACTTCGCTTTCCGCTCCGTTGCCGATTCGGTCGCTCCCCGGGATTTTGGTCCAGAGGCTGAGGTCGGGAGTCGCCTCCACATGGTAGTTGCGGCCCAAGCGAGTGACAAAACGCACGACGAAGGAGCCGTTCGTCGAGGTGGTGGCTAATCCCAAGGCTCCGGGTTCCGCGGCTCTGGGATTGGTCCCCTGGGCGAATTCCAGCAGGTTGCTGAGCCCGTCCCCGTCGGGATCGGCGCCCGGATCCTTGATCGAGGCGGGGTCGCTGGCCGTGAAAAAGAGTCCGTTGAATTTGGCCAGGGTGTTGCGGGTGCTGGGGTTGGCGGTGACGGTGCGGGTGGCGGAGAGGGACCGACCACTGGGGAAGGTGTAGGACACGGTGAGGAGGTGGCTGGTTCCGGTGCTGCCGTCGTAAAGGTCGGGGATCGGGACGGAGAGTTCGTGGGAAGCGTTACCGGGGCCGAAGGAGCCATAGTTGACCGAAAAGGATGGATAAGACTGGGCGATGCCCTTGGCGGCAAAGGAGAATCGCCCAAGAAGCTGGCTGGTGCTCAGGCCGGTGGCGAGGTTCTTGGAGAAATAGGCCTTGAGGGTGTAGTTATCGTCGACGCGATCCCCGCTGGTTTGCGGCCAGGCGATCGTCAGGGTGACGGGGTTGGCAATGACCGTGCGGGTGGCTTCGAGGGGAAGAAGATCGGGGTGCTGGTAGACGACCCGGAAGAGGTGGTTTTGGTCCGCGCTGGCGTGGAGGGAATCGGGCAGGGGGATGGCCAGTTCGTGTGCGTCCCCGCGTGGGCCGTAGCTCCCGTAATTGACCTGCCATCCGGTCTTGGCGAGAGGAGCACCGTTGATCGTGAAGGTGAATCGATCCAGCAACTGCGCGGTGGTGGTTCCATCGGCGAGGGCCTGGGAGAAGTTGATTTTGAGGAGGTAGCCCGGATCGATCCGTGCCCCGTTAACGGAAGGGTAGGCCACAGAGATTTCCGGACCGAAGGTGCTGACGGTACGGGTGAGGGTGGTGAATCTTCCCTCCGCATCGGAGAGGGACAGGTCGGCGGCGGAAGAGGCCTCTTTCAAGCGGATCCGGAGGGTGGCAAGGCCGGATGCGGGAATGTTGCGGTAGGTGAACCGCCATTCCTTGGTGAAGGTGGTGCCGGAGAGCGTTGCGGGCACCGCCTGAAAAGTGGCCTGAGCCCAGGCGGAGGCGCCGTTGCCGACGAGCGGATCGTCATTCGCGGCGCTGCTGTCCTCAATCCGGTACCAAACCTCGGTGACGGTTTCGTCGGTGCCGATGACGGCGCCGTAGCCGGTGCCGCCGACCGAATCGCCTTCCCTGGGATAAAGGATGGCCCCGGTGGGGGGTTGGGCATCCATGTAGAAGGTCTGGACCTCGGTGCGGAAGATGGAGGATCCGTCGTTGCGACCGACGAAGGCACGGCTGCGCAGGACGTGGAAACCCTCCTCCAGCCCATCCCGCACGGGACCGTAGTCATTGTGGAGGTTGACCTTCGCCCGGGTGGCGTCGAAACCGTCGATCTCAAAGACCGTTTCCATCTGTTGGGCCATATCAATATCCGCGGAGGAGAACGGAAACACCGGATCGGCCGCGCTATTCCGGCTGACGCCGATCTTGTAGCGAAGCACGGTGCCGGCGGGGGAGGCGGGGAGTTCAGCCTGCCAATCCCCGGAGCCGGATGGATTCTCCACAGCCGGCGCGGTGAAGGTGGAGGTTTTTCCGGATCCGAACAGCCCCTCGGGGTAGCTGGTACCGTTGGTGGTGTAATAGACCCAGACCGATTTCTGATTGGTGTTGGCATCGTTGACGCGGAAGCGGAGGGTGATGCTCTGGCCGGCCGCTGCGGAGGGAGCGGGGCTCAGCTGGGGTTGGCCACCGGTGGTCGTGGCGGCAGGATCGTGAATCACGGAAGTGACCCACCGCGCGTTGCCGAGGACCGGGGCGGTGTTGGAAAGGGAAAGGAGCCCGGCCGAACCCACCGTGAACTGGTAGCATTCCGAGCCAGGGCTGCCGCAGCCGCTCCGGGAGGCCGTGGGCCCGGCGAATCGCTCGGCCGTTCTCCGTGAAAAACGCATCTGCTCGTAGCCCAGATAGGTGTCGGTGGATGTTTGCAGGACGGTATCCGTGGGATTGTGGAGATCGGCGGTGGCCCCGGGAGGGAAATCGCGAAGTTCCCCCGAGGAGGGGCCGAGGCCGAGATGGGAATTGAGGTCGATGCCGCCGTCCAGTTTCAGGCGGATGTTTTCCGCCGATCCGTCCGCGGTGGCGCGAAAGGTGAGGTTTGTGGCCACGGTGACCCGCGGGATGCGGATGCGGTAGGCCCGGGAGGAGGTGTCGCCGGCGGGGACCTGGTAGGGGTTAAAACTGCTGTCGCCGTTTGTCCCGTCGGTCCTCCAGTGATCCATCAGGGGGGGCTTTTGGCCGTTTTGCAGGATCTCGATCGGGGAACGTTCCTGTTGGTACCGGGCCCCCTGCCATACCACGGGCAACCGGGGGTTGTGCCATCCGAAGGCGAACCACTGGCCGGGGGAAACGATCGGCGCCTGTCCCGAGCCATTGACAATCTGGCCCGAGGAATTGACGGTGACCCGGAAATTCCCCCCGTGGGGAGAGTGGTTGATGAGGGTGGCGCCGACGGGAAAACCGGAGGCAAAGAGGCGGCCTTGTCCGCCGCTCTGGTAAGGCCGGGCGAGCAGGAAGGCGACGGTGGGTGCGTTCCAAGAGTTGGTGCCCTTGTACTCCGACCAGTCCTCGCGCACCCAGGCGACAAAATTGGTGTCCTGCCACTTGGGGGATTGGGTTCCGCGGGCAAAGTCCTGATTCACCTCGAGAGCGGAGACCACGCTGGCGTCGGAAAACTGGCCCAGAAAGCTGACTTGGGCGGGCTTGGGAAAATAGTCGGGCGCGGTCGATTCGTTGTATCCGTCGGTGTAGACAATGGCGGTTCCCTCGCGCAGGAGGAGGTGGGCGAAGGCGGCGGGGCGATCTGTGGGCCAAAGGTAGTTGTTGTCGTGGGACATGACGTAGTTGACCCGTTGGGAGGAAGTGCCGTAGGCCCCCCAGTTGGCTTGGTCCGATCCGGAAAGGTTCGACCCGATGCTGTTTTTGACGGTGTTGAGAATCGCATCGTTGGCGATGCGCATGCCCGCCTCCAGATAAGGTCCCTCTGCGGGCGGGGAGCCGAGATGCTCGCCGAAAAGAAACGCGTCATTCCGGGGGGATCCGGAGGAGGCGAAAAGGGTGTCCCGGTGGTTGTCCCAGTCGGTGAAGCCGCGGGTCAGGTTGAACTGCTCCTGGATTTCGCCGGTGTATCCGTAGCCGGAGCGATCCTTGGTGGCGGAATCCCGGGAGCCGAAGAAATCAACCGGGACATGTTTGACCGCATCGAGGCGGAAGCCGTCGGCTCGCAGCGTGTGCAGCAGCCAGCGCGCCGAGCGATGAAGCATCTCATTGACGTTTTCCGGGACCGGGTTGCCCATGTTGTACTTTCCATCGCCGGCTCCCCAGGTCACGGTGTTGCGTCCGGGTGTGAGGGGGTCGACGCCGGAGTCCGTGAAGGGTTCGGAAGTCTCCCCGGTGTCGTGTTGCCCGTTGTTGTTGCTGTCCTCGAAATCGAAACGTCCGTTGCCCGCCCCGATCCGGACCGTTCCCTTGAGGTAGCCGATGTCCTGGAACGGCTCGCAATCCGCAAAAGGATGCAGGGGAAGGCCGTTGCCGTCTGTCCCGACGGTGAGGTCGGTATCGAGATAGAGTTCCGGGCGGCCGGGATGCCGGATGCCTGTCCATTTGGGAAAAGTTTGGCCTTCCGTCAAACCGGTGGGATTGAAGCTGAGGTTGTTGGTGCCTGATTCCAAAGCGAGATCCCAGGCGAAGGGGTTGCGGTAGAGGACCTGCCACTCGTCGTTCCAGTTCGGCCAGTCGGCGGGCTTTTTCCAGACGTTGTTCGTCGGGTCGCGGACAATGTGAAAATCCTCGGGGACAAAGCCCGGAATTCCCGGGAACAGTTGGCCGGGCTGGACATTGGAATCCAAGGGGCCGCCCGTGTGGGCCATGACGTTGTCAAAGTAGACGCGAAGGCCGAATCGATGGGCCGTTTTCACCAGGCTGAGAAGTTCCGCCTTGGTCCCGTATTTGGTCGGGATGGAGCCGGCCTGATCCCGGTCGCCGAGGTCAAAGCGATCCAGGGGATCGAAGCCCACGGAATACGTTCCCGCACTCGCTTTGCTGGGGGGCGGGAGCCAAAGCGAGTCGTAACCACGCTCGGCGATCTCCGGGATACGCTTTTCGATTTCCGTCCAGGAAGTTCCAAAATATTGCAGGATGACTTCCGCCCGGGAATCTGCGGCGGCAAGCAAAGACAAAAAGAGGCTCAGGCAGACCAAAGCAACGTTCGGGAACCTGCCCGTGATGGTTATGCTTTTCATGATAAGTCTTTCCATATGAACATAATTCGGAAAAATCAGTTTTCCAGTAGTTGATTAGACAAACCCAGGCCAAGTTAGTTCAACCGATTAATATGTTGATGGTAAGAATTTTATGCTGGCAAACCGTCAGATCGAATGAATGTCTTTAAATATCTGGTCAGCAAGGCTTTGCATATTTTCGAATTTGGTTTCGTTTCGAATCCACCGGAGTATTTGAATTTCCATGGAATTTCCAACAAGATTTCCTGAAAAACCAATCAGGTGTGTTTCTATGGAAAGCTTTGAACCAGAGAAGGTTGGGCAAAATCCAATGTTGATGGCACAGGGATGGTTGGTGTTGTTTTCTAGCAGAGCTTTTCCGGCGTAGACCCCGACGGGTGGGAGGCATTCGTCCGAGGTGGAGAGATTTGCGGTGGGAAAGCCGAGCTGGGTTCCCCTGCCGTCGCCGGGTACGACGGTTCCGAAAAGGGAGAAGGGCCGGCCAAGCATCGCGGCGGTATCGTCCAGCCGGCCGGCAGCGATGGCGGAACGGATGCGACTGCTGCTAATCCGTTCCCCCGTGAAAAGAACGGGAGCGGGATTATCGAGCAGAATTTGGCGCCCGGCGCACCATTGGCCGAGCAGGCGAACATCGCCCGAGCGATTTTTTCCAAACCGCCAGTTTGGGCCGACCGAGACGGTTTTCAGCGAGGGGAATGCGGATTCCAATTCCCCGAGAAAATCCTCCGGTGCCTGCAGGGCTCGGGTGGCATTGAACGGGAGGGTGACGACCCTTTGGATGCCCCAGGTCTCCAGGATCCGCAATTTGTGGGGTAGGCCGGTGATCAGGGCCGGATGTTTTTCCGGGTGCAACACGGAAAGCGGGTGATCGCGAAAAGTGAGCACGGCGGTCCGGGAGGGATCGTGGGGGGAATCCCCTCCGAGAATGACGCGACGGTGGCCGAGGTGCAGGCCATCGAAAAAACCGAGGGCGAGGTGGCGGATGGAATTTTCCGGGGGAGAGGGCTGAAGCGAGTCGGCGACGGTCACGTGCGGCGGATGCGGGAGATTTCCGGGAGGGAAATCAGATGTCGGGCAAGGTAGTCGATGCCTTGGGCGGCCTCGAGATCGGGCCAGCGGACGGCCTTGGCAAGCTCGAAGTTTCCCGAGCGGGTGCGGATGAGCGCGGCCATATGGCCCCCGCAGCCCAGCATCTCGCCGAGGTCGTGGCAGTAGGTGCGGACATAAAATCCCTTGGTGCAATGGATCCGAAAACGGACGATGGGGAGGGAGATTTCCAGGATTTCGTGTTGATCGATGCGCACCTTGCGGGCGGGGCGTTCAATGGTTTTTCCTTCCCGGGCCAGCTTGTAAAGCGGAACGCCGTCCTTCTTGATGGCCGAGACCATGGGAGGAACCTGGTCGAATTCCCCGGTGAATTTGGCGAAGGCGGCTTCGATGGCACCGCGTTCCAGGGGCGGGACGGGCCTGGTTTCGAGGATTTTTCCGGCAGCGTCCTGGGTATCGGTGGTTTCCCCGAGCTTGAGGGTNNCCCTCGTACTCCTTGTCCTCGGCCATGAGCAGATCCTGGACGCGGGTGGCCTTGCCGACCACGAGCATGAGGAGGCCGGTGGCGATGGGATCAAGCGTGCCGCAGTGGCCAACCTTGCGTTGTTGAAAGCGTCGACGGACAAAGTCGACAATATCATGGGAGGTTTTGCCGGGGGGCTTGTCGACGAGCAATAAACCGTCCAATTGAGGGATCACAGGGATAAAATTCGTTTACGGTTACGATTAGGTTTACGAAAAAACCTGAATGGTTGGATTCATGACAATTGGGTTGGAACCAATGGATTTTCAAAGTGCAGGATTCGGCGGGGAATTACAATCGGATTAGGATGAAGAGGAGGATTAGGTTGAGGCGAATCTTCAGTCTTTAAGGTCGGCGATCGCCCTTGAGATGGCGGCTAGAACAAGGTCGCGATTCTTTTCCGCGTCCTTGGGGAATCGGATGCCCGCGGCAGCCCGATGCCCGCCGCCCCCAAATGGGCTGGCGATGGCGTTCACATCAACCCTGCCTTTGGAGCGTAGACTTACCCGTAAAGTCCCGTCAGAACCGAATTCAAATAGCGAAGCTACCTCAAGTCCTTGAATAGAAGTAACTTCCTCAATAATCCCCTCTGTGTCCTCGCTTTTAGCCCCGCTTTTTGAATAAAAATCTGGTAAAATTGTCAAAAATCCTGATTTTTCATTATCCTTTAATGATAAAGTTTCAGATGTAAGCTTCTTTAGATGGTATCTCTCCTTGGTAATGGACAGGTAGCAATGTTTGGCAATTTCGGATGGGTCTGCCCCGAGTTCAACCAAGCTGGCTGCGATGCGGAGTGTCTGGGCATTGGTTCCCCGGTAGCGGAAGGAGCCGGTATCGGTGGATAGGCCTGCGTAAAGGCAGGTGGCGGAGGCTGGCGAGATTTTCCATCCGGCTGTTGTAAAGAGCTGGAAAAGGACGCCGGCGGTGGCGGGGATTTCCGGAACGATCAGATTGAGCGAGCCGAATCCGGGGTTGCTGACGTGATGGTCGATGACCACATCCACCGGCTGTTTCCATCCAACAGTTTTCTTGCCGACCCGTTCGCGCGTGGAGGTATCGAGCACGACAAAGGCATCCGCCGCGGTCGGGAACTGATCGGGGATTTCCTGAACTAGATCGCTCCCCGGGAGAAACCGGTACATCGGGATCATGCTGCCCTCGACGTGCAGGGTGGGGGTCTGACCCCGGTCTTTCAGCACATGGGCCAGGCCGAGGAGGCTTCCGAAGGCATCTCCGTCCGGGCGGAGGTGGGTGAAAAGGGCGGGAGCCTTGGCTTGGGACAGGCGTTCGATCACCTTTTGCACCAAAGACCTGTCCATAAGCGCCATCGTAGGGAAAAGAAAAGGTGGAGTCGAGGCAACCGGCCTTGCGGCAGGCAGGTTCGATGCGTAAAGTTAATGGATGCGATATTTTCTTTGCCTTGCCTTGGCAAGCATGGTCGCAGGCTCTGCTCTGGAAGCCTGTCCGACCTGCAAGGACAGTTTCATGAACAAGGATGCGGCGGGCGGACCGGCGATGGTTTCCGACCAGTTGAACTCGGTGGGGCTGGGGTTTGGTTGGAGCGTGCTCTTCATGTTGGCCGCGCCGGCCTCGGTGGCGTTTGGCCTGGTCTGGCTGGTGGTGAAGAACGGGAACGAAGCTTCCCGCAGCCACGTTTCCTGAACCGCGCCGTCGGGGCGATGGCATGACCCTGCGGGATTTTCTCAGGCTGACCGCCCCGGCAAAGGGGGCCGTACGGGCCCAGTTTGCCGGCAGGAGGGAACAGACCGCCCGGAACGGCAAGCCGTTCCTGCGTGTGGACCTGGCGGACGAGACCGACAGGGTTTCGCTGAACATTTTTTCCGGATCGCCCGCCTTTGAATATTTTGCGGGGGCGGAGCCGGGCGAGTGCCTGGAGTTGACGGGAGTTTTCGGGCCGAGCGACTACGGTCCCAATGTGGACGGGCCGGCAGCGCGAAAGTTGAGGCCGGCCGAGGAGGAGGAGTTTTTCCTGGGCGGGGAGGAGCGCCGCAAACAGCTTGAGCAGCGTTGGCAGGAGTGCCTGGCGGCGGCCAAGGGGATGAAGGATCCGCGTCTGCGCTGGGTCACCCTGAGGGCCTTCGAGAAATTTCCGGAAAAATGGAGGCGGGCGGCGGCGGCCCGGAGGAACCACCATGCGCGCCGGGGGGGATTGCTCGACCACACGGCGCAGATGCTCAAGGTGGCCAAAGCGGTGGCGCCGCTTTATCCGGAAATCGACGGGGACCTGCTGGCGGCGGGGGTTATTTTTCATGATCTGGGAAAACTTTGGGAAAACGACACGGGGGACAAGGGGTTCGGTTCGGTTCCCAGCCGTAAGGGGGAGCTGATCGGGCATATTTCCCTGGGGATCGAGGTGGCCAACGCCCTCTGGCGCGAGGGGGAGGCGGCGGAGGGGAAGGGCTGGGGCGAGCTTCAACCCGCATCCGAGGAATTGCGGGATCATCTCCTGCACCTGATCGCCTCCCATCATGGTTCCAA
>DFCD01000059.1:22340-24286 GCA_002366885.1 Verrucomicrobia bacterium UBA3063
GGAAAAATCCTGGAGCCCGGAGAAGCCCCCTGAAGCCCCTGTCCCTTTTCGGCCTTCTTGTCGGAGCCCTGATTCCCCAGGTAGTGCAGGCCTACGAGTCGGCTTACCGGATGACGGCGGCGGGGATCTGTGAAATCAAGACCCTCCCGGCGGGGGTGATCCTGCGCACCTCAGCGCGGGGCGATTATTTCGAGGAAAACAACGGTTTATTTATGCGGCTGTTTCAAACCATCAACCAGAACAAGGTGCCGATGACGGTGCCGGTCGAGGCCAGGATGAAGCCCGGGACGATGGTGTTTTATCTGGATGCCGGTTCGGCGGGTCGGGAAAACCTGCAATTGCCCAAAGGAGTGAGCCGGCAGGTGCTGCCGGAACGCATGGTGGCTTCCATCGGCATCCGTGGCGGATACAGCCGGGAGAGTTATGAGCAAAACCTGGCCAAGCTGCGGGAATGGCTCAAAACCCAGCCGTTGTGGAGGGCCGCGGGAGAACCCTATGGGGTCTATTGGAACAGCCCTTTCATGGTGCCGTTTCTCAAGCGTTCGGAAATCCACATACCCGTTCTGAAAAAAAACAAATAAGGACCGAAACTTTTTCCCGATCGGGTGGTTATTTTTCCCCATGAAGCGTTCCCGCCTCGCTGTTGTTGTCGGATGGATCCTGTTGCCCGCAACTCCCTGGGCCCATCCCGGGCATGAAGGGGATCCGGATACATCGTCCGGGCAGGCCGCCAACCTGCCCGCCCCACAGGTAAGTTTGACGACGGAGGGGGAGTACCGTGTGATCAAGGCCAACGGTTTGCCGAATCATGCAATCGGCCCTTTTCCCGGGCCGGGATGTCCCAATCCCATTTCGGCGCAAAACTACACCTTCCGTGTCCCCCTGCACCCAAAGACCAATGCCACCTTTACCCCGTTAAGGATGCAGGCAATCGGCGTTGCTCTGAACGGGGTTCCTTTTGATCCCGGCACGGCGGAGTACTGGAAAAACGACCGGACATCGGGCTGGCATGTTGAGGCGATCGGCTCCAAGGCCAATCTCGGCCTGGATCGGAATAACGCCCATGTCCAGCCCAGCGGGGCCTACCATTACCACGGGATCCCGACCGGGCTATTGACGAACCTTGCGTCTGCAGAGACCCCAAAATTGATCGGATATGCGGCGGACGGGTTTCCCATTTATGCCCAAACATCCGGGGATGCTTCCGGTTATCGGCTGAAAAGCGGAAGCCGGCCGGGGGGGTCGGCGGGACCGGGCGGCAAGTATGACGGGACCTACGAGCAGGATTATGAATTTGTGGGGGGAGCGGACAAACTCGATGAAGCCAACGGGAAAGTGGGCAAAACGGCGGAATATCCGGAGGGCACCTACTACTATGTGGCCACGGCGGAATATCCCTTTTATCCCCGAAAGCTGAAAGGCACCCCCGATCCCAGCTTTCACCGGGGTCCTCCCGGAGGAGGGCCGGCGGGAGGACCGACGCAAGGGGGTGAGTCTGGCGGAAGGGATGGAAAGCCCGGCAAGTCCGGCCCCATCCAGCGGTTCGACAAAAACGGGGACGGGAAGATCTCTTGGGAGGAGGCTCCTCCCCCGATGCAGCAAAATTTTTCCAGGCATGATGCCAATGGGGACGGCTTCCTTGATTCTGAAGAGGTGAAATCCCTGCCCCAGCCGGGACAAGGCGGGCCGTCGGGAATACCCGGGCCGATTTCGGACTAGGGGAGAAGCTTTCCGACCAGGGCGCTGAGGGCGCGGTTGTCGGCCCGACCGGCGGCCTTGGCTTGGCAGGCTTTCATCACGGCCCCCATGGCCTTCTTGTCCGTGGCTTGGAGTTCGGCGATGACGCCCTTAACCAGGATTTCCAGGTCGGCATCGGACATGGCCTGCGGAAGATAGGATTCGAGAATTTTCACCTCGGCCTGTTCCTTGGCGGCCTGGTCGGCGCG
>DFCD01000008.1:0-235 GCA_002366885.1 Verrucomicrobia bacterium UBA3063
GCGGAAGGCGGGGCGGTCTGGGCAAAGGTAAGCCGGCTGGGGGAGGGGGGAATGTTTTCCGGGGCGGTTTCCGACCTCCCCGAAAGGGGAAGGACCGCAAGGACAAGCAGGAAAAGGAATTTCATCTTCAGAACCGATAAATCAGGTTGAGTCCGGTACCGGCGTTAAGAGCCTCAAAATCGCCCGTTTCGGCGACGGCCACGCTGCTGTCGCTCTTGGTCCAGCTGACAAAGGC
>DFCD01000008.1:290-3363 GCA_002366885.1 Verrucomicrobia bacterium UBA3063
CGATCCGAGTTGTCGAACTGGCCGGCCACGTTGGTGCCCGTGTATTTTGCCAGACGGAAGCTGGCGTACGCCTGGAGACCCAGTTCATCGAGGGGATTGACCACCCAGGCCAGGGTAAGGTTGTTATCCGTGCGGGTGAAGTTGGTGGGGTTGGCCAAAACGTAGGAGGCGTAGCCGGTCACATTGATGGAATTCCAGTCGGCCAGGGGCTTGAACCAGGTGGCCTGCCAGGAGAGGGGATATTCATCGAGGAAGTTCGCGTAAGCGGACCAATCCCTTCCCGATCCCTGGTACAGGTTGGCGTTGGCGGAAAACGTCAGATAAAGATCGTCGCTGAAGGACCACCCCAGGGAGGCGAAGGGATTCATCACCTGGAAATTGTTTGCGGAAATTCCCGTCGAATTGTACGGCGGCGATCCCGGCTCGGACTGGGCATAGGTGAAAAACTGGTAGCGGAATCCCAGTCGGGGGAAAAACATGGAGTAACGCTCCTCCTGGATGGAGGGTGCAAAGCCGATTTCGGGGGTGGTGATGATTTGCCAGGCGGCGAACTTTTGTCCCCCGCTTTCCGCATAGAGAACGTTGCTGTTGTAAAAAGCCTGCGTGTCCACGGTGAGATAAAAGCAGGGTTTGCGGGCCGGTTCCGTCATGATGGGAAGGTTGCCCATGTCCTCGGGCAACGCTTTGGCGGTGACGCTCTCCTCCTCCACGGCCCGGTTGGAAGTGCCTTGGCTATCGCTTTCCTTCAGTTGCTGGCGGAGCTGCAAATCCTGTCTGGTTTGCGAGGAGACAGCTGCAGCGCCGGCCCCTTGGGCATAAAGGTCTGGCCGGGCGAACAGCAGGATCCACGCCATGGCCAGGTATGCGAAAACCGGGATTTTTCGGAATTGGCAAAGCATAGAACGCAATGCTGAAATGTTATCTTAAATATGCTGAAAAGAAGTAAAAAATTTTCCAACAACACTATATTTTGAAAGAAAAAATATTTGCCACTATTCCTTGTGGTTAATACTGTTAACCAACTCTTATTTTCTGACTAAAGGTATGACCGCTATGAAATTATGTAAAATTTAGTGAAAAGCCATTCTGCCAAAAAGCCCCCTTTTGAGGCCCTTGAAATTTATGATTTATGTATTATCATTTAACAGTTTATGACGGCAAAAAGTGCCCGAATTTTTAACGATTAAAAAAATGTGTCTGATTGAACCAACCGATGCGGAATCCGGTCTGAAAAAGTAAGGCCATTATGCGTTTTCTCGTTCCCAATCGCCTTGGTTCTCCGCCCGCCATTTTCTTGGGAATGATTCTTGGCGCGATTGGGGCGGTTTCTGCAGCTGAGTTGGGGGAAGGGACCATCACTGCGCTGCTTCCCACTGTGCAAAGGATGAACGGAGGGAATTCCGAGATTGTCTCGGTGGGGGATAAAATCACGGCCGGGGGCCAGATTCAGACGCAGGCCCAGGCAGTTGCGGAGATTACTTTCCCGGATGGCAGCAAGATCCGGATCGGCAACAACTCCACCTTTTCCTTTGATCCCAATGACCGGACGGTTCGTCTCGACCGGGGCTCCGCTCTGGTCTGCACGCCCCCCGCGGCGGAGGGGATCAACATTGTTTCCGGCGGGGTTTCCGGGGCGGTGGCCGGGGATCCGGCTGGGAAAACTTTCCTCGTCACCGCCTACCCGGCGGACGGTTCGGGTGGCAAAACCGCCGGGGCGACCGGCGGTTTTGGTCTGGTCGTTCTGCAAGGAAACGCCGCCACCACCGTGGCCGCGCCATCGGGATCCGTCACCATCGCCCCCGGGCAGCTGGCAGTGATTGGAGCCAACGGCGGTGCGCCCAGCCTCCACACCGTCGATCTTGGGCAAGTCATCCGCTCCACCCCGCTGATCGGCGGTTTTCCCACTCCGTTGCCCACTACCGGCGCCATTCTCAACACCGCGATCGGGCAGCAAACCCAAATCAGCCGGGGCGTCCTAAGTCCCACCGGGACCAGCGGGGTGGCCATTACCTTCGGCGGGCAGCTGTTGACGGCGGCTTCCCCGCCGCCCAATCCCGCGCCCCCCTCCTTTGTCATGGCCATCTCCACTCCGGGCTTTAACGGCAACCTGACAGGCGTCGGGACCGTCTCGCAGTTGGCCAACATCAACACCGCCGGGGGTGGCGGGGGTAGCGGTCCTTTCGGCGGTCTGACGCCTTCCGGGGTGACCGGAGGCGGCGGTGGTGGTCCTGGTGGACCCACCGTTCCCGGGTCCATCAACACACCCAACAACACCGGGCAGCAGGGGGTCTCGGCAAATCCCACGCCCCTTTCCGCTGTGGCCAGTGTCACCACCAAGGTTTATGACGGCACCACCTCGGCCAGTCTGACCGGTGCGGCGCCGAGCGGGCCGGCCAACAACGTCTCGCTGGGGAACGCCACCACCGGCACCTTTGCCTCCAAAAACGCCGGTTCCGGAATCACCGTCACCACCGGCATGATCCTGATCGGATCCGGCGCCTCCCTTTACAACTTCACCTCTCCCACGTTGACCGGGACCATCCTGCCGAAGGACATCACCATGACCTCCAGCACGGTCAACAAGGTCTATGACGGAACCACCACCGCCGCGCTCACCCTGGGGACGCTGAGCGGCCTCGTCGGTGCCGAGCAGCTGCAGGTTTCGGTGCTCGGAGGATCGGGCACGTTCTCCTCGCCCAATGTGGGTGGATCGTCTTCCGTCTCCGTCACCTATCAGCTGGCCGATGACCTGGCAACCGGGGGTTTGGTCGCCAACTACAACCTGCTGAACCCGACGGAAACGCTGAACGGAACAATCTCCGCCAAGGACCTGCAGGTGTTCGGCGCGGCGGCGACGACCAAGGCGTATGACGGGACGGACAGCGCGGTGGTCACCGGCGCGGTGCTGGTGGGCAGCTCCACGGCGCCGAACGACGGAAAATACATCGGAACCGAAACGGTCACCCTGAGTGGCGGGACCAGCGGAACCTTTGCCGACAAGAATGTCGGCACGGGCAAGACCGTCACCACGGCGATGACGCTGGGTGGCGCCGATGCGGGCAACTACACGCTG